>CADBOO010000001.1 GCA_902796225.1 uncultured Ruminococcus sp.
CACGGCGATCCGCCGCACCGCGATCGAGAACGGCGTGACGACCTTTACTTCGCTCGATACGGTCAGAGTATTGCTTGACGTACTGGAGGAAACCACGCTGACGATCTCGACGATCGACGCGTGACACCTTCCCCTCGAGGGGAAGGCATTGACAGGAGGATTCTATATGGCAGCCTTTGAGAAAACACGATCCGGCATCCCGACGATGGACGAGGCGCTGCATTACATCCGCCTCGGCGACAACGTCGTCTGGCAGGTGCCGTCCCTGGACGAATTCCGCTATGTCGCCCGACGGTTCGCACAGCAGGCGATCGCCGACGGCAGAAATCTGATCTACATCCGTTTTGCGGAGCATGAGCCGATTCTGGAGCCGCAGGAGGGGCTGAAGATCGAGCATGTGGAGTTGTCGCACCGCTTTGAGAAATTCACCGTGAATATCCACAATCTGATCGAGCGCGAGGGCAAGGACGCCTTCTATGTGTTCGACTGCCTTTCCGAGCTGGAGCAGGCGTGGTCCACCGACCTGATGATGGGCAACTTTTTCCACCTGACCTGTCCGTTCCTGTTTATCCTCGACACGGTCGCGTACTTCCCGATCATCCGCGGCAGGCATTCCTTCGACGCGATCGCGACCATCCGCGATACGACACAGCTCTTTTTGGACGTCTACACCGATGCGGACGACGTCTATGTGCGCCCGATGAAGGTGTGGAATCGTTACTCGCAGACGATGTTCCAGCCCTATCATCTGAACCGTGCGGACAACACCTTTACCGTTCTTTCCGACGGAACGGAGGTCAGCCGCTTTTACAGCGTGATGAACAAGGCGGCGACAAAGGCGGTCGATCAGAACATCGACAGCTGGGAGCGGTTTTTTGCCAAAACAAAGCTGCTGCACGAAAACGGCGTCGACGTTACCGAACAATGCTCCAAGATCTGCAATATCATGCTGACCCGCGACGAAAAAATGCGCGGGCTGATCAAGCAGAACTTCACCCCGGAGGATTATTTTGAGGTGCATTCCCGCATGGTGGGCACCGGCATGATCGGCGGCAAGGCATGCGGCATGCTGCTCGCCCGCAAGATCGTCGAGAATCACCGGCCGGATATCTTCAGCCGCTTTGAGCCGCACGACTCCTACTATATCGGCTCCGACGTCTTTTATGCCTATATCGTGGAAAACGGCTTTTGGGATCTGCGGATCCAGCAGCGCACGCCGGAGGGGTATTTTACTCTCGCACGGGAGTTTGAACAGAAGATCATGGAGGGAAAGTTTCCTTCAAGGATCGAGGCGGAGTTCAGACGCATCCTCGATTATTACGGCTCAGACCCCGTTATCGTCCGCTCAAGCTCTATCCTGGAGGACGGTTTCGGCAACGCGTTCGCCGGAAAATACGAGTCCGTCTTCTGCGGCAATCAGGGTTCGCCCGAGGAACGGCTGCAAAAGTTTGAGGAAGCGGTGCAGACCGTCTATGCCAGCACCATGAGCATGTCTGCGCTCGACTATCGCCGCCGCCGCGGATTGCATCGCCGCGACGAGCAGATGGCGATCCTGGTACAGCGTGTGTCCGGATCGCGGTATGACGGCTTCTTCATGCCGTGTGCGGCGGGCGTCGGTTATTCGGTCAGCCCTTACCGTATTGGTTCAGAGAAGCCGAAATCGGGTATGCTGCGGCTGGTGATGGGTCTCGGCACCGCGGCGGTCGATCGCAGGACGGGTTCTTATCCCCGGCTGGTGCCGCTTGATCAGCCGACCAAGCTGCTCAGCACAGGATTCTCCGACCGGCAGCAGTACTCTCAGCGCATCGTTGACGCAGTCAGCAATCTGACAAACGACGTCGATGGTTTCGATGCTATGGAGATCAGCAAAAAGGTGCCGGGTTATATGAAACGCCTGCTGTATACCCACAACTTTGACACGGAACGGATGTATCAGGATCGCGGCGAGTGGAAAGAGGTGATCTTCATCACCTGCGACGGTCTGACGAAGAACGATCAGCTGATGGCGGATATGCGCGATATGCTCGACCTGATCCAAAGTCATTATGAGTATCCCGTCGACACGGAGTATACGATCAACCTCGCGCCTGACGGCAGCTATGTCATTGATTTATTGCAGTGCCGTCCTCTCCAATTGACTGAGGAAGGCGACAAGGTCAAGATCCCCGAGGGAATCGACAGGGAGAATATCCTACTCGAAACAAAGGGCGTTTCCATGGGCTTCTCGAGAGAGATCACGCTCGACGGCGTGGTGTATATCGACCCGATCAAATATTATGAAATGCCCTACCGCAGAAAGTATGAGATCAAGCAGGCTTTATCGGAAGTCAACTGGTATTATCGTTTGAAGGGCAAGCATCTGCTGCTGTTGACGCCGGGCAGGATCTGCACCTCGTCGCCGGAGCTGGGCGTACCGTCGGCGTTCGCGGATATCAGCGAATTCTCCGTGATCGCGGAGGTCTCCGAGTCCAAGGCGGGCTATATCCCCGAGCTGAGCTACGGCAGCCATATCTTTCAGGATTTGGTGGAGGCGGGGATCCTGTATACCGCTGTGTTTGAGCAGGAAAGCACCGTCGCTTATCGCCCCGAGCTGCTGAAGCGTTTCACGGACAAGACGGAGGAAATGACAGCGATGGCACAGGACATCAAGGACGTCCTGCGCGTCTATGAGCCGGAGGACGGCGATCTGACCCTGTACTACGATATGGGCGGCGAGCATCTGTTGATCTGCGACGGCAAAAACCTGTAAAACTTTCATTGGAAAGCAAAAAAGAGAGCGCTTTTCAACGCCCTCTGATTCAGGTTTTCTTTCAATCTGTTTATGGTTTTTATATCGTTTTAAATCTCACTCAATGCCGTGGGCTGTCACAGAATTCAGCGTTCTGCGACAGCCCCGATTTTTCTGTATGCAATTATCCTCCGCACCGTCACAGCCACTTCTTTTTCTTGAAAAAGTACAGGCTGCCGATCAGGATCAAAAGGCTGACTGCGATAACGACAGGGTAGCCCCACGGCGTATCCAGCTCCGGCATATAGCGGAAGTTCATCCCGTACCAGCCGACGATCAGCGTCAGCGGCATGAAGATGGTGGTAACAACGGTCAGGATCGTCATGATACGGTTCTGACGCACATCAAGGTGTGCCTTGTAGATATCGCGTATCTGGTTGACGTGGTCAGAGATCGCGACCGTCGCGCTTCTCAGCCGTTCTACGCGGTTGAAAAACAGTCTGAAGTATCTGAGGTTGCCCTGGTAAAAGAAGTTGTTCTCGTTTTCCTCCAGCTCCTGGGTAAAATCGAGAAGATGCTCGTAATGGATCCTGAGGTCGCGGATATGGGAGCGTATCTCACCGAGGCGGTCGGTGACGTCCTCGTCCTTATCGAGATTCACCGAGTCCTCCATCTCGTCAAGCTCGCGGTCGTAGCGCTCGAGCAGCTCGCGGTCGTCTGCGACGATCTGTTCGAGGAAGTCGTAAAGGAATCGCTCCAGCGACGGCAGCCGCCAGCGTTTTGTGCTGCCTATCTGGTTGACGGTCTTCTCGGCGTAGCCGGAGTCGTCGATAAAAACAATGCCTTTTTCATCGAGCGCAAAAGCGAATCGGATATCGTTTGTTTCGAGGTCGACGCGGTCGGGGATGCTGAAGCTTCCGGTCAGCGAGTCGTAGTTGACCTCCGCCTTCGTAGAATGGATCTCGTGGGCAAACGGGTCGATATCAATACCCATATCAAAGCTGCCCCGCTCTATCAGCCATTGGCTGCGGGTGAGTACGGCGATATACGGCGCGTTTGAGCCGGCGAGCTTTTCGCGCGGGACCTGGGTAAGGGTGGATTGGATCAAAAAATACATAACAACCTCTTATCATGCTTCTGTCGGGCTGCGGCATGGTTACAAATTCGGCATCTCACGCCGCGTCCCTTATGATATATTGAATCGTTATATTCTGTTATCCATTATAACCATTAGCGAAGCCAAAATCAATATGTTACGATAAGGTTGCAACAAAAAGGACGGTGAGATCAAGACGGCTGCGCTTGAGATTTTCGTTGATCGACCCCATCATGCAAACAATCCCCTTACGGCGGAATGCAACATCTGCCGTAAGGGGATTTATAAGTGTCGGTTGACTGCTTTTTCAAGACGTTTTTGCGAAGGTCGTCAGTTTTGTGAAGTACCCGCTGTGCCGTCATACCGGAACGCCAGCATGGTGATGTCGTCAAACTGCGGCGCTTCGCCGACAAATGCGTCGATCTCTTTGCGAACGGTCTGCAGCAGCGTTTCGGGATTTGCGGCGGATTCCTTGTTCAGCGCGGCGAGCAACTTTTCGTTATTGAACAATTCGTTTTTGCTGTCGGTCGCTTCCGGAACGCCGTCCGTATACACAAACAGGGTGTCGCCCGGATGCAGCTCAAAGGTGTGTTCGCGGAATCTGACGCCTTCGAACATCGCGACGCCGGGTGAATGTTTGTACACCACCAGTTCGAAATCACCGCCCGCATGGCGCAGCGCGGGATGTTCGTGTCCGGCGTTGGCTGCCATTCCCTTGCCGGTGGACAGATCGATGATCGCCAGCCATACCGTGACGAAGAACTGCAAATCGTTGCCCTCGCAGAGCTTTTCGTTGACGTAGTCCAGTATCTGAGCCGGACTGCCGCCCACCAGCGCGCGGTTTTTGATCAGCGTCTTTGCGTTCGCCATGAACAGCGCGGCGGGTACGCCTTTGCCGGATACGTCCGCCATCACCAGCGCGAGGTGATCGTCGTCGATCAGGAAGAAGTCATAGAAATCGCCGCCTACCTCCTTGGCGGGATCCATCGAAGCAAACAGCTCGAATTCCTGTCGATCCGGGAACGCGGGGAAATCGCGGGGCAGCATGCTCAGCTGGATCTGTGTCGCGATATTCAGCTCTGCGCTGATACGCTCCTTTTCGGCGGTGACGCTCTCGAGCTTTTTCAGATAATCGCGCAAGTCGGCGTTCATTTTTGAGAAGGATGCGGCAAGCTCTTCCAGCTCGTCGTTCGTATGGATATCCAGATCAACGTGCTGATCCCGATCGATATTCTCTACCATGCTTTTGGTTGCCGTATTCAGCTTTCCGATCGGCTGGACCAGCCTGCGGCGGATCATGAGATTTCCTACCGCCATGACGATCAGCGTGATGATCACGATGAAGATATCGATAAACAGTACATTACGAACCACCGTACTGATGATGCTCTCCATGGAAAGGTCGACGCCGACTACGGCGACAGGCTTTCCGTCGTGATTGTAAATCGGATAGTATGCGCTGACGATGTTTCCGTAGGTTTCATCATTGAATATGGTCAATACCTTTATCGGATCGGAATTGAACGCTTTTGCTACCGCTTCTTTTCCGCCTATCATGTATCCTTCCCGATCACCCAGCTGACAGGCGCCTGATTCGTTATCGGCGTCCCAGATATAGACGACTTCGTCCTCGTACGGGACAAACACATAAAAGTACTTCATCAGGTCATATTCCGACTGAGTTGTATTCAGGTATGTCTGGATCCTGTGATAGTACTCGTCGGTGGAATAGATCGGCTGACCGTTCTTATCAAAGCTCGCGGAGTCCAGATAACCGATCGCTTTATCGCCGTCGATCAGTTTTGCGGCAGTACAAGCATAGGCATAAGCGGTATCCGTACACTCTTCCATTTCTTTGTAATACTTGTAAGGAGCGACAAAAGCGGTAGCGATGATAATCGTGATCAACGAAAACCATACAGAAATGACAATGAGTCTACTGCCCAGATGCTTTTGCGGTTTTTCCTTTGTTTTCATACCGTTTTCCTTTCTTTCAAAAGCAGTTTTTGGTATGTATACAGCGTGATGATAGTCAGAAGCAGGATGCCGAAGCTGACGAGCATGGTCGCCCATACGGGAAGTAACTGCGATCCGGTCACGGCAAAGAGGATAACGTTGGTGATCAGCCTCACATACACCCAATGGATACAATAGAACTCGGTGATACTGCGGCTGATATAGGAGAAGAAGCGAAGGATCGTCTGCGGAAGAACGTATGATACCGCATCGTAGACGCCCAGCAAGCCTAATATAGCCGCGACACAGACAAACGCGTCATGGGTATACAGGTGATAATAGGCGTTTTGTCCTTCGCCGAACATTCCGATCTCGCCGCTGATACCGAAGATAAAATAAACGGTCGCGACGACCAGTAATGCGGGAGAAAAGCTGAGGTAAAATCGTCTTTTGTTCTTCACGCGCCGGAGGATCCATCCGAAAGAGTATCCGCAGACCGGGATGATAAGCCAGTTGAGCAGCGGAAAATCCGAAACGATCTGATCCTGCGCGTTCACGGTACCGATGAACCAGCCGCCGATGATGTTGAGCACATCGCTGCCGAGATCGGTCCCGCGCAGGAAGGTTCCCGTCACGGAGAAAACAAGCGTAATCGCAAGCATCGCCCATTTCGGTATGCGCAGCTTTATCATCAGCGCCAGACAGATGAACGCCGCGCCGGCAAAAAACAGAACGTCGTTGCCGAATACCAGGAAAGGCAGCGGGACAAGGTATTTTTCCGAGTTGCCCGTGATCGCGTATCCGATCAGGAACGGGAACAGAAAACGGCAGATGTTCAGCAGGAATCCGAAGCCGATCAGCTTCAGACCGCGTTTTGCGATACCGCCCGGAGAGCTGATCCGCGAATAATGTATGGTTGCTCCCATGCAGAACAGGAACAGGGGCGCGCTGAGCGGACCGCCTATCACACTGTCAAACAGATAGGGAATCCCGGAAAGCAGCTGTTCATCCGTACAGCACTCGATGATGCAGTGGACAAAGGGAAGGCATAGGATCGGCAGCGCCTTTCCGATATCCAGCTCGATCTGGCGACCGGTATTACAGACTTCTTTTGAGAATGTGTTTCTGAAAAACTGTTTCAGCATATCATAACCTTTTCTTCGATTATATGGATAGGATCCCGCCGCAGATGCAGGCTGCGGTCGGGATCTGTGCTGTGATTCAAACGTGCTTATGCGGGATCGAGCTTTGCGAAAGAGAAGATATCGCGCTTGACAAGTCCGTTATCCGTGAGCGTCGGAGTAAAGCCGTATCTGCGCAGCTCGTCGCAGAAGTGATCGATATACGAAGCGTCCTCGCTGCGCCAAATGAACGCAAATTCCATTTTGTCGCCGAAGGTATGGACGACGATCGAATTCACGCGTGAATACCCGGTGATGAAGGCGTTGTCGAGCAGTGCGTCAAGCTCGTCGCCGAACGTCAGTCTGCCGGGGTAGGTGATCGGAAGCGTATACGGTTTTTTGCCGCCCGCGGGCGCGGGGAGCTTTCTTGTGCGGATATCGCTGTCGTCCGCATAAAAGCGGTCGACCATCGCTGCTTTCGACCCGATCAGGCGCTCAAAAGCCGCCTTGGTCATCTGCTTCTTCATCACATCCTTCATCGCGGCGCACCGTGCGGCTACGTCGGGCTCGTCGGCTTCGGGGTAAGACGGTACCGAGATACCGTCGGAAAAATTCACCAGCGCTGAGGAGCCGAAGAACGGGCGAAGATTGACCGGCAGCATCGCGATGACAGGATCGTCGCCGGTATCATAATGGCGGTATACCGCCTGAGCAGCGATATCGATCATAAGGGGCGTAAAGCTCGCGCCCAGCTTCTTTGTCATCCGGATGAAATCCGAAGTGCTGATATCCACAAGGTATTCATGGATCTCGTTCGTATCGGAAGCGAACGGCTCCGCGGGGATCGAAAACGCGCCGGGGTTGTCAAAGCTGTATTCCGGGACGGCTTCGGTATTTCCGTAAAAGCGATACGGGTCAAACAGCCCTTTTTGATCGGGATCGGGAAGATCGTCTGCCGAGGTTCTGACCGAAGCCAAAAACGCCTCGTCCGTCACGGGTTTTCCGATATATTCCGCATAGAACGTCAATACGGATTTCAGGAACGTCATGATGCCGACGGCGTCGGTGAAGCCGTGATTGAAATACACGGTCAGTTTCTTTTCGTCACATACGAAATACAGCACGTATCCGTTCATGTCGTCGGTACCGTAGTATTTGACGGCGCCGGGTTCTGTGCAGAATACCAGCGGCTTGTCGTTCGGCACCATTTCCAGCTTGTTGTCGCGGATCACGGGACGAAAGGCGAATTCCGGAAACAGCCGGATCGCTTCGTTGGCGGCGCGCTGCAGCTGATCGGACTGAATCTCGTCCTTGAACGTAACGCTGAAATTGAGGGCGAAAGATCCCTCGTCATGCATAAAGCAATAAAAGAATTCGTTGGATGCGCAGGATAGTTTATTCATGTTTTTTCGTCCCTTTCTTCCGGTTGATCTCAACCGATCGTTTCATTTTGTTTTTGTTTGGATGCATCTTCTGTCTTGTTGAATAATTCATCGAAATCGGATGCAGGACCGGCTGTGCTGAATTGTTCCTCCAGCAGCTCGTGCAGCCGCCAGTATAAATACTCGACAAAAGCGCCCTTTTCACCGTATTCCTGTTTGAACAGCTCGGATACGGCGCCGCTTTCCCGCACCGCTGGCTGCGTCAGCTGTGAGAGCGTCGGCACCAGATAGAACAGGTCGACGCTGTTGCAGACCTTCTGTATCACCTTGATGCGTTCGGCGGGATGCTGAATGAAATAGTCGGTCGACATCATAAAACGGGAAACGGCTTCGGCTGCCTTGATCTGGTTTTGTGTGAGCTTGATCACCGTTTGGATCGTGTTTTTCTGTCTGGACAGAGAGCCGTCGCTGATCCGGTATACATACCACTGACCCGGAAGAACCGCGTAGGTTTGGGCAAAGAACAGCGCTTTGAAGCAGAAGATCATATCCTCCGCCATGCTGCACATATCAAAGCGGATCTCGTTCTCTTCGATAAAGCTTTTGCGAAACAGCTTGTTCCAGACCGACCAGTGATATTTATGATCATTCCACTGTGCAAGACGTTCGTCGATGTCCTGCGGAGCATAACTGACTTCGTCTCCCTTTTCGCACTTCTCCAGGATCATCGGTTTATAGTCTGCGGGATCCAGCGATGAGATATCGTCGGGAATCGGATTTTTCGTCGATACAAGAAAGCCGGTCGTATGTAAAACATCCGCGTCGTGTTCTTTTGCCGCCGCATACATTTTCTCCAGCATTTCGGGGCGCATTGCATCGTCGCTGTCCATAAACGCGAGATACTCGCCCTGCGCTTCCTGTATGCCGCGGTTGCGCGCCATGCTGA
The DNA here is from genome assembly GCA_902796225.1 of uncultured Ruminococcus sp. GTDB lineage: Bacteria > Bacillota > Clostridia > Oscillospirales > Acutalibacteraceae > Ruminococcoides. The sequence continues at coordinate 9,230 of CADBOO010000001.1, forward strand.
CGCCGCCGTTCTGGGGCTGCGATATGATCCTGACTTTGTCATTATCGCCGAAACGTTCGTTCAGCAGAGCGAGCGTATCGTCTTTGCTGCAGTCATCCACGACGATGACCTCGATATCGTCCAGCGTCTGGGCGAGCGCCGATTCGATCGCATATGACACGACCTTCTGGGCATTGTATGCCGGTATGATAACAGAAACCTTTTTTTCCATAAGCGTTCCTTTCTCGATGATCACTTATACTCTATTATAGTATAGCAACCGTATTATTTCAACATATTTATGCATATGATTGTTCAGCCGGTCCTCTTTGCGATGAGTACGGCGGTCGTCCTAGCGCCTAAGTCGATCCCGTCCTCCTGCCAGGGGGTCTCTTCTCCCGGAACGCAGGAGAATCCGTCGGACGCAAAAGCCAAGTGCCATGAAAATCCCGCAGGGATGACGGGGAAAGTGAAGCGGTGATCTTCCCAGTGCGCGTTGACGGCGACATACAGGAAACAGTCGTCTTGTGTGCCGAAGCGCTCGTGATCCTCTGCCCAGAAGCTTGCAAAGCACAGGCCGGGACCGTATGCATCCAGATCCCACGGTTCTGTTCCGTGGAAGGAAAGCTCCGGATAGCCGGTCGCGTTTACGCCCGACTGATGATCGAGCGCCCGCAGCACCGGATGCGCGCTTCTGAAGGCGATCAGCCGGCGGACATATTCAAAGAGCTCACGGTTCTGTTCCAGAAGCGACCAGTCAAGCCACGAGATCTCGTTGTCCTGACAGTAGGCGTTGTTGTTGCCGAACTGCGTATTGCCGAATTCATCTCCGGACAGCAGCATGGGGATTCCGCGGCTTGTCAGCAGGATCGTCAGCATGTTTTTCGCCTGACGCAGACGCAGGGAGTTGATCTCGGGATCATCCGTATCGCCTTCGGCGCCGCAGTTCCAGGAGTGGTTATCATTGCAGCCGTCGCGGTTGTCCTCGCCGTTTTTCTCGTTATGCTTTTCGTTATACGACACCAGATCACGCAGCGTAAAGCCGTCGTGGCAGGTAATAAAATTTACACAGGCAGCAGCAGTCCTGCCGTTGTACATATCCGCGGAACCGCCGATGCGAAGGTACATTTCCGGCGCGCAATCGGCAGCGCCCTTGATAAAGCGGCGGACGCAATCTCTGTATCTGCCGTTCCATTCCGCCCAGCGGCCGTAAGCGGGGAAGGAGCCTACCTGATAGAGTCCGCCCGCGTCCCACGCCTCCGCGATCAGCACACAGCTGCCGAGTACCGCGTCGTGAGCGATGCTTTCCAAGAGCGGCGGATCCATCATGGGGGCGCCGTTTTCGTCCCTTGAAAGGATCGAAGCAAGATCGAACCGGAAGCCGTCGACATGATACGCGGCTACCCAGTACCTCAGGCAGTCCAGCACCACGTTGCGCACAATGGAGTTATTGCAGTTCATGGTGTTGCCGCAGCCGCTGAAATTATAATAGTAACCGTCCGGCGTCAGCAGATAGTATGTGCGGTTGTCGATCCCGCGGAAGGAGATCGTCGGGCCCATCTCGTTTCCCTCCGCCGTATGGTTGAAGACAACGTCAAGGATGACCTGTATTCCGTTCTGATGCAGCTTGCGGATCATGTTTTTCAGCTCATCCGCCTGCGTGCCGAAGGGGGCTGTAGCGGCATATCCCGCTTTCGGAGAGAAAAAGTTGACGGTGGAGTAGCCCCAGTAGTTGACCAGATCGCCGCGGCTGTTTTCAAATTCGTCGAATTCGAAAATGGGCATCAGCTCAACACAGTTGACGCCGAGTTCCTTCAGATACGGGATCTTTTCGACAAGTCCGGCAAACGTGCCTTTGAACTGCACCTCGCTGGACTCGTGCGCCGTAAAGGAGCGGATATGCATCTCATAGATTACCAGCTCGCTTGCGGGCAGCTCCAGCGGTTTATCTCCCTGCCAGTCAAAATCCTCGAGAATGATCTGGCCGCGATGGGGAAAGGCGTTGTCCTTCGGCTTTTCGCGCCAGACACAGCGCCCCGAAACGGAATGGGCGTACGGGTCGAGAAGGACTTTATCGCGGTCGAAGCGATAGCCGTTCTCGGGATCCCACGGCCCGTCAAAGCGGAAGCCGTATTCTGTCGTTTCGATATTCAGATCAAAGACGATCATGGAATAGACGTTTCCGATCCGGAATTCCTGCGGGAACGGTATCTCGGCATACGGCTCGGGTTCGCCGAGATGATACAGCACCAGCGTACAGCCTGTCGCATCGCGGGAAAACGCGCTGAAATGCACGCCGTTCTCGACCACGACGGCTCCGAACGGAAACACATGTCCCGCTCTGTATCTGATCCCGTTCAGTTCATGGGTTGGATCCATATCGATTCTTTTCATAGCAGCCTCCTTGACAATGATTTTTCCTATGGTTTTATTTTACATGACCGTCGGCCGATGTCAATATCTCTGCGGAATGTTTTCCGAATAATTATCCTTTGTATAACATTTACAAAGATTTTTGCGCCAAATAGGAACAGTATCCAATATTATGAATATTTATTGACAGAAAACGCTATATTTGGTATTATTCAAGGTGGGTATCCGTCGGACTTTTCACACGCCGCGGATGCAAATCACCCTGTTTTCATGTAGGTTTTGCAGTTCTCTGCGCTTTCGTCAGCGGCTGCTGAAACATAAATCAAAAATAATTATTCAAAGGAGTAAATCATTATGAGCATGTTATCGGTAACAAAGAACCTGGAAGGAACAAAGCTGACTGTGAACGCGGTCGGTCGTATCGACACCTACACCGCGCCGCAGCTTGACGACGAAGTAACCTCGGCGCTTGAAGGGGTCACGGAATTCGTGCTTGATTTCAGCCAGATCGAGTATATTTCTTCCGCAGGACTCAGACTGCTTGTCGCATGGCAGAAAACCATGACCGCAAAGGGCGGCCGCTTCTCGGTATGCCATCTTGCTGACAGCATCTATAGTATTTTTACAGCTACCGGGCTGACTGATTTTATCGACATCCAAAAGTAATCCCGCGTCATCCATCGAGAAGAAAGAGGACGAATCTATGAAGTATGCTATTACAGTTATCACTCCGTTTTATAATGTCGACCGCGAAGTATTCCAAAAATGCTGCGGATCCATGTTCAAACAGACGATCGGATTTGAACGGATCGAATGGATCGTGGTCGTACATAATTCCAAGGAGGAGTACCGCTCAGCCGTATATGAATTGCTCGGCAGCTACGACAATGTCAGGATAATGGTCCTGAACGACGGTAAGCACACGCCTTCCGCCCCGAGAAACTACGGTCTGGAGCACGCCTCGGCGCCGTATGTCGGTTTCCTTGACTCCGACGATATGTTTACGCCCCAGTGTCTGCAAAAAGCCCTTTTTCATATGAAAAAGAACGATGCGCAGATCACCTGGTTCAGAAGAGAATACGAGCTTGAAAGCTATCACAACAGACCGGTCACGGAGATCGTTCTCTGGGATCAGACCCGCGAAGAGATCATCGTCGATAAAGATAACTGGGATGATGAGAAAATGTTCAGCGGCGTATGCGGAATGGTGACCTCGAGGATCTACGACAAGCGTTTTCTTGACAAAAACGGCATCCGGTTCGATGAAGAGGTGCCCTTCGGAGAAGACTATCTGTTCAACCTCGAATGCTACGGACACGCCGAAAAGATCTGTTATCTTCCGCAGATGATCGGATATCACTATTATATCAACAGCGGATCGCTGGTACAAAAAAGCAGCAAAGATGCACAGACGCTGATCGCGTTTGCAAAGGGTTACCAAAAGATATTTGACAAGGGTCTCGAGTACGGGTTCTTCATGAACGCGATCATTTCCGGACTCTGCTGTGTTCTTGCCGGATTCATGATCGGTTCCGATTCGCTGACGCTCGAGGACAGACAGACGATCAAGGAGATCCTTGCGCCGTACCTCGAACAGATCACACCGCTGCGCGTATCCAAGCTGTATTCGGAAAAAGCCGTCCGCGAACGATATGAATTCCCCCGCGCAGTTATCCTTGAACCGGAAAAATACATCGGCAACATCGGTTACGATACGCTGATCGCGTTCGACGCAAAATCGGCTCAGGCGCTCTCGCCCTATCAGATCGTACTGCGCAATATCCTTCACCGCAATCAGAAAACCGATATCGGCGCGAGATACGGATTCACCAAGATCCTTACGCTCACGGGCTTCCGTTCAAACGTTCCCGAATCGGATTACGATATCTATGAGCCGCTGATCAAGCTTCAGACAAATATCGGTGAGTCGGGCATTATCACAGCCGATCCGATCAAAAGCTATATGTTCACGCTCGGCAAAATGTCCAATCCCAAGCTGATCCCGTGCACGGAAATCCAGCTTGAGCCGTTAAAGCAGCTGCTGCTCGATAACTGCGTCGGAAAGAGAACCTTCCTCATGCTCGAAAGTATGCCGCAAAAGGACAGGTTCAACGACAACACCTATGTGAATACTGCCCACGGCTCGATCCTGTCGGCGGTATTTGCGGATCAGGATCTCTCGCCGTCCGAAAAGAACCATATGTTCACCGCGCCGCCCGAGATCATCTTCCCCGCAGAGCTGACAGATCTGACATACATCAGACTTTTGTTCGCGCTTGCCGACAGAAACGTCGACCAGATGATCGCCCCCAATACATGGGAGGCATGGTGTACGCTGCGGTTCATCGAAAAGAACTGGAAAAACCTCTGTGCGGATATCGCGAGCGGCACCCCCGCGCATTTCGGTCAGGCCGTTTCCGATGAGTTCAGAGAGATCATCACAAACCGTCTTACTGCCGATCCCGACAGAGCGGCTGAGCTTACCGCGATCTTCGAGGAGGGCTTTGACGATCCGATCATACCAAGGATCTGGAAGAAGATGACGCGGCTGATCGCTTTCGGCGAAGGATGCTTTACTGTTTATACGGAAAGCCTCAGGAGATACCTGGGCGACGTCGTTCATGAAAACGGCTGCTATATGGAGCTGACCGCGCTCGTGGGCACCGAAACAAAAAAGAACGGACTGTATGCGCTTGATCCGCGCAACGCGTTCGTCGAATTCGTACCCGCAGACGCCGACTCGGACGGCAAGACGGTATTTGCGCCGGATGTTGAGATCGGAAAACGCTACTCGCTGCTGATCTCGACCTACTCGGGTCTGTACCGTTACCGGCTCGACGACGTTGTTCTCGTCGAGTTCATGCACAACTCAACGCCGTTCTTCTCATATGACTATGACGCGTCCCAGACGGTCAGGTTCAACGGCGCTTCGCTTACCGAGCATACGATCTGCTCGGTCGTGAAAGAGCTTCAGAATGAAACAGGCTTGCCCGTCTGTGATTTTGCATATATGCTGAACGAACAGGAAAACGGTCTTGTCGTTCTGCTTGAAACAGATCATGATGATATCTCAAATATTGATAAGAATACAATTTCGGATTTGATCGAAAAACGGCTCAAAAAAGACGATTCGTATCGCAGGGCGGCCGACGGCGGCAGTATTACGCCCGCCAGGGTCGAATTCATGGAACAGGAGTCACAGCTGTTCTACAGAGATGTGCTCATGTTCCGGCTGAATTTCCCGCCGGATTTCATCAAACCCGTCAGATACATCGACAATCCGGTAAAGGAAAGATTTTTTAAATCAAGAATCATACATCAGGAGGATCAGACATATGCAAACGATTGAAAGATTTTATTACGATATCCTTTCGGAACAGGCTCAGGCTGCTCCGGACCGTGAAGCGATCATCATGGGAGATACAAGACTGACCTACCGTCAGCTGATCGCAAAAATCGACAGCGTTGCCGCTGCGCTTCTCAATATGGGAATCAAGAAGGGTGAAAAGGTCGCGCTCTGGGCATCCGCTTCACCCGCTTGGCTCTACACCTACTACGGCATCATCCGCTCGGGCGGCATCGCGCTGATCCTGAATGCCAATCTGACCCTGAAGGATGCTAAGCCGCTGGTGGAATTTGCCGAGACGACCTACATGATGTTCGGAAAAACACATGATATCGCCGGTCACGCGGACGACGCGCAGACGCTTGCAGACGCGTTCGGACTTGACGCGGACAAATGCATCAGCATCATCGACGAGGACTTCTCCGATATTCCCGCGAACGTACCCGATACGACCGGCTGGACCGTCCGCGACGACGCGTATATCATCTACACGTCCGGTACGACGGCGTTCCCGAAGGCGGTCCTCACCTCGCAGTATGCGATCACAAACGTCGTCAGACAGCTTGCGAAGGAGATCAAACCGATCCGCGGCGAAAGATGTCTGCTGGGCGTTCCGCTGTTCCACGCATACGCGATCTTTGTTGCATGGATCTACCTTTCCCACGGCTATACGGTCATTCTGCCCGAAGCCTTGAAGGCAGACGTCATCGCGAATCTGATCGAAAAAGAGGATGCGACGGATCTGTGGTCTGTTGCGACGATCTATCAGGGCATCATCGATAAAGAAGAGCTTGCCGCGAAGGTCGCACCGCGCGTACGCATTTGCTCGATCGCGGGCAGCTACACCTCTCCCGTACAGTTCATGCGCTTTGAGACCGTGCTGTACAACACGACCTTCATCAACCTGTACGGAATGACCGAGACCTCCGCTACCTATACGCTGACCCGACCCGGCGACGACGTATCGATCCGCTTTAACACCGTCGGTAGAGTCGTAGACGGCATCGAAGCGGCTGCATGGGATGAAGAGCACGGGATCCTGCCCCCCGGCGAGGTCGGCGAGATCATCACCCGCGGCTATCATCTGAAGAACAGCTACTTCAAGCTGCCGCCCGAAAAACAGGCGGTAGACGCTGACGGCTGGCTGCATTCGGGCGACCTCGGCGTGTTTGACGAGCAGGGCAATATCCGCATCGTCGGCAGAATCAAGGACCTTATCATCAAGGGCGGCGAGAATCTTGCGCCCGCAGAGATCGAGGCGCAGGTCATGTCGCACCCGTCGATCGGCGCCTGCAGGATCTTCGGCTATAAGGATCGTATCTACGGCGAAAACCTCGGCGCGTGTATCACATTAGCTCCCGGAGCCGAGTTTGACGAAGCCGAGCTGAAAGCCTATATGAAGAAAAAGGTCGGCTCCTATAAATCCCCGGTATACTATTTTGTTTTCAAGGAGTTCCCGCTTAACGCGAACGGTAAGGTCGATCAGCGCAATCTCCACATCGAGATGCTCAGAAGACTTCACAGGCTGGTACTCGAAGGAAAGCTCGAAAAGGGTATCCGGATCATTTCCATGTCGATCAAGAACAGCACCTACAATATCACGCCGACCGCGGCAATGTTCGAGGAATGCGCCCTGAATCTCGGCTTCAGCAGACAAAAGGCGATGGATATCCGCCAGGCTGTCGAAGAGATCCTGATCATGCGCGTCAACGAGACCGCAGAGGATATCGGCGATATCGATATCACCTTCGACTATATGCAGAACAATCTGCGTATCACGATCACCGACTCCGATATGGAGAACAGCCCCGAACTCGAAGAGCAGCGCAAGATGGCTGCCGCGATCTTCCTGCGCCTTGTCGACGACTGTGATATGAAGCGTCTTGACAACGGCAAGTATCAGGTCATGATCGATTTCACATATGACAAAGATTTTGATATCAAAGACTTTTTGATGCAGCATGAACCCGTGCAGTGATCGAACAGTGAGGTAACCAGATGGTAATCAGTAAAGAAGATTCAAACGGAAGAATCCATATCGGCGCGGGAAACATGGCGTTCTTTACGGTGGGTTCGGGAGATCCGTGTTTCAGCTTTGCCTATAGCGTGACGCTGAAAAAGCCTGTTGATCCCGAAATCTACCTTCAGGCGCTCAAAAAAACGCTGGCGCGGTACTGGAACTATCGGCTGCGTCCGATGATCGAACACGCCGACGGCCGCGCAGATCTGTACTTTGTCAACAATACAGACGAGCCGAAGGTTTTTTATGACGAGGGACAAAGATTCAACCTCGGAACGGAAGAGACCGCGCACTATCTGTTTGTCGCTTTGTATAAGGACAACACCATCACGATCAGAGCGTTTCACGGGATCGTGGACGGCAGAGGCGGACTTTCGTTCATCAAGACGCTTACATACTATTATCTTGCCCTTTCCGAAGGGGCACAGATCGGGCACGACGACGTCCTCACCGATGAGATCCCCGAGGATGATACAGAGCGCGTCTGTGAGTACGAAACGTTCGGCGACAAGGATGCAGATCCGTTCTATATGCCCGAGCTTGACAACATTTATGTTGCCGATGAGGACAGAACGCCGATGGCTCAGGGCAGGACGGTCCGCTATAACGTCCGGTGCGATCTGAGGTCGCTGCTGGAAAAAACCAAGAAACTGCGCGTTACGGTCACGCCATGGCTCAATACGATCCTGGGACGCGCCGTCTATGCGGTTTACGATATCGAAAAAGACATGAAGGTCGTAGGAACCTGTCCGGTGGACGGAAGAGCGATGTACAACGTTCACTCTCTTACCGCTTTCGGCACCACGATCAAGCTGCTGTATGACAGACGGTTCAACGAGCTGAGCTTTGACGCAGCCGTTAAAATGGAAAGAGCGCTGATGGAGCTTCAGCTGACTAAAGCAAACTTTGAGAAGGAGTTTTTCGAAACGGAGCAATCCACCAACCTTCTCATCAAAGAAGCGCCGACGCCTGTCATGTTTGCCGTTCCGCAGTTTTTGGAGCTGTTGAACAGCGCTCATGCAAAAAGCACCTACACGATCACGAATATCGGTCCTCTGACCTTCAACGCCGATATGCAGCGCTATGTTGAAAGCATCCGGGTCAGCACGGTGTGCAGAACGCCTGAGATCGTCTTCGCGATCACATCATGCGGGAATGAACTCAACATTCTGATATCACAGTTTTTTGAAAGAAGCGCGCTTGCCGATAAGGTGGCTGAGCTTTTGACCGAACAGGGCGTAGACGCAGAGGTCTCGCGTCTTCCCGATTTCTATACCGATAAATTGATGTATGATTTTTAAGGGGGCAGCTGAATTGGAGTTAACAATCACCACTCCCGTTGAGGTAACGGGCGGAAAAATAAGCGGCTATCGGCAAAACGGCGTCAATATTTTTAAGGGGATCCCTTACGCGGCGCCGCCGACAGGCGACCTGAGATGGAAGGCGCCTCAGCCCGCAGCAAGCTGGGACGGCGTGCTGGCGTGTACCGAGTGGGCAAAAAGTCCCATTCAGGAAGAACAGAAGCCGTTCTTTATGTGGACAAAGGAATTCATCATCGAGGATACGGGCTTTTCGGAGGATTGTCTGTATCTGAACGTATGGGCTCCCGAGGATATGAGCGGAAAAAAGCCCGTCATCGTCTTTTTCCACGGCGGAAACCTCATCAGCGGAGGCCCCTCGTGTGAGGTCTATGACGGACAGGGCATCGCCGAAAAAGGCGCCGTCTATGTCAGCGTCGGTTTTCGGGTAGGCGTCCTGGGACTGCTCGCCTGCACCGCGCTTTGTGAGGAAAGCGAAGATAAGGTTTCGGGCAACTACATGCTGCTTGACCAGATCGCGGCGCTCAAATGGATCAAAAACAATATTTCCGCATTCGGCGGCGACCCCGACAACGTTACGATCTCGGGACTTTCCGCCGGCGCAAACAACGTGAACGCCCTGACGGTATCTCCCCTTGCAAAGGGCCTGTTCAAGCGCGCCTTCGCCATGAGCTATCTGTGCTACGGCAATCTTGACGTGATCCGTCCGTGGAATACGCTCGACGAGCTTTGCGCAATAGGCGACGCGCTTTTTGCCGGCAAAAGCCTTGAAGAAATGAGGAAGCTGCCGGCTGAGACGCTGTTGAAAACGCCGTTCCCGAGCAACCTCTGCATCGACGGCTGTGTGCTGCCGAAGTGCTTTACCGAGGCGGTCGACGAGGGCGCGACCGACGGACTGGATTATATCGCCGGTATGGTAGCCGGCGACGGTCTGGCGTTCAAGCTGACGCCGTTCGGCACCCAGATCGACGAGGAAAAGGCGATGGAGATCATCAGGGGCTTTTTCGGCGAATACACGGAAAAAGCGCTTTCGGTCTATCCGCTCAACACGGCGTTCCCCGACGCGACATTCATGCAGATGGGGCACGACGCTTTTCTGGCGAGCGAGCATCTGTTCGCAGAAATGCGCAACAGCAGAAAAGCGGGCAACACCTTTATCTATGATTTCGTACACGTGATGCCCGGAAAAGACAGCGCGATGTTCGGCGCCTTCCATTCCAGCGATATGCCGTATTTCTGGAATATCTTCAGCAGCGAACGCAAGGACGACTGGACAGACGCCGACTATGCGCTCGGCGAAAAGCTGTGCAGCGCGCTGATTTCCTTTGCGGCTTCCGGCGTCGCTGATGAAAACGGCGAGTGGAAGCCCTACGACGGAACCGGCTTTTGCATCATCGATACGAACGGTTTCAAAACCGGCCGGATGGATACGGAAAAATACGAGCTATGGAAAAATGCGATCGCAAGGAAGCTTGCTTGAAATAGTTGTTTAGGAGGCGCTACTATGGATTTTAAAATCTCGATCATCATCCCGATGTATAAAGCAAGAGATTATATCACCGAAAATGTCGATTGTTTGCTCAACCAGACACTCCCCGAAATCGAAATCATTATCGTCAACGACTGTTCCCCCGACGACAGCATGGAGATCTGCCGCACACATTATGCCGGCAACGAGAGAGTCCAACTGATCGATCAGCCGAAAAACATGGGCCCCGGTGCGGCAAGAAACACCGGTATCAAAGCGGCAAGAGGCGAATATATCGCGTTTGTGGACAGCGACGATGCTGTCCTGCCCGATGCTTTTGAAAAAATCTATCAGGTTGCTAAGGAAAACGACGCCGACGTCGTCCACAATACCGGCGTCATCTTCCCGCTGGTCAAAAACGCTCCGGCGAATCTGCTCAAGGTGGACGAAAAGGATTATCTGCGTATCGCGACCGATAAATACGATGTGGCGACAGAGATCAGGATCCTGTCCGACGATATGATGCACCGGTTCGAATACTGGAAAAAAGAGGCGTATCACTGGGCGGTATGGAACAAGCTGTACCGCAGGACGTTCCTGCTCGACAATGAGATCCATTTCGGTGATATGAAGCTGGCGGAGGATCTCACATTCTGCTTCGGCTGCCTGTTCCACGCAAAGAAGTATGTGATCATGCCGGGTCATTTCTATTTGTACCGTATGGCGGAAACCTCGCTTTGCAGAGGCTCCGATTATAACAAGCTGCTCGAAAGAGCGCTGTTCTCCGTCCTCAACGCCGAGGACATCATGACGGCGAATATGAAGGGCGTCGCTTTCTTTGAAGAGTATCCCGAGTGCGCAAGAGAAGCGATTGATTTTGTCATCACGAATCTGGAAACGATCTATATCAGACCTGCTTTTCAGGCGATCGGCGAGGAGGGTATCCGCAGGGACGGTATCGTCAAGCGTCTGATCGACGCCAAATATCCGGACAATGCGGAATATATCTTCTTCACCTTTATGGAACTGCACAAGCATTACCCCGAAGTCGAGGACGTTGTCAAAAAAGGCAGCGACGTCGATTATCTGATCAAGGTAAGGAACGAAAAGATAGCGGCGTATAAGAAGGCGAAGGCTGAGGCAGAGAAAAAGGGTCAAAAATGATTAAGTTCATGAAAACCGATCGAAAACAATAGGAGCTTGAACAATGAAGATTCTATTCAGATACCTGAAAGCAAGAGAATGGCTGTTCATGGCTGTTTCGGCTGTTTGCATTGTGATTCAGGTTTACTTTGAAATGAAGATCCCCGAAATGATATCGGGAGTATCTTCTATGATCCAGCAGCCCGGCGTGCAGGTGATCGACGTCGTAAAGCAGGGCGCTTTGATGTTCCTGTACATTCTCGGCAGTCTTCTGCTTTCCGTCATCGCGGCAAATCTGATCGCAAGGATGTCGGCGGTTTTTTCCGAGCGGATGCGCAACGCGATATTTGAGAGAACGATGGAGTTTTCCATCGGCGAAGTCGGAAAGCTGTCTTCATCCAGCCTTATCACAAGATGTACCGGCGACGTGCTGTTGATCCAGCTGTTTGTCGTAACCGGCCTGCAGGTTCTTGTCAAAGCGCCCGTCACCGCCATCTGGGGCATCCAGAAGATCTCGGCTGCCGATATCCGGCTGACGACAGCGACGATCATCACCGTCGTGTGTATCGTTATCTTTATGGTCACGACGATCCTGCTGACGATACCCATGTCGAAAAAAGTCCAGATCATGACCGACAATATCAACCGCGAAACCAAGGAGCATATCTCCGGTATCCAGGTCATCAAAGCGTTCCTGTCGGAAAAATTCCATCAAAAGAGATTTGACGACGTTACCGAGGAGATGAAAGACGTCAATATCAGGCTCAACCGGATCATGGCATTTTTAAGCCCCGGTCTTATCCTGGCTCTCAACATGCTGAACCTTGCCATGGTCATCATCGGCGCGGTCATCGTGGACACATCCTCCTATGATATCCGACCCGAAAAGATCTCGCAGATATTGTCATTCACATCCTACGCGATCATGATCGTTACGGCGTTTATCACGCTTGTCAACATCTTCATGCTGCTGCCCAGAGCCGTGACGTCTCTGGGAAGAGTGGGAGAGGTGCTGAATACCGAAACCAAGATCACCGACGGCAGCTTCAGCGGCGAAGCGCCCCAAACCGATACGGCGGTAGAATTCGATCATGTCAGCTTCCGATATGAGGGAGCGGCGAACGACGCGCTCAGCGATATCAGCTTCAGCGTCAAAAAAGGCGAAACCCTTGCCGTTATCGGTGCGACCGGTTCGGGCAAGACTTCGCTGATCAATCTGATCCCCAGACTGTACGACACGACCGGCGGAAGCGTTCTTGTCAACGGCGTGGACGTCAGGGATTACCGTGTCAACGAGCTGCGCAACATTATCGGATATGTCCCGCAGAAGAGCTTCCTGTTCACCGGCACCATCGCCGGGAACATCGACTACGGTGAAAACGGAAAAATGGCGAGCACGCTCAATGAGATCAAGAAAGCCGCTGAGATCGGTCAGGCGAAGGAGTTCATCGAAAGCAAGGAAGGCGATTATCAATCCCCCGTATTTGCCGGCGGTATGAATTTCTCCGGAGGCCAGCGCCAAAGACTGACGATCTCCCGCGCGATCTGCAGAGATCCCGAGATCTATATTTTCGACGATTCGTTCTCTGCGCTTGATTTTAAGACGGATCGTATCCTCCGGCAGAAACTCAGAGAGAATGCCGAGGGCGCAACGATCATCCTGATTGCACAGAGGATCGGCACCGTCAAGAATGCCGACAGGATCATTGTTCTGGAAGACGGACGCGTAGTCGGAAACGGCAAACACGAAGAGCTGATCCGGGATTGCGACGTGTATCGCGAGATCGCTCTTTCACAGTTATCGGAACAGGAGGTCGCAGGAATATGAAAAAGAATATCCGTTCTATCATGAAGTATGCGGCGCCGTTCAAAAAATCGTTTATCATCGGAATGATTCTGGCATTTGTGGGAGCTGTCTTAAAAATGCTGGTTCCCGACCAGATCAACCATATCATGGATTACCTCCAGCAGAATATCAGCGGGCCGATCGAGTTCACCGAGATCGCCAGATACGGCATCATAGCGGCGTCGTTTATTCTCATGGGATTCTTGCTGGACAGCCTGCAGGGCGTTATTCTGTCGGCGTCTGCGCTGAAAATGTCCTGCCTGATGAAGAAAAAAGTCAACGCAAAGCTGGACAGGTTGCCTGTGAAGTTCTTTATCACAAGAAAAGCAGGCGATATCCAGAGCAGAGTCACAAATGATATCGACTCTGTTTCGAACGCCATGTCAAATAATCTGGCGTCTATCACAATATCGGTCACGACCCTTGTGGTGTGTCTGATCATGATGTTCAAAACAAATCTGATCCTTTCCGCCGTTACGATCGCAAACTCATTTGTCGGTCTTGTGATAACCGTGATTATCGCGAAGAAATCCAGACCGCACGCAATGAAGCAGCAGGTCCTGATGGGCGCGGTGAACTCCGAAGTATACGAATCCTTCAGCGGACACCTCGTCATCAAGGCGTTCAACTGCGAATCGGACGTGACCGAGCATTTTCGCAAAACAAATCACGAGCTTTCCGAAAGCGGATGGAAAGCATCGTTTTTCCAGTCGATCATGATGCCCGTGATGTCGTTTGTCAGCAACATGGGATTCATCGTCGTCGCCGTCGCGGGAACGATCCTGATGTTCAGCGGGGTCGGCAACACCTCGATCGGCGATCTGATGGTATTCATTCTGTATTCCGCATCGCTCACCAACCCGCTCAAAGATCTTGCGACCGCCAGCGCGGCGCTGCAGCCCGCAATGGTTGCGATCGAAAGAGTCGAGGAGATCATGAACGAGCCGGATGAAGTGGATGATCCCGACGCGAAGGAGATCAAGACCGTCAAGGGCGACGTCGTATTTGAAAACGTCAAATTCGGCTATCTTCCCGATCAGATCATTCTCCATGATCTCAACGCAACGGTAAAAGCCGGTCAGAAGGTCGCGATCGTCGGTCCGACCGGAGCCGGCAAGAGTACGATGGTCAACCTGTTGATGCGGTTCTATAACACCGACAGCGGCAGGATCCTGCTGGACGGCGTGCCCATCACCGATTACACAAACCACAGTCTTCACAGCATGCTCGGAATGGTATTGCAGGACACATGGACCTTTGAGGGTACGATCCGTGACAATATCGTATATTCTGCCGACGACGTCAGCGAGCAAAGGCTGAACGAGATCATCTCGGATATCGGGCTGAAGCACTTTGTGGATACCCTCCCGAACGGATTGGATACCGTCCTTTCCGAGACCTCGGCTGTATCCGCTGGTCAGAAGCAGCTCATCACCATCGGCAGGGCAATGGCAAAGAACGCTCCCGTGCTGATCCTCGACGAAGCGACCAGCTCGGTCGATACAAGAACGGAAAAGCTGATCCAGAATGCGCTTGATCTGCTGACCGAGGGCAGAACCTCGTTCGTGATCGCGCACCGTCTTTCCACGATCAGGAATGCCGATCAGATCTTTGTCATGAAAGACGGAAATGTTGTCGAGATCGGCAAGCACGACGAGCTTCTGTCACAGAACGGGCTGTATGCCGAACTGTATAACAGCCAGTTTGCAGGAGCATAATGAACGAAAGATCCCCCCTGATCCATCAGGATCGACATCAGAAAGGACATGCATCATGAATTATACACAAGCAAAAGAAAAAATGACGGCGATCGGTCAGGAACACATTCTCAGATATTTCGATGAATTGTCGCCGGCACAACAAGAGAATCTGCTCAAACAGATCGAAGAAACCGACTTCTCTGTTCTGAAAAGGATCGATTGCGGCGCAAGCGACGAGAGGGGCGTATTCTCTCCTCTTGCGGCGATGCAGCTGAGCGAGATAGAGGCTCGCAGACAGGAGTTCTATGACGTCGGCGCAGAAGCGATCAAAGCGGGCAAAACCGCTGCGCTGCTGTTGGCGGGCGGCATGGGCACTCGTCTCGGTTCAGACAATCCGAAGGGCATGTATGACATCGGCGTCACAAAGCCCGTGTATATCTTCGAGAGGATCGTTTCCAATCTTCTCGACGTTGTGAAGGATACCGATACATGGATCAGGCTGTTTATCATGACCAGCGAAAAGAACCATGATGCAACCGTCAAATTCTTCAAAGAACAGGATTATTTCGGATACAAAGCAGATCGGATCGTATTCTTCAAGCAGGACATGGCGCCTGCCTGCGACTTTGACGGAAAGCTCTACATGGAAGCAAAGGACCGCATTTCCACCTCGCCCAACGGCAACGCCGGATGGTATTCTTCGATGGTCCGCGCCGGACTGGATAAGATCCTGACCGACGAAGGCATCGAGTGGATCGACATTTTTGCGGTGGACAATGTTCTCCAGCGCATCTGCGATCCCTGCTTCGTCGGCGCGACGATCCTCGCGGACGTCGCTGTCGGCGCAAAGGTCGTGCGCAAGGCTGCTCCCGATGAAAAGGTCGGCGTCATGTGCCTTGAGGACGGCAGACCCTCTATCGTTGAATACTATGAGCTGTCCGAGGAAATGATGGACGCTAAGGACGAGAACGGCGATCCCGCTTATAACTACGGCGTGATCCTGAACTATCTGTTCCGCACGAGCGAGCTTACAAAAGTTACCGACGATAAAATGCCCCTGCACGTCGTCAGGAAAAAGATCCCCTATATCGATGAAACCGGTACGCAGATCAAGCCCTCCGAGCCCAACGGCTACAAATTCGAGCAGCTTGTGCTGGATATGATTCACCAGCTGTCCAGCTGTCTGCCCTATGAGGTCGTCAGAGATAAGGAATTTGCTCCGATCAAGAACGCGACGGGCGTCGATTCGGTGGAAAGCGCAAGAGAACTGCTGAAGAAGAATCATATCGAACTGTAAGATTCGATCCTATCAGAATAAGAGGTAACCCTTTGAGAGAGCGTATCATCAAAGCGTTGAAAGAGAACTGCGATCAGGCGACCGGGCTTGTGCTGTCAATGCTGGAAGAAAATCATTGTCAATCACAAGAGATCAAAATGCAGGTAGAGCTTGCGGTAGAGGAGATCTTTGTCAATATCGCAAGCTATGCATATCCGTCACAGAACGGTGACGTTACCGTCACCGCAGACGTTTCGGGCGCCGAGAAAAAAACATTGACCGTTGTTTTTCGGGACAGCGGTATTCCCTTTGACCCTCTCGCGAAGGAGGATCCCGATATTACGCTGCCGACGGTACAGCGCAGCATAGGCGGTCTGGGACTCTTTCTGGTAAAAGACGTGATGGATGACGTAACGTATCGTTATGCCGACGGGTATAATATCCTGACGATCAGGAAAACGTTTTCCTGACGATCCTGTCCGGGCGAGTCTTTGCGTTTGGGTTCGCTTGAGAAACGGTTCAGCCACACAGCTGATCCGATCGGACCCCGCCGTTATAATGCCCGCATCCCGCAGTAAACACACCCAATGAATCCCTGAAAGGGGGCAGATCATGCAAACAGAAAATATCAAATCTGACGAACGCGAAGCCGTAGCGGATGCAAAGCTGACAAAAGAGGATGAAGCGCTGAAAGCGTCGATAGAGTCGCTGTTCAATCATTTGCCGGCGCCGGCTTTCTCTAAAAGCGCGGAAAGCGGACGGTATCTCGCGTGCAATCAGGCTTTTGCTCAGTACGCCCGCAAACAATGTCCCGCAGACGTTGTCGGGCTGACGGATCACGAGATCTTTGATAAGGAGACGGCAGATCGTTTTGCCGCGGATGACAGGACGGCGTTATCGATGGATAAACCGCACGTCATCTATGAGGATCTGACCGATGCTGCCGGCGTTCAGCGCCGGTATCAGACCACCAGGCAGAGATTCACCGACGAATCGGGACGTTTGTGTCTGTTGGGGATGAGTGTAGATGTAACCGGGATGATGGCGATGAATCAGGAAGCATCTCAGACGAAGGACGCGCTGACCGGCGTGAGGAACAAGCGCAGCTTTGACGCGTATACGGAACAGCTTCAGACAAAGATCGATCAGGGAACAAATCCCAAGGTCGCAATCGGCGTGTTTGACTGTGACAACCTGAATAAAATCAACGAAAAGTGCGGCCATGACAGGGGAAATACATACCTCGTTGCCGCATGCCGTCTGATCTGCAAGGTCTTTAAGCACAGTCCCGTCTTCCGCATCGGAGGAGATGAATTCGCCGTGATCCCTCAGGGCGAAGATTACGAGAACATCGATTCTCTCTTGCTGCAGTTTCAGGAAAAACAGCAACAGATCGTTTCTTCGGCGATCCGACCGTGGGAAAAGGTCAGCGTTTCTTTCGGCATCGCGGTGTATTGTCCTCAGATCGACCACTCCGTCAAGGATCTGATCCGGCGCGCGGATCAGATGATGTATGATAATAAGCGCACCAAGAAGAATCATTAAGCAGCGCTGATAAATGCGAGTTAACAAAAAATCCTGCCGATCATGCGGCAGGATTTTTTTGCTGTCTTTTCTCTATCAATGCCCTCAGCTTTTTGACTCCCTTTGAATACCATGTGATTTTTTTGACGAATTCGACTGTCAGCGACAGCAATAGGGCGATTGCCAATACAATAAGGTATTTGACCGGCTTCGTGAAATGATATGCCTTGTTGACCATCTGAAGGATGACGATATGAGATAACCAGATGTTTGCGGAGTGTTTGCCGAACAGGATGAAAAAGCGATCCAGATATTTGATCGCGGAGAGCACAAGCGTGCCGAAGCATATCAACGTCAGCGCAAAGAAATAATCGGCATAAAACGAGAATACCAATCGCAGCGCAAACCCGAGCAACACAAGAAAGATCGAAAGCACCTTGTATTTCGCGCCGGTCAATGAGGTGAGGTTATCGAGCGTTCTGCATTGTGCAAACAGAATTCCCGTTACAAACGCCAGCATACAGAAGACCACGCTGTCGGTGCGGATACCGAGCGCGTTGACATACGGCTTGAAGATCCATGGGGCAGCGGCAAGAATGATCGCTGTGACCTTACTCTTTTTCGTTATCCAGAACAGGATCGGGAAGATGATGTAAAAAATGATGATCGCCGAGACGAACCAATCGCCGAAGCTCCTGATAATAAAGGTCTTTGTTCCGAAGTTCTTGATACCAAAGAGCTTTGATAAGCCGAATACCTGCAGGAACACGTTTGACCATGCTTTGAACGTGAACCCGTACAATTGGAATAGTTTGAGAAAAATAGTGTCTTTGATCGTGTATAACAGCAGGTATATCCAGAAAACGGAGTAGAATTGGAGCAGGTGGGAGATCGTAAATCTGACCTCGGATGAAAAGCCTTTATGATTTGCTTTGTACTTGAGATAACTCTTTGATAAGCCGAATCCGCTGAGGATCGTCAACAGCGGGACGCAGACCTTTCCTGCCGTGGAAAAAAACAGGAGTATCAGATCGCCGATATCGGCGCTGTGCTGAAGATACCATTGCAGGTTGATGCTGTTGTAGTATTTATTGTTAACGTGATGCAAAACCATAAACAGAACAGCGATCCCTTTGATGACGTATGTATGGTTCTGACTGAACACGGAATCGATTTTTCTGTCAGGCGATTGTGTTGCAGAAAACAAGAATACCAACCTTTCTCCGCAAAATAACCGGTGAATCGTCTCCGGTATTACCGAAATCATTATATTGAACACGGAAATGAATGTCAATAGACCCGCCCGATCGGAGGAGGGAATGCAGTCGGTCGGCGCTGGCTGAGCTGCGCTTCACAACGGCTGTTTCTTTTTGTGGACAAAGATCCGGAATTCTGGTATGATAACAGCGGAAAGAAAGCGGATCACCGAAAAGGAAGAGGTTGCGTATGAAAGAATACGAAGTGTTGAGAGCAGAGGAAATATGGCAGATGGCAGGCGCGTTCTCCGTCAGGATCGAGGGTATGAACCGGCAGCATCACATCACTCTGCGCGAGGAATTTGACGAGCATGACGGCTCCGACTGCCGGTATATCGTCCTGCTGGACGACGCCTATCCGGTCGCAACCTGCCGCTTTTATGAGATCGACAGGAATACGGTGATGCTCGGCCGCGTTGTCGTTTTGCCTGAGTATCGCGCACAACATCTCGGCAGCCGTGTGATAACGGAAGCCGAGAAGTGGATCGATGAACTTGGCTACGGTGAGATCAGGATCGACAGCCGTGTGGAAGCGGTCGGCTTTTATGAAAAGCTCGGCTACAGACGAATGGACGGGGAGGTTATCAAAAGCTGGAAATTTGACTGCATCAGGATGGTCAAAAAATGAGAGCCGCACGAAAAACAGCGCTGCGGCGGATGAAACCATGATCGAAAAACCGGTTATCGGAAAGAGTTTCCGATAACCGGTCGTTTTTTGCGATTTTTCTTGCGAAAAATGCCGATATGTGGTACGATAGCAACGGTAAATACCGACCGATTCGTACGTGATTGACCCGTACAGCGCCGCGCCGGCGGAGATTGAGCCGCGACGACCGCCGCTGTGCGTGAATTATTCCGCTTTTTTCAGAGAGGTACCCGATGAAGAATTACTGTTTTTCTTGCATGGAGGAGATTCCGCAGGGCAATATTTGTCCGCGCTGCGGAAAACCGAACGAGCCGAAGCTGATCGCGCATCATATCAAGCCCGGCACCGTTCTCAACAACAAATATCTTGTCGGCAGCGCGCTGGGCGAAGGCGGCTTCGGCATCACCTATATCGGCCGCGACCTGACGCTTGACCTGAAGGTCGCGATCAAGGAATTCTACCCCGTAGGATATGTCAATAGAAACAGCGCTGTAGACAACGCCGTCGTACTGTCGACCGAAAAGCAGCGTCAGTTCTATGAGAAGGGAAAAGAGCGTTTTTTGCAGGAGGCGCGAAGCCTTGCAAAATTCACCAACGAAGCCGGCGTCGTGCAGGTCAGAGATTATTTTGAGGCAGCAGGCTCCGCGTATATCGTGATGGAGTATCTCGACGGCGTCACCCTGCAGGGATTCCTCAGGCAAAACGGTACCCTTGACCCCGAGACCGCTTTTTCGATGATGATGCCGATCATCACATCGCTGGAGAAGATGCACGCAACGCATAACATCATCCACCGCGATATCAGCCCCGATAATATCATGTACCTCAGGGACGGCACGCTCAAGCTGATGGATTTTGGCGCGGCGCGGCATTATTCCGCCGCCCAGAACGAGATGTCCGTGATGATCAAAGAGGGCTACGCGCCCGAGGAGCAGTACCGCAAGGACGGCAGACAGGGTCCGTGGACGGACGTCTACGGGCTGTGTGCAACGATCTACCGCTGCATCACCGGAAGAACCCCCGAGGGAAGTCTGAACCGACTCAGGACAGACGGCCTGAAAAAGCCGTCCGAGCTGGGCGTCGGCATCTCGCCGCAGCTGGAAGCGGTATTGATGTACGGACTGGCGGTTTCTCAGGAAAACCGCTGTCATGATATGACACAGCTCAAAACACTGGTTATCAAGGCGCTCAACCGCGAGCGCGTCGACATAGCCCCGCAGGGGGATCCCAACAGAAAGCAGCGCGCAGAGAACACGTCGTTATACAGCGCGTACGGCGCGTCCGATCCCTATCGCAATCGCGCGGATCAGAATACGCGCCCGACCTACGGCGACGCGTTTGCGGACAGCCGGCAGAACCAGCAGAACGGTTACGAGAACGCAAGCACTAATAAAAAGTCCTCCGCACCGATCGTGATCACCGTGATCGTGATCCTCATGCTGATCGGTATCGGCGCCGCCGTGTACTTTATCCTCAATTCATCCGGATCCGATTCGACAGGATCCGAGTCTGCAGCGGAAACCGCCGCGCAGACGGATGCACAGACCGAACAGCCGACCGCGATCAGCGTGCCGAACGTGATCGGCATGAGCATGGACAAGGCGATGGAAGCCCTGTCAAAGAGCGGACTCAAGCCGGTGGTGGAGAAAACAGAGGACGACAGCCATACGGCAAACGAGGTCATCGGACAGTATCCCGCTGCCGACGCTGACGCCGAGACGGGCGACGAGGTCACGATCTATGTCGCACAGGGCGGATCGGATCCCGATTCTGCAAAAGACGATGCCCTGAACGTCGAGACGACCGCGCCGACAAAGGCTGCCGACAGCGACGAAGTCGTATTCTACTGCAGAGCCAGCGATTATGCGACGCTTCGCGCGACGCCTTCCCGCAGCGGAACCGATCTGGCTCATATCGGCTCGCGCGAGAAGGTGACTTACCTCGGTACGGACGGCGAGTTTTATAAAGTAAGGTATAAAGGGACAGAAGGTTATGTTCTCAAGGACTTCTTCTCATCCAATCCCGACGCGCCTCTGAACTACGGAAGCGGAAACAGCGGCAGCAGGGACTCGGGCAGCAGCTCCGGCACGATCTTATACTGCAGGGCGAGCGAGTATGTCACCCTGCGCGATACCGCGTCGATCTCCGGCACCGCCATCACCAAGATCTACACAGGCGAGACCGTACAATACCTCAGCACTGCCGGCGAGTTTATCAAGGTCAAAGTCGGGGGCATGACAGGATATGTCCTGTCCAAATTCTTCTCGGAAGATCCCGACGCCCCGCTGGTTTATGATGAAAAATAAAGGTGAACCTATGAAAAAGCGATTGACAGTTTTGCTTGCGCTTCTGATGGTGATCACGATCGCCGGATGCAGCGAGAAAAAAGATACGACCGATTCCTCCGCTCCCCCTGACGGGACAGCGGCTGTCGGGGATACCGCCGCAGACGCCACCGATGTGGACGCCGCGACCGCACAGACGACCCCCGACGGCGATGTGACCCGTTCGGAAACGCTGAACGCGGAGATCCCGACCACCGACAGCTATATGCCCGCGCCGACCGCGATGGTGAAGAATTTTCCGGTACTCAGCCAGTACCCCGAGCTGCCCACCGGATGCGAGGTCACCTCGCTGACCATGGTGCTCAATTTCAATCAGCTGGCAGCGGATAAGTGCGATATCGCCGACAACTATCTGGAAAAGGGCGAGGTCGGTACGGTCGACTTCCGCGTCGCGTTTGAGGGCGATCCGAGGGACGAGAACTCCTACGGATGCTACGCGCCGGTCATCGTGAAGGCAGCCGACAAGTATCTGACCGCCAACAATTCTTCGTTCAGGGCGACGGATCTGACCGGGACCGCCTTCACCGATCTGTTCGCGTATGTCGATAAGGGGATCCCGGTGATCGTCTGGGGCACGCTGGACTGTGAAGAAGGTCACTACAGCGTTACCTGGGAGGTAGACGGCAAAGAATTGACATGGTTCACGCCGGAGCACTGTATGGTGCTGCTGGGCTACAGCGATTATCAGGTTTGGGTAGCGGATCCCGTCCACGGCGACATCCAGGTGTTTGACCGTGAGCTGTTCCGCGTGCGTTATGAGTCGCTCGGACAGCAGGCGGTCGTGATCCAATAAACATAGTCATCGTATCGATACGATGACAATACGGGCGTTTTGGAGGAAATGATATGATCCGAAGAGCTGAAAAAAAGGATATGGCGCGGCTGAATGAACTGTTGTTCCAGGTGCAGGCGATCCACGCAGAGGGTCGCGGGGATATCTTTAAAATCGGCGCGAAAAAGTATACCGACGAGGAGCTGGAGGCGATCATTGCCGACGATAATACGCCGATCTTTGTCTGGGAGGACGGCGGCGTGATCGGCGGCTATGCTTTCTGCATCTATCAGGTGACGCACGAGAACGAACAGCTTCACCCCAGAAAGGTAATGTATATCGACGATCTGTGTGTGGATGAGCAGTTCAGACGCAGGGGCGTCGGCACAGAGCTGTACCGATATGTTCTGAAAACCGCCGCAGATAACGGCTGCAACAGCGTGACGCTGAATGTGTGGAGCATCAACGAAAGCGCGCAAAGGTTCTACCGAAGCATGGGAATGGAGCCGCTTAAAACCACGATGGAAGCACGGCTGGACGCCCCGCGAAGATAACAAAAGGAGAACATGATGAAACAGTTTTTAGTCGTAGTCGATATGCAGAAGGATTTTGTCGACGGTGCGCTCGGCACCAAAGAAGCGGTCGCGATCGTACCCGAAGTCGTCAGGAAGATCGAAGGCTTCAACGGAACGATCTTCGCCACCCTCGATACCCACTTTGCAAACTATATGGATACCGCGGAAGGCAAAAATCTGCCGGTGCCGCACTGTATCAAGGATACGGACGGTTGGCAGCTTGATAAAGCGGTTGCCGCCGCACTCGAAAAAAAGGGTTTTACCGCCGTGGAGAAAAACACCTTCGGTTCGGTCGATCTGCCCGCCCTTATCAAAGCCGCCGCAGGCGATGAGGATTTCTGCATCGAGCTGATCGGACTTTGCACGGATATCTGCGTCGTCAGCAACGCGCTGCTCATCAAGGCGCATTTTCCCGAAATGCCGATCGCGGTCGACGCGGCGTGCTGTGCAGGCGTTACGCCCGAAAAACACGACGCGGCGCTTCAGACGATGCGCAGCTGTCAGATCGCAGTGAAGTAAGCATTTTTCGCGGATTCTCATTTTTTCAGTGACAAACGTGTTTTTGTGTAGTATAATGAGATCTGAAGAGATGCGTCGGCGCGCAAATACGGAGGTATGATTATGAACAACGTCAAGATCAACAACGAAATCAACATGACCTATCCGGACGGCTTCAAAGAAATGGGCGAAGAAGAACTGAAAAAACACTTCGGCTCGACAGTCGATCGCTGGGGCGCCTTTGACCCCGCAAAGCATATCATTCTTTCTGTCGGCTGGAAAAAAGCGGGCTTCTTCGGCTTTATGAAGGATGCGGAAACATACCGGATCGAGCTGGAATCACGCCTCAGCCGCGGCCTGCTGAATTATCAGCGGATCGGCGCGTTCAAGACAAAGATCGCCGCAAAAACCAAGGCGGAAGGGATCCGCTTTGAGTACAGGGTCAACGATTCTGTCAACGTCCATGCCGGCGACGTGTTTGTGTTCAAATATAAAAAGAGATTCTACGCGGTCTATTATATCACCCGTAAGAATCACGCGGCAGAGTACCTGCCCGCTTTTGAAGAAGTGCTCAAGAGCATTTCTTTCGGCTGATAATCGGTAACGGATCAAGAGGTAAACGATGTTTAACGCGGAAACAATAAAAAACGAATGTGTTCAGTGGATACGCGATTTCTTTGAGGAAAACGGCAAGGGCTGCAACGCGGTCGTCGGGATCTCCGGCGGCAAGGACAGCTCTATCGTCGCGGCACTGTGCGTCGAGGCGCTCGGCAGGGATCGTGTTATCGGCGTGCTGATGCCCAACGGCGAACAGGCGGATATCGACAAGGCGCAGCTTTTGGTCGATACCCTCGGGATCAAGCACTATATCATCAATATCAAGGACGCTTTTGACGGCGTGATGAAAAACCTGCCCTTTGACGTCAGCGAGCAGACCCGCCAGAATCTTGCGCCGCGCATCCGTATGGCGACGCTCTATGCGGTGTCGCAGAGCCACAACGGCAGGGTCGCCAATACCTGCAACCTGTCCGAGGACTGGGTCGGCTACTCCACCCGTTACGGCGACAGCGTGGGCGATTTCAGCCCCTGCTCCTACCTCACCGTCGACGAGGTCAAACAGATCGGCAGACTGTTGGGTTTGCCCGCGGAGCTGGTCGACAAGGCGCCCAGCGACGGACTTTGCGGCAAGACCGACGAGGACAACCTCGGGTTTACCTACGCCGAGCTTGACCGCTATATCCGCACCGGCGAGATCGATAACCCCGTCAGCAAGGAACGCATCGATCGTAAACACAAGATGAACCTGTTCAAATTGCAGCTCATGCCGGCATTCAAGCCGGAGCTGTAATACGGCTTTTTATTGAAAATTGAAGAATAACACACAGAATAAAACGGCTGCACTTCAAATGAAGTGCAGCCGTTGTTGTTGATGAATTTTTCCGGAAACGATCAGAATTTGCCGCCCGATCCGCCGAAGGAGCTGCCGCCGGTGGAGTGGGTACTGCTGCCGGAATTGTTCTTGGGCTTAGCCGTTTTGGTGACGGTAGTGAACAGGAAGGTATCGCGCGCCGCTGTGACGTTCATGCTGCCTGCGCGGACATATTCCCTTGCTCCGTGCTGCATCTCAACGGTCTTCAGCTTCTTGCGGATCGCAGACATGATCAGCATCGCGATCGCAAAGCCGATGAGGATCGCCAGCGGGAGCATATACCATTTCAGGTGGGGGTTCATGTATTCGACGGACTTATTGATGAATTCCTTTGACGCCCCATAATAGTCGCCGCTTTTGAGATACGGAAGGATATCATCCTTCAGATCCTCCAGCTCGGAGTCGTTCAGTTTGTTGATACAGTCGCCGTGGGTAGAGATGTGATAATCGCGGTTGCCCGGTTCGCCGTTGTCACAGATCAGCAGGAGAACGGAGTTGTCGTTATACCCGCTGATATGGCAGTAATCGGCGTATGTCTGCGCGCTGTAGCCGTCAAGACTGGTGGTCGTGTAGACGATGATATCGCAGTTCTGCTTTTCACCCAGCTCTTTTGCAAGGCTTTCCAGCTCTGCCTCCTGAGCGTCGGTAAACATATCGGCGTTATCGACAATGATCCTGCCGTCGCTGGTGGGGGCGGCGGACGCGGGGATGATCACGACGGTCAGCATGAGCGCGATGACGAACAGAAGGGAGCATACTCTCTTGGTTGTTTTCATGATGGTCCCTCCTTACAGCAGCTGCCACAGCCACATTCCGCCGTAGATCAGGGCGGAGGCAATGACGGTGAACAGTGCGCCGAAGCGCCAGAATTTTCCCCAGTCGGTGGGAAGGTTGCCGACGAATTTGCCGGTCTGGCCGTTCATGGCGAAGGTGTATTTCTCATCCTTGTAGGTGGTGTTGAGCAGCCACACGGGATAGAGCGCGTATTTGGTCTTGCCGTTGTGCAGGCGGACGTTGGTCGCCTCGGGGGTGACGGTCGCGTAGCCCTTGATCGTTTCGCGGAACGCGTCGACGGTCGATTCCTTGACGCGTTCGTTGGCGCGGGCGACGCTTTGGTCGGCGTCGACGTCATACTTATCGGCGAGATAACCCGCGAGATAGGCGGTCTGGAAATCGACCGCCTCGCCGAAGTTGAACGGCTCGACGCTTTCCATCAGATCGTCGGGCATGCGGGTAGAGCCGTCGACGGGAACATGATCGTACGCGATGCCGCCGGCACGGTAGATGGAAAAGTGGCTGGTCTCGGTGTAGTTGTAATTGGAGTCAGACCATGTACGGACACGGGTCGCGCGGTAGCGAAGATCGGCGTCGGCGTCGGCGTCGAACAGCCAGAACGGTACATAGACGCCCTTGACCTCGTCGAGGTGGTTTTCGTCTTTAAAGATCTTAGGCAAAAGGAATTTGCCGGTGAGGTGTTTTTTGAGCCCTTCGACCGCCGCTTTTTTGTCGAGCTTGAAGGGGATGACGTAGTCGGGCTTGAGGCTGCCCTTTAATTGGTGCATCATGACGACCGGGTTGTCGCAGAAGGGGCAGGAGGTTGCGGCGGTATTCTCGTCGCAGATGATCTCGCCGCCGCAGCTGTTGCAGATGTAGGAGCGCAGGGCGTTTTCCTCGTGCTCGGTCCATTGGGAACCGGCGTCGGTGTGCCAGTCAAGGTTATCGCTGCCCTCCTGCTTGAGGTCCGCGTCATAACCGCGCAGGGATTCCATCTCAAACTCGGTGTCGCAGTAGGGACATTTCATTTTTTGCAGAGTGCTGTCGAAGGCGATCGCGCCGCCGCAGCACGGGCATTTGTATTCGTGCAGTGCCAAAGAATCACTCCTTTGTTTGGTGAATGGTTAATGGTGAATAGTGAAGGGTTGAGGGCGTACTCTGCCCGCACCCGATTCCTCATTCCTAATTTCTAATTTCTAATTCCTAATTGAATAAGGGTACGCCGTATGTACAAACGTACCCTTGTTTTCAAGGATTATTTCTTGTCGTTGTCGTCGAAGATATCGCCGCACTCGGGGCAGAACTTCGGCGGATGATGCGGATCCTCGGGCTCCCAGCCGCACTTGTCACACTTGTAGGTGGGTGCGCCCTCGGGCTTTCTCTGACCGCACTCGGCACAGAACTTGCCCTTGTTCACGGTGCCGCAGCCGGAGCAGGTCCAGCCGTCTGCCGCGGGTTTTTTCTCGCCGCATTCCATGCAGAACTTACCGGTCGCCTGTGCGCCGCACTTGGGACAGGTCCACGCGCCTGCTGCCGGAGCCGCGGGAGCTGCCTGCTGCTGAGCCGCCTGCTGTTGCGCCTGCTGCTGTTGCTGCTGTGCGCCCATCGCGTAAAGGTTCTGGGGATTCATGCCGCCGGCGTTCATCGCCATGCCCATGCCCATGAAGCCTGCCATCGCGCCGCCCTGGTTGCCGGCTGCGGTACGCATCGCGTCGCCCTGTGCGCCGACGATGTGCGCTGCGCCCATGGTGGGATCTCTGAATGCCGCTGTGCGCTGCATCTGCTTGATCATCTCCATATCCTCGTCCGGGAGGGTCAGGGAGTTGATCGCGATAGAGATGACCTTCAGGCCGCGCAGCTCGCCCCATTTTGCGGTGAGGGCTTCGTTCATCGCGTCGCAAAGCTCATCGGTGTGGTTCGGGATCTGGTTCGGGCGCATCTCGAGGTCGGAGAGCTTGCCGAACGCAGGCTGGAGCTTGGAGATGAATTCCGCCTTGAGCTGTTTGTCGATCTCACTGCGGTTGTATTCGCCGCTCTGGAAGTTGCCGCATACGTTGGTGTAGAACAGGATCGGGTCGGCGATCGTGTAGCTGTAGACGCCCGAGCAGCGGATGCTGACGTCGAGGTCAAGGCCGACGTTCTTGTCGACAACGCGGAACGGTACGGGGTTGGCGGTACCGAAGAGGTTCTCCATCATCTCTTTGGTATTGAAATAGTAAACGCGCTGATCCTTGGGAGGCTCGCCGCCGTAGGTAAAGCGCTTGCCGAAGTTCTTGAAGGTGTTCTTGATACCTTCGCCGAGCTTGCCGGTAAAGATGGACGGCTCGGTCAACGAATTGTAGGTGTATTCGCCGGGAACGGCACAGATCTCTGCGACGCGGCCCTGATCGGTGATGATCGCGCACTGACCGTCCGCGACGACAAGACCGGAACCGTCGGAGATGACGTTATCGCTGCCCTTGGTGTTGGAAGAGCGACCGGATGTTTTCTTTTCGCCCTTGCGTGCCAGAACGTCTTTCGGCATCGCGTTACAAACGAAAAATTCTTTCCACTGGTCGGCTAAAACGCCGCCTGCAGAGCCGATTGCGGCTTTGATAAGACCCATAATATTTCCTCCTAAAACTAAAATAAGATTGGGTATAATCTAACATATTAAGTTTACCACAAAGAGATACCGGAGCGCAATAGCTATTTTGTAAATAAAATCGTATTCGTTATGTAGCAGATAGCACAAAAGCCGCTGTCATCAGACAGCGGCATAGTTTGACGGAATCTGTCATTTTGCACGGAGTGAAGAATCGTCCGGCAGACCGTCGGCGGTTACGGGAACAGATACTTCAGGAAATCCGGGAAGATGATGCGCCAGTAGATCTCGTTATGCAGGGCGTTCTCGGCGGTGTAATAGTATACGTTATCAGCGGGATAGCCGATCTTATTGAGGTTATCGGGCATGCTCGCGGCTCCGGGAAGCAGCTGCTGCTCCAGATCGTTGCCCTTGCCGCAGTAGATGTAGACGCGCGGATAGCCGGCGGAGAAGTCCTTCTTTGCGAGATATTTGTCCCAGGTCGCATCGTCAAACAGCGCGAACGCGGGTGACAGCGCGCCGACCG
Organism: uncultured Ruminococcus sp.; assembly: GCA_902796225.1. GTDB lineage: Bacteria > Bacillota > Clostridia > Oscillospirales > Acutalibacteraceae > Ruminococcoides. The sequence continues at coordinate 38,629 of CADBOO010000001.1, forward strand.
TGCCGAACTTTTCGGGATGCTCCATCGCGATATAGAAGCTCTCGATACCGCCTGACGAGCTGCCGCATATCGCGGTGTGGTCGCGGTCGGTAAAGACATTGTAGTTCTTCTCGATATAGGGCATGACGGTTTTGACGACAAAGTCGGCGTAGTACGCGCCGTGACCGTCCTCATAGCTTGCTTCGGTCGGTGTGCCGAGGTTGGGCGTCAGCTCATCGTCGCGCCAGCCGTCCGAGTTTTCGATCCCGACGACGATGCATCGATGATCGCTCTGCGCCATCATCGCCCTCACGCTTTCGGCGACCGCCCAGCTGCCGTAAGAGGTCGCGATGGGGTTAAAGAGGTTCTGACCGTCGGTCATGTAGATCACAGAGTATTTCTCCTTGGCTTTTGCGTCATAATCCTTCGGCGTCCAGATCTGCACATTCTTGGTGCGTTCCTGGTAAGGAAACTCTTTGTTCACGTACTCCGGTGTTTTGTTGTCGGCGCCGTAGGTGAAGGGAAGTTCCTTCGTGGGCGACATCTCCCAGCCGCTTGTATAATCATTAAAGGCAAGCAGGTCGGAGTCGTGACCGTCGATGGTGACGGTGACGCGGTCATAGACGGCGGTATCCGCGTAGCAGACATAGATCGCGGTATCGCCCTCGTCGTCCTTTTGGGTCAGCTGCGCCGTGAACGTATCGCTTCCGGCGACCGAGGAAAAGGTCGCGGTGATGCTTTCGCAGTCCTTTTGTGCGCGGACATAGAGGGGATGACCGTCGCTTTCGCCGGTGGTGACGGCGGTCGTTTCTGCGGTGTTATCGTCGTCCTTGCCGCTGTCGGAGCAGGCGGCAAAGGTGAATACAACGAGCAGTATGCTCAGGAATAGGCAAATAAGACGTTTCATGACAGCCTCCTTATTATGTTTCGTCGGATGTATTTGCGGACGGATCGATCTGCTTTTCGGCAAGCTGATCCTTCATCGGAACATAGCCCTTGGAAGAATAGGGATTCTTGTTCTGCATCTGTTCCTTGATCGGCACATAGCCCTGTGACGAGTAGGGATTTCTGTTTTGGATCGGCGGTGCGGGCTTTGCGGTATTCGCCCAGCGCGCGATCCCTCTGATGACGAGCATCCAGATCAGGATGTATAACAGAAACGCGCCGAACCAGACGAGGCAGTACCACCACCTGATGTATTCGGGGATGATGAAATGGAGTACCAGCAGGATCCATCCGGGGATCGTCAGACGGAAGTTGAGAATAATGTTGAATAAGTAAACCAGCCAGAAACCGCCGTCGCGGGATGTTTTTCGCATTTGATCACCTCATTCTTTCAGCGGGTCACTTTGACTATCGGGAAGGTATAGCCTTCATTGAGGACAAAATCGTCGTATAGTCCCTCGGTGATATACAGCTTGTCGTCGGTCAGGATGACATAATCGAAGCCGCTGTGCGTTTTGTAATAGTCGGATGCTTTTTGAGCGCCCATGACGAACAGCGCGGTTGACAGAACGTCGGCGAGCGTGCCGTCGTCGGAATAGACGGTGACAGACAGCGTTCCGTTGTCGACGGGCTTTGCGGTTGTCGGATCGAGGATGTGGATATAGCGTTTGCCGTCCTGTTCAAAATAGCGCTCATAGCCGCCGGAGGTCGCGACGACGCCCTCCCGACAGGTCAGATAGCCGAAATAGTTCGCGGGATTATCCGGATCGGCAACGCCGACCTTGAAGGGCGATTTGTCGGGCTTTTCGCCGTAGAGCAGGATCGTACCGCCGAGGTTGAGCACGGCGCAGTCTGCGTCGGAATCATCGAGGATATCGCGGCATTCATCGGCGAGATAGCCTTTCGCCGCAGCGCCGAGATCCAGCTTGAAGCCGGCGGGCAGGGTGACGGTATTGCCGTCGATTTTGACGCGGCTGCCGTCGATCAGCGAGGTCAGGGAATCCAGCCATGCATCGTCCGGCACATGATACTTGCCGTCGATGAATCCCCATTCGAGCACCGCGGGGTAGATCGTCGGGTCAAAATAACCCTTCAGCTCATTTGATAATGTCAGCGTGCGACTGACGAGCGCAAGCGTATCGTCGGACAGCGTCGCCGTACCGTTTTCGTTGAGGGTATGGATCTCGCTTTCGGTGGCGGAGGACAGCTTTCCGTCCAGCGTATGCGCGCGGTCTTCAAGCGCTGCGCAGACATTGTCGCCGCCCCATACCTTTAACGACATGGCGGTGTCCATCGCAAAAAAATTCGCTTCGTCGGTTTTCGGAGCGCAGCCGGAAACGATCAGGAGGATCGGGATACAAAGCAGTATCGAAAAGATCTTTTTCATCATATATTCATCGTAGCACAGAACCGGGGGATAGTCAAACTTTTTCATGAGAAAATGAGGTTTACAATTGATCGCCGGAATGATAGAATAAAAGGAAAGAAACGGATAGGACAGATCAGATGAAATACAAAATTATCGGAGGGATCATCGCGGCGGTATTTCTGCTCGGCGTGATCGGCTCGGTCGTCGTGATGACGGCGCAGCCGAAGAACACCGTGCAGATCCTGTCGGACGGCGAGGTGCTGTACACCATCGACCTCGGCACTGCGGAGGATACCACCCTCACCGTTGAGAGCGGCGGACATTATAATATCGTGGAGATCAAGGACAGGCAGATCCGCGTCAAAGACGCCGACTGTCCCGACAAGACCTGTGTCGGGATGGGATGGCTGTCAAGCTCGTCGATGCCGATCGTCTGTCTGCCGCACAAGCTGGTGATCCAGTTTACCGACGATACCGGCGACGTCGACGCGCTGACGAGGTAGAGCGATGAAAGCAAAAAAACTGTCTGAGCTGGCGCTGCTGACCGCGGCGGCGCTGATCATCTTCGTCATAGAATTACAGATCCCCTATCCTTTTCCTATCCCCGGCATAAAACCGGGCTTTGCGAACATCATAACCGTGTACGCGGTTTACCATTACCGCGCGCATGAGGTCGCGGCGATCGCGGCGGTACGCATCCTGCTGGGCGCGGTATTCACCGGCAACTTCATGGCGCTGATCTACAGCGCGTCAGGTACGCTGCTGTGCCTCTTGGCGATGCTCCCGCTGAAAAAGCTGATCGACGAGAACCATATCTGGATGACCTCTGTCATCGGCGCGGTACTGCACAACACCGGTCAGATGGCTGCGGCGCTGATCCTCATGCAGACGCCTCAGCTGCTCTTGTACTATCCGTTTCTGATCGTGTCCGGATGCTTTGCCGGCGCGTTCACCGGGCTGTGCGCACAATTCATCACAAAGCGATTATCAAAATACAGAAAGGTTATACGATGAAACGATTCTTAGCTGTCATATTGGGATTGGTATGCATGGCCGCGGCGCTGACGGCGTGCGGTGAATCCCCCGACGATACGAAAGAAAAAACGGATGATTCCGCAACCGTCGCCGAAGCAGCGACGGAACAGTCGACCGTTGTCGGCGACGAGCTGCGCGACAAGGTCAAAACGCTGATCGACGAGAACCTTGTCGGCCACGGCTACAAAGGGGCGGCGTATATTGTCTATCGCGGCGAGGAGGTCTACTCCGGCGGCGCAGGCAAGGCAAATAAAAAGGAAAACATCGACAATTCCGCCGACGTTGTCTACCATATCGCGTCCATCACCAAGCAGTTCACCGCCGCGGCGATCCTCAAGCTCTGTGAGCAGGGCAAGATGAGCCTGGACGATACGCTGTCGAAGTATTATCCCGACTACACGATCGGCGGAGATATCACGATCCATAACCTGCTGTCGATGCAAAGCGGCATCCCCGATTATTTACGCTCTTACGACGAGGACGGCAACGAGGTGGAATCTACCACCCAGGCGGCGATCGAAGGCGTGGAAGAAACCAACAGCATGGAGGATAACTGCACGGCGCTGCGGGGATGGATCCTGTCGCAGGAATTGCTGTTCGAGCAGGGCGATCGGTTCAGCTACTGCAACTCCAATTACTTTTTGCTCGGAGAGATCATCGAAAAGGTTTCGAACGAAAGCTACTTCGATTACCTGCGGACGAACTTCTTTGAACCGCTCGGCATGACGACGGCGGGATTCATGGAAAACTACGACAATCCCAAAGCGACCGTCGCGCTGGGCTATCACAACACCTCGGGCGCCGAGCTGCTGAACTACAAAGGCGCCGCTTTCGGATGCGGCGATATGATGGCAAGCCCGAAGGATATGTACAAATGGACGACCGCGCTGCATTCCGGCAAGGTGCTGGGCGACGAGATGTATCACAAGATGATCACCGCCCACGCAAAGGGAGACGAGGGCTACAGCGGCTACGGCTATGGGTTGATGATCGCCGATACCGGCGTCATGCCCTACTATTTCCATACCGGAAGCCTGCCGTGTTTTTATTCCGCCGTTGCGTATATCCCGCAGATCGATTACTATGTCGCGGTGATGAGCAACTATAACTCCGAAGGGATCATGAATGTCACACGGGACATCACCGAGATCTTTATGAAAGAAACCGGATTGGTACCCGCTTTAGGGTGACCGAATCAACCGAACCTGCCGTAACCGGCGATATTGCGGCATTTTTCGGCTTATCAATCATGGCAGGCGCTGCCGAGTGAGGAAAAATGGGACTGTTTTCAAATACCAAGGACATCAAAAAGGCGGTATGGCTGTATGAAGCGCACCGCTGTTCAGCGTGCGGCGAGCTGAATGCCGCCAAGCACAGGATCATCCTGAAATACAGCTATGATGAGATCGCCTCGATGCGATCCGAGGCGAACAGGAATGCATCCGCCGGACAAAAGCTGGACGATGCGGCGGCAGAGCTGATTCGCAGAGCCGCCGATCCGGAGGACTTTGAAAAATACTACGACCTGAATCTGTCGGGCAAATGCAGAAAGTGCGGGCATAAAGAGCCTTGGTCTCGCATGCGGTGGAGGCTGTATGAGCCGGTGTTCAACGCGCTGTTCGCGATGAGCGTGATCGCGCTGATCGTCGGCGTCGGCGAGCTGTTCATGGGAGGCAGCGCGATGATCCTGCTGCCTTCGGCGGGGCTGATCGCCCTCACCGTCGGCGCGTGGCTGCTGAAAAAGGTTCGCCGCAGCAAGAGAGAGAAATCGATCGCCGCCCTGAAAGAGGCGTCTGTCCCGTTTTTGACGGACAGCGCCGAAGCCTTCCGCGGGCAATACCCGGAGCTTGATCCGGAGACGCTGCCGCAGTCGGAACCGTCGGGATATGTTACCGTCAGAGATATCTGATTATCGGCGATCATGACGGAATATCAACGACCGATGCGGAAAAAGCATCGGTTTTTGTCGGTTGAGTGATAGACAAACCGATCGTTTTGTGCTACAATACAAGTCACTGACACCATTTTTGCCGATTTCCGTTCAAAGCGTTTTGTCGGAAATCAGGATAACAGGAGGAACGACCATGCTCCAAATCAAGAATCTGTCTTTCGCGGTCGATGATCTGGGACAGGAAAAAGAAATACTCAGAAATGTATCGCTCGAGATCCCGGATGGCAAGCTGTTTGTCATCACCGGCCCCAACGGCGGCGGCAAATCCACCCTTGCCAAGCTGATCGCGGGTATCGAAAAGCCTACGGCGGGACAGATCATTTTCAACGGCGAGGATATCACCGACCTGAGCATCACGGAACGCGCAAAGAAAGGTATTGCGTTTGCGTTTCAGCAGCCGGTTCGTTTCAAAGGCATCCAGGTCGCCGACCTGATCCGTCTGGCGGCGGGCAAAGAGCTGACCATCGGCGAAGCGTGCGCCTATCTGTCGCAGGTCGGCTTGTGCGCGAAGGACTACATCCATCGCGAGGTCAACGCAAATCTGTCCGGCGGAGAGCTGAAGCGCATCGAGATCGCGTCGGTGCTTGCCAGAAAATCCATGCTCACCCTGTTCGACGAGCCCGAGGCGGGTATCGACCTGTGGAGCTTCAACAACCTGATCGAAGTGTTCCGCGACCAGCGTAAGGAGATCAGCGACCGTTCGATCCTGATCATCTCACACCAGGAGCGCATTCTGAATATCGCCGACGAGATCGTCGTCCTCGAGAACGGCAGCCTCAAGCAGCAGGGTGAAAAGAATGATGTACTGCCCGACCTGATCGGAACGGCTTCGGCGGTACTGGATTGTCAGGGCAATCGTTTGCCGCAAAAGGAGCAGGAGTGTTGATATGCAGCTGAATGAGATACAACTGGATTTACTCAAGGAGATCGCCGATATCACGGATATCCCGACCGGCGCGTATAATATCCGTTCGGACAGTCAGTCGATCGGCAGACAGTCCAGCGCCAATATCGATATCGTCCCCAAGGAAGGGATCAGCGGCATCGATATCTTTATCAAGCCCAATACAAAAAATGAGACCGTCCATATCCCCGTCGTCATCACCAAGAGCGGCGTCAAAGAGAAAGTCTACAACGACTTTTTCATCGGCGACAACGCCGACGTCGAGATCGTCGCGGGCTGCGGCATCGATAACTGCGGTGCGCATGATTCCCAGCACGACGGTATCCATCGCTTTTATGTCGGCAAAAATTCCCGCGTCCGCTATGCCGAGAAGCACTACGGCTCCGGCTCGGGCAGCGGCAAGCGCATCCTGAACCCCGTCACCGAGGTGTATATGGAGGACGACAGCTACTGCGAGATGGAGATGGTGCAGATCAAGGGCGTCGACGATACCTGCCGCACCACGGTCGCTGAGCTGAAGAAGGGCGCAAAGCTGGTCGTCAGGGAACGCCTGATGACCCACGACGTCCAGCAGGCGGAAAGCGTGTATACCGTGAGCCTCAACGGCGACGGTTCCTCGGCGGATATCGTATCCCGCGGCGTTGCGAGGGATGACAGCTACCAGAAGCTCGATCTCAAGATCGTCGGCAACGCCGCCTGCAAAGGGCATACCGAGTGCGATTCCATCATCATGGATAACGGCAAGATCCTCGCCGTGCCCGCGCTGGAGGCAAACAACGTCGACGCTTCGCTGGTGCATGAAGCGGCGATCGGCAAGATCGCCGGCGAACAGCTCATAAAGCTGATGACCCTCGGTCTGACCGAGGCAGAGGCGGAGGAGCAGATCATCAACGGCTTCCTGCGCTGATAATACCATATATATTGTATAAGCAGCACAAAACCCCTTATGACAGTCGATTGTCATAAGGGGTCGGTTTTTTATTCGGTTATTCGGATACTGCGGATTTACAGCTTAGAGCCGCACCTTCCGCAGAACGGCGCATTGACGTCAATTTCCGCGCCGCAGTTGGGACAGATGTTGCGAGCCGCAGCAGTTCTTTCATCCGACGCCGCATAGGGATTGACGGAGGGATTGACCTTTGCCGGCACCTCAGCCTGAGGGTTGGAAGGATAGCTGTAGGGCGCGGGCTGGGAGTTGACTCCGATCGGCGCGTGGGGTATGAATCCGTCTCCTTCGTCCGACGGGGCAGAGAAGCCGCCGCATTTTTCGTCGATATATTTGGCGTAACCGAGCGCGATCTTTGCCTGCAGTACGGCGATGACCACGGCGATCAGCCGGATCACGATCGACAGGACGCTCAGCGTGACCGATCCCCCGGGGAGAGTCAGACCGATCTCGCCGAGCGCTTCGCGCGAGAAATCGACGGCAAAGAGGGTGCCGATGCTCGAGATCAGCCCGAGCGACGAGAACACCGCGGTGATGACGCAGAATACGCCGAAAGGCTTTGCGCCGGCGCGGCTCAGCTCGACAGAGGTCAGACTCTTTTTGATCGAGCCGATGTAGCGTTTGCGGCTGATCGCATAAAACAGCATGATAAAGGAGAAGATCACAGCGAAGACCGTAAACGCGATCGCGATGATCAGGAGTATATCGGCGTTGATTTTGACGGTGCTTTCGTTGAATCTGAACGAAAAAGAGCGGATCGACTCAGAGCAGAACGCCGCGTAGACGATGAACAGTGCGACCGCGAGGATCATCAGGACGACCGTCAACAGAACGCAGCCGATCAGCGACAGGATCGCGAGGATATTGAGGATCGTCACGCCGGCTGTGGGCGCAGAGTCGGGATCGGTATTGCGGCTGCCGAAGTAGAGCAGCAACAGGGCGACGATGGCGAGAACAGAGAAGATCGGGATCGAAATCATCACCGTGCTGTTCGAGGAAAGCGATTCGCTGATCTGCTGAGAGATTTTGCTGCCCGTGTCGCCGTCGACGTTCTGCAGGACAAGATTCTTCTCGATAAACGCAGCGATCTGCTTGAGGATCTCGCCGGCATAGCTTGCCGAAACGATGCTGTAAACCATGCTGACGATCACGGAAAGGATATTTGCGATCGCAAGCGCCAGCACTACCGGCGACTTGAAGTAATCCTTGATGATCGCGATGTTGTTGCGGAAGGGATTATACGGCTGTTGTTCGTACATGGAAAACCTCCTATATAATATTGTATAGGATCATTATAGAAGAACGCTCGACAAAATGCAAGATTTCTTTTGCATATCCGCTGTCGGAAAACCCCGAAGTTTCGCCCGGGACGCCGATAAAGGCGGTTTATGGGACTTTATTGCTGTAAATCGACGAAACCGGCACAAGATATTGCGATTTTAAGCCATTTTTTGACCTATAAATTGGGGAGAAAAAATTTTTTGATTTTTTCAAAAAAATGCTTGACATTTGTCTTGCCACGCTGTATAATTTGAATGTTCGCGAATCAAGAAAACGACCTCTAAATTCTCTGTTTTAGACAAGCATTCAAGTCGTTTTTCGTGATAAGCAACAAAGGACCTTGAAAATTAAACAACGAAGAAGAAACCCGTAATTACTTTGAGAGCATCTACCGCAAGGTAGAGAGTACTCAAGAAATTACAGATGTGAATTACACATCAGGTAATCTGGAAGACAGATTATTCAAAACGCGAAAGCGA
>CADBOO010000002.1 GCA_902796225.1 uncultured Ruminococcus sp.
ATCAGGGCGATCTTTGAAGAGATCACCTATCCCGTTACCGTGACGGTCGAGAATCCCGAAGGCGGAACGGCTTCTGCAAGTATAGATTCGGCACCAAAGTATAAAAAGGTTTATCTGGATGCGACCCCGACCGAGGGCTATTGCCTCAAGGAATGGAAGGTGGTATCCGGTTCAGTTACCATAGAAAAGTATAATGTGAGCGATGATGACAATCAAACTGAAGTGGAACGAGACGGATTTGTTATGCCCGGCGAGCCGGTAGAGATCAAGGCGATATTTGAAAAGACCCCTCACGCCGTTAGTTTCAATTACGATGAAAACAAAGGCACGGTCACTGCGAATAAAAACGAGGCGGCGAAGGGAGATATCGTCACCGTTACCGTGACGCCGAGCGAGGGTTATCGTTTTTTGGACTACTGGGGCACGGTCGCGCTCATCTCCACCGATACTCCCGGCGTCTATGAGTTCGAGATGCCTGATCAGGATGTGGATTTCGGGTTCTGGTTCGAACCCCTTTACGCGATCAATACGGACGATAATGTGGACGTCTATCGATGGGTCGGATTGAACGCCGAGGACGTCACCTCCGCCGGCAAGGGCGACGTGGTGTATATCGAACTGAAGGATAACGCCGTCCCCGACGAGGGCAAGTACTTCACCGGCGAGTATCTGGTCAACGGCGTGAGCCTCGGCAAAGACGGAGATGATCCCTGGTCCGGCTATAACTATTCTTTCGAAATGCCCGAAGAGGCGGTGACAATTACGGCAGTCCAGGCGGATAAGGAAGCGCTGACCCTCGATCTTCGCTCCGGCGATCCGGTCGAGCTGAGCTACGACGCGTTCATCCTGCTCGTGACCGAAGACGTTATACCGAGGATCTACCCGGACGATTCCGACGATATCCTGTTTGACCTCGACAACAGCGGCGTCCCCGACGTCAGGGTGTATTATATCGAGGAGAAGGATGAGAACGATGTTGTGACGGCTATCACCTACTATGCAGTCAAGGCGGAAAACGCCGATGCGGCGGGCAGAAATACGTTTGCCTATACCGGAAGCACCGTTCGCTATTCCACAATCAGCTTTATACTGCCCGGCAGCAATATCTGCGGCGATGCTGACGGCGACGGAATTGTGACGATCCTCGACGCCACCGCGATCCAGCGCAAGCTGGCTGGCTTTGCAGATAAGAATTATACCGCTCAGGCCGCCGACGCAGACGGCGACGGTAAAGTCACGATCGTTGACGCGACAGCGATCCAAAGACATCTGGTAGGACTATCGGCTAATCCGAATATCGGCAAGCCGATCGCATAAAACAAAAACAACTCCATCGCTTTACGGCGGTGGAGTTGTTGCTTTCAATTGTATTAAGGACGGATAAGAACGGTATGAACCGGTCAGCGCTTCCCGGACGCCGTTCGACTGATTCGGCTGTAAACAGGCTTCATAGTCAAGCCCTGGATAACGGTAGTGAAGAACACGATCGCATAGGTGCATCCGAGTATGATATGGTAGACCTGCTCGGGCAGCATTTCTTTGGTGCTCATGGCAAGCGCGACGGATAAGCCGCCGCGCAGACCGCCCCATGTCAGCAGCTTGATGAAGCTGAATCTGTCGTATCCGTCCGGTATCGCGCCCATTAACGGCGATGACAGCGCAAGGCTGCCGCTTCTGGCGATCAGGTTGGCGGCGATTGCGATGATCGACAGCAGGAGTACATGTTCCATCTGAAGGATGCGGACAAATGACAAGCCCAACATCACGTAGAGAAATGAGTTCAACATCGAATCCGTCGTTTCCCAAAAGGAGTTGAAGAACCCTGTTGTTTCGGAATCTTCCTCAGAAAACCGTGAGCGCAGCGCCGAGAACAAGAGTCCGCAGACGACAGAGGCGATCGCACCCGAAAAGCCGCATGTTTCACAGATCACATACGAAAGCGAAACGGTCAGCAGACTGATGAATATTTTCAGGGATTTACTGTGTGCGAAACGGTACATCAGAAAGCACAGCGCCGTAACGCCTGCGCCGACTGCTACCGCGCCAAAGATCTCCTTGAGCATGACGCTGATAAAGCCGCCGGAGGACGACGCTGTCACCGCCCCGGAAAAGCAGACAAACAGCGCTACGCCGACGCCGTCGTTGAACAGGGATTCGCCTTCGATCAAAAAGGAGATCTTTTTCGGCAATCCGAATTTGCTCAGGATGCCGGTTGCGGCGATCGGATCGGTCGGCGCGACGATACTGCCGAACATGAGGCATACCGGTATCGAGAGATTCAGCCCGAGCAATACGGATGCTCCGTAGAACAGCGCTCCGTAAATGCATGCGCCGATCAGTGTGCAGACAAAGGCAAGCACGCTGATCTGTCGTGCCTGTTCCTTAAAATCCGACAGCTTCATATGGCAGGAGCCTGCGAACAGCATGAAGCACAGTACGCCTTCCATCAGAAAGCCTTCGATATCGGTCAGCTGGAATTGCTGAAGCAGGTTGCCTGCGTCCGTACCGCTGAATATCACCGCGCCCGCCAGCAGAACGAGCCCGATAACGACAGAAAACAGCATGAGCGCTATTTCATAGGTGATTTTTGTGACCTTTTCATTAAAGAAGCCCAGTATACACACCAACGCGATGATCGCGACAAAAAAATATAGATTCATATCAGCCCTCCCAATACGATAGAGATCAAAGAATTATTCCGATAACAGTTTTTTCGGAGTGGGGATGAATTTTGCCGCGATCGCAGCAAAAAGCATAATCGGGATCAACCGCGGCGGAAAAACGATCATCAGCAGCAACACGGTCGCCAACGGTTTTTTCAGCGTGTGTCCGACGAGCGAAGTTGTGACGACAGCCGCGCAGAACACCGCGTCAAGCCCGAAAAGCAGGCTCATGGCACAGCCGATGCTTACGCCGCAAAAAATGACGGGGAAGAAGTGACCGCCCTTAAGTCCCGTATCGATGCAGATGTTTGTCAGCAGGAGCTTTACAACTGCGATGACCAGCAGCATGACGGCGCCGATATCTTTCATCTGCTCCATGACTTCGCCGATCTGGTGCTCTCCCGAGAACATCGTCAGCGGAAGGAATGTACCGGAAACGCCGAGCAGCAGTCCGCCTGCGACGGCGCGCAGCATAACGAATTTTTGCGTTTTTATTCTCACTGTGCCGGTCAGCTTTCGGAAGATAAAGAAGAAATATCCCGCAAGGATGCCGATGAGCGTAAGCGGTACGGCATAAAGATATACGCTCCAATCCTGCGCTTCGGACTCCATGCTCTCCATGCCCATGCTGACGCCGCACAGCTTGTTCAGCAGGATGAAAATCCCCAGCGAGCTGAGGATCGCCGCAAAGTATAAGACGATCTTGGACGTCTTCGGCAGGACGGTATCCCTGTCGGATTCGATCGGCTCTACAAAGCCGAACATCGGCGAGCGGAAGATCGTGCCCAGCGTGGCGCTCATTCCGATCGCGGTCAACTCTTCGACCTCTTTATGAAAGCGCTTGAGCTTGTCGCCTACCCAGGAACACAGCCCCGCGATCACTCCGGTCAACCCGGCTTCGGGACCGACGCTTGCGCCGATCAGCAGCGGCAGCAGCGCCGAGCCGAGCGTGGAAAACACATTATGATAAGGGTAACGCCCCGTTTTTTTTACCGATCCGAGTACGACGCCCAGCTCCTCGGGATAATCGCCGAAATGCCGCTTCCACAGTCCGATCACCAGACCGCCGACCGTACATACGCACACCGTGTACAGGGGAAAATCGATCATTGACGGCACATATTCCCACAGAAAACCTATGCCGAGATTCATGATGCGCAGAAATCCCCAGATGATCGCGCCGACGATGACGCCGAGGATCACGGTATAGAGAAGGTAAAGCAGGTCGTTTTTTATTTTGCTCACGATATGTCCCTCCGGTTTTTCACACAAACGATAATGGGTTTTTGTGCCTGCAAGGCATCTCGATCAAAGCGTCGATCAGCCCTGCCTCAACATGATTTCAGAATAGAAGGTCATTCCGTCATAACGGAAATTACAGTAGCCGCGGTTTTTCTCCACTATCGCCTTGACGGATTCCAGACCGATCCCGTGACCGCTGCTTTTGGTCGAGGCATAGCCTTTTCCTTTTTGCCTGACCGCGCCGCTGTAGGGATTAGTCACGGCGATGTACAGGTCGCCGTTTCCTTTGGTGTCTGCAACAAATAGAATCTCCGCGTTTTCGGCGTTCGATTCCTTCGCGGCGGTGACGGCGTTGTCGAGGATATTGCCGACAACGGAGCAAAGCTCATAGTCTGAGATACTGATGTTCTGAGAAACGTTCAGCTTTGCCGTAAAGCGGATGTTTGCTTCTTTTGCTTCAAGAGCATGGTAAGCCGTGATCGCATTCAAAGCGGTATGTTCGCAGAATTTCTGCGGCGCAGCGTTCGCGTCGATGCCTGCGCCGTAGTCGCTGAGCAGCTTTTGGAGCTGTTCTGTTTCACCGTTTGCAGCGAGCGTTTGCGCGGTTCTTGCCATATACAAAAAATCATGACGAAGCCTTGCGGTGCTGTCCATATACTTTTTGAGGTTTTCATACTGCGCCGCCTGCAGACCGAGGATATGCGCGTTTTGTTCCGCCTCAGCCTTGTTGGTGATCGCGCGGGCTATGGTATACAGCATCACAAGAAAGACGCCGAAAAATAAAGTCAGCATGACCTCGACCATCACATATTCCTGAAATACTTTGCCGATGCGGACGTAGTCGTAGTTCTCCGGTATCATGAACAGGTTGGCGGCGATGATGATCGCGGGAACAGCCCATACAAACCTCCATACCGCGTCGATGTTTTCGTTATCAAACAGCCAGACCAGCTTTTTCATAAAGATGATCTCGATAATAAGGAACGTGAGCGAGATGCCCCATTTGACGGCGAGAGAGATCCATTCGTCGTTGGAAGCGTCTGACATCGCCTCTACAAAATGCGTCGCCAGACCGCCGAAGGAGAATACCGCCGTAGCTGAAACAAACAGGAACCACAGCTTGGTTTTTCTGACGCTGAACATCAGCAGATATGCGATAAAGAAGATCGCCATGAACGCAAACAGCGGAATATTCGCGTCACAGCCGACTGTATATCGTATCAGCGCCATGGGAAACGAGATAACGATCGTTACGGCGGACACAATGGCGACCGTCGGTTTTCTGCTGAACCTGCTGTGATCCAGAACCGGCAGAACGCACATCAACGCAGCGGGAAAAACAATCAGATAATCCGTCAAATATAATAACAGCCTTGAATAATCCATGTCATTTTCCTTCCGAAAGCAGCTTGCTGAACTGCCGATCCAAAAACGCCTGTTCCACCTCTTTGATCCTGCGGCGGCTGACAGGCACGCGGTCGCCGTTGATCATAATACAGTCCAGCCCGTCTATGTGCGAGGTGTTGTCAAAATTGACTGCTGCGCCGCGGCTGACGACCTTGAACGCCGGATATGCCTCAAGGTTCCGGGCAAGCTCGATGAACGACAGCCGCAGTCTGCTTCTGCCGTGTTTTGTATAGAACTCACAGTAGTTCGAGTCGGAGTAGACGTACAGGATATCGGTCGGCAGGAATCTTTCGCCGGCGATTTCGATCACATCGCCGGGCTTTCCGAGCGCGCGCTTAGCCTCATCCAGAACCTGCATGATCCGGTCCTGCGTATACGGCTTCATCACATAGTCGAAGGCGTGACAGGGAAAAGCCTGCGCCATGAACTCCGGGGAAGAGGTGATGAAGACCAAAAGCGTTTCCAGACTGATTTTACGCAGCTGCTTTGCCGTTTCGATACCATTCTGACCGTCCATCATGATGTCCATGAAGATGACGTCGTATTTGTGCGTTTGCAGAGCAGCAGTGAAAGACTCGCCGCTGCCGTATGTATCCGCAGAAAGCGTGATGCTGTTCTCCCGCGCCCATGCCTCGAGAAATGCAGCCAATCTCTCCTGTTCGGTTTTGCTGTCGTCGACGATCGCGATTTTCATATGCATTCTCCGATCAGATTACTGATTCTATTATACGGGATAAATTCAAAAAAGGGAATACCATTCGTCCCTAAAAATGACCGTTTGTCCCAAAACACTTGTCGAAAAACTCGTTTTTCGGTATAGTGGTATACGGAAAATCATCGAAAAAGGATGTGTTTTTATGTTCAAACGAATGACAAAGAAATGCCTGTCGCTGTTGTTGGCGCTGTGTATCGTCATGTCCTTGGTGACGGTCGGCGTCGTATCGGCGACGGCGGAAGAAGCCCCGCCCCTTCCCAAGGGCAAAAAAGCGGCGGAAGATCTTGCGCCTACCGGAAATATGATTACGGAAACGCTGAAGGAGCAGATGATCGACGACGCGCTTCGACTTGTCTGCATGGGCCTTGACTGGACCGGCGAGGCAACCGGCAACGAGGATATCCAGGAAGCGTTTTCTCTGATCGAGAAATGGGCTTTTATGAGCACCGAAGAGGTCGCGATCGAAGAGCTCAAGGAGCTTTGCGAAGAGATCCTCAACAGGCTCGATGAGATCGAGACAGAATTGAACGACAGCTTTTCGCTGCTGAATACCGTTTTAGCGGAGCAGGACGTCAAATCCGCAAGAGCCGAGCTTGAGAACAAGTGGGATGCGGACGTTGACAGCGAGCTAGGAAAATACGGCGCAAAATCCGCCTTATATGAGTACAAGCAATATCTGCAGGCTGCGCTGGACGGCAGCCCGAGATCCGACTCTTTGTACAAGTCTCTTTTGTACGGTTATGCGCTGATGTATGATTCGCACATCAATTTGGCCGACTACAATATTGACGGTCTGGAAAACCTTCTGTTCAACGACGTCAATATGAACAGCAATTTTATCAGGACGCTTGTCAACCTCGGTTCTCATTTGAAGTATGACAGTACGATGTCGGCTTCTTTAGCCCTGTACGCGTCCCAGTTCGCGTATCAGAAATTCCCGTTCAGCCACCAGCAGTACCAGTATGTCCACGCTGTGATCGAAAAGCAGCTTTTGACCATTCTGCTGGTAGCGATGACCTATAACGAGTATCTCTATCATCAGGGCGAATACATCAAGAGAACATATAATGACGAAGATGCAGAGAACGGTTATTACGCGGGATATCTCGACTGCCAGCACGTTTTCTATGAGACGATGGGCGCTATCTGCAATAACATCGAGTGGATGCTGGACAACAAAATGGAGGTCGACGGATTAGGCAAGGTCAAGCTGTCGCTCTCCGATTATATGAAGCCCGAAGACGCCGTTACCGTTCCGATGACAATCAACGGCTATGTGAAAAGTCTTGACTTCTCGGATGAGGTCAAGGACAACGGTATTCCCAAGGGCAGACTGCATAACGACGACGTCGTTTACAGCAACGCCGAATATATCGGCAGCACCGTTAAGTTCAATAAGGTGATGACGCATACCGCAAGCGGCAGTCATGTCTATTATATCCTCGATCCGAACCAGTTCGAGGATCCGCTCGCGGCGATGGCGATCGGAAATCTCGATCATAACGTTGAGCTGGACGCTGACAGCGACATTCATACTCAGACCTGCGACTATATCAATCTGACCAAGGATATGTCCGACGGCGTCAATACCTTCCGTCTGATCGACGATCTGAACATGACGCCTTTCCATCCGCTGTTTGATACCAACTTCTTCCAACTTGCCGGAAGCACCGTCCAGAGCTATC
>CADBOO010000003.1 GCA_902796225.1 uncultured Ruminococcus sp.
AGCGGGAACCTTGGAAGCGGGGATCTCGATCTTGGCGTTGGTTCTGGGATCTACGCCTGTGCGAGCATTTCTCTCTCTTCTCTCGAAGGTACCGAAACCGACGATCTGGATCTTGTCGCCGGCAGCGATGGTCTCAATGATGGTGTCGAAGGTAGCGGCTACAGCAGCCTCAGCGTCCTTCTTAGAGATAGCAGCCTTCTCGGCTACAGCAGCGATGAGTTCTGTCTTTTTCATTTTAGTTTCCTCCAAAAAATTATTTTCGGCTTATTGCCGTAGTTTATTTAACTTCTTCCCAGAGGGAATCAATTAACGACATCGGTGCGGTATTCATGTCGATACCGCGCTGTGCGGCGAGGGTCTCGACGTCACGAAAACGGCGGGAAAATTTATCGGTGGATCTGGTCAGAGCTTCCTCGGCGTCGACGTCAAGGAACCGCGCGACGTTGACCACGCTGAACAGCAGGTCGCCGAGTTCTTCGCTCAGCCTGTCCTTATCGGATGCGGCTGCGGCTTCGCGCAATTCCGAAAGCTCTTCGGGGATCTTGGACGCAGCGTCTTCGGCGTCTTTGAAATCCATCCCGGATTTTGCGGAGCGCTTCTGCACCTTCTGCGCGCGCATCAGCGCAGGCAGAGATTTTGCTACGTCGTCGACCGAATCGGCGATCTTTTCCTGCGACTTGGACTGCATTTTGATCGCGTCCCAGTTTTTGAGAACTTCGTCGGGGGTCTCGGCGTTGACGTTGCCGAACACGTGAGGATGACGGATGATGAGCTTTTTGCACACCTCGTCGCAGACGTCGTCGAAGGTAAAGCGGCCTGCTTCTTCTTCCATGATGGAATGAAAGATGACCTGCATCAGCACATCGCCGAGTTCCTCGCGCATCAGATCATAATCGGCTTTGTCGATCGCCTCGATGACCTCGTAGGTTTCTTCGATAAAGTTCTTGCGGATGCTCTCATGCGTCTGTACCCTGTCCCACGGACAGCCGTCCGGCGCTCTCAACAGCCGCATGATTTCCAGCAAATCGGAGATAGTATATGTTTCCTTGTACTGAAAATCCATGACAGCCTCCGTAATACAGTTATCCGCTGCGCTCGAGCATCTATGCAATCCCGCCGTCGACATCAGTCGACAGCTCCCTTTGCGATAGGGAACCAAGTCCTTTTTTTCGCTTGTATCCTATATATTACCTGATTAAATGCAGTTTTGCAAGAATTGTTACAATATTTTTACCTTTTGGCAGGATCATGATCTCTTCCTTGCTGAAGGTCTTGAGCAGCATCAGTGCGACGATATAGACGATCACGGCGATGATCACGCAGCTGACGACAGAGATCAGGTTGCCGGTAAACATATGAACGAGCGTATAGACGCCGAATGCTGTCGCGGCACAAAAGACAGCCGCGATCATCGGCTTTAAGATCGTGTTGATAAAGTCGGGTCTGACGCCGGAATGGCGGATAAGCAGGTACATACCTACGATGAAAACAAAGGTGAACGCGACAAGCGACCCGACAGCGGCGCCGGTGACATTCAGCTCGACGATGCTGACAAGGGCGTAGTTAGTCGCGATCTTGATCACCAGCGCGATCGAGGTGAGGATCAGCGGCAGATGAACTTTACCCAGGCTCTGCAGCATACTCATGATCGGCGTCGATGCAGCGACAACGATGCAGGAGAAGCCCATGATCCGCAGGATAGACGCGGATACGTCGCCGACATAGCCGCCGCCGTACAGCAGCGTGATGATCGGCGAGGAGATTGCAAACATCGAGAGTCCCGCGGGAAGGGTAAACATCATCGTCAGCTTGAGGACGGTATTGATGCTCTGTCTGAGCTCCTGTTTATCGCCGGATGCATAGGCGGCGGTAACATTCGGCAGCGCAGAGGTACCGAACACCTGCGTGACGGTGGTGACCAGCTGCATCAGCGGCAGAGCGTTCGCAAAGCAGCCCCACAGCGATGTGTGCAGCTCGACCGGGTTATCCGCGGTGGGATTCAGGGGAACCATGTTCCTGAGCTGTTCCGCGTAATCGGGATTGAACTGACCGATCAGACCGTCGAGATTCGTCTGGGTCGTATTGTACAGAACATTCTGGATCACGATCGAGTCGATGGTGGTCGAAATATTCATGATAAATGCCGAAAGGATGATCGGAATGGAAGTCTTGACAAGGATCTTCAGCGTTTCGCTCTGGGTGCGCGCATCAACGGAATCACGCATCAGTTCATCGGGCACGGTGAATTTGCGCTTGGAATAATAGATGCGCAGGAAGATAAACGCGATGATCGATCCGAACGCAATGCCTGCGATCGCCGCCGCGACGGAATACGCCAGCAGAGTCTTCATCGCGCTTTCGGCAGAAGCGAACGTCTGTCCGAAAACGGTCTCATTCGCGGAATACTCGCTCATACCGATCTTCATGACGATAAAGCCGAGCGACAGACCGATAATGACCTTGCCGACCATCTCCAGCACTTCGCTGAGCGCTGAGGGGAACATATTGCGCTGGCCTTCATAGTAGCCGCGGTAGATCGATACCAGACAGCCGGTGAACACCGCGGGCGACAGCGTCATCATGGCATAGATGGCGTTGGGCTGTTTGACGATATCGACATAGACAAAGCTGATCGCGACCATCAGCACAAAACACAGCGCGCCCATGCCGATAAACAGCCGCTTGGACGCTTTGTGGATCACAGCGACGTCTTTGTAGCGTTTCTGGGCGATGCTCTCGGCGATCATACGGGATACCGCGATCGGAAAGCCTGCCGTTGCCAGCGCGAACAAGGGGGTGTAGATCTCATATGCGTTGCTGACAAGTCCCTGTC
This sequence comes from uncultured Ruminococcus sp., assembly GCA_902796225.1. Classification (GTDB taxonomy): domain Bacteria; phylum Bacillota; class Clostridia; order Oscillospirales; family Acutalibacteraceae; genus Ruminococcoides. The sequence goes on from CADBOO010000003.1 coordinate 2,834, forward strand.
CGACGCTGCCCATGCTGGTGCCCGCAACGGCGTCATAGCTGGCATACAGACGATACAGGAAAACCTTGTAGAACATTCCGAGCACTTTGACGACGACCATGCTGGCGGTCATGATCATCGCGCCCTTGACAAAGGTTTTTGACGTATTTTTACTCAAACTGTCGTTATTCATTCAATACGCTCCAAACATAATAACTTATCAATAAGGATTGTAGCACAACCCATGGGTGAATTCAATTGGATAACTGTTGAAATGATACAGACAAAAAGCGGATTATTTGTGAATTATTCTGAGAAAACGGCTTGTTTCAGCGGTTGTACTCGTCATAGAAGGCAACGATCCGGTCTTTGCGGGCGAGAAGCTCGTCAAAACGGCTGATATATTCGTATGGGAACTTGAAGTTGAATATGCGCTCAAGGTGGTTGGAGGATGTGTCGCGCAGCTTGGTGACAGCGCCCGCGCCGCAGGCAAGGATGGAATGTGTTTCCTCCATGATATAGACGTTGTAGGGGCTGAAATACCCGGGCTTTGCCCAGCCGACGTTTTCGAGATTAGAGAGCATTTTGCTCTGGCGGTAAAGGTAGTACGGCTCATAGCCGCCGTCGGTCAGCTGTTCGGACGCGTAGGAAAGCATCTCGCCGGTGTAGTCATGCTCGCGTTCGGCCGAGGCGGCGTTCACACGCGCGCTGCGCTTGACGGCGAGGGTATGGACGGTGACGCTTTCGGGGTCGAGCTGTTTTACGGTATCGATGGTCGCGCGAAAGCTGTCGGGCGTATCGGTCGTCAGTCCCGCGATCAGATCCATGTTGATGTTGTCAAAGCCGAGTTCCCGTGCCAGGGCGAACGCATCGAGGGTCTGCTGCGCGGTGTGTTTGCGGCCGATCGCATCCAGCACGCTGTCATTGAAGGTCTGGGGATTGACGGAGATGCGGGTGACGGAATGCTGCTTCAGCGCCAGCAATTTTTCGCGCGTGACGGTATCGGGACGGCCTGCTTCGACGGTGAATTCCGTACAGCCGCTCATATCGAAGTCGGACTCGATCTCCGACAGCAGCAGATCGAGCTGATCGGCGGAGAGCGTCGTGGGCGTACCGCCGCCGATATAGACAGACGCCAGCTGCAGACCGAGCTGTTTGGACAGCGCGGCTGTGTACCGGATCTCCCTGAGCAAAAGCGGGATATATTCAATGATCAGCTTTTTTGCCTTTTCGATCGACTGGCTGACGAAGGAGCAGTAATTGCAGCGCGTCGGGCAGAACGGGATGGATATGTACAGAGAAAAGGAACGCTTGCCGGAGCGTGAGATGATCGCGCGCTGATTGGCGGCGACCGTTTCGGCGAGGGCGGTTTTTTCTGCGCTGACGAGCAAGACGTCGCGGAAGTAATCGGACGCCGCCTCTTCCCCGTTCTGCTCGCACAAAACGGAATACAGCTTGATCGGACGAACGCCGGTGAGAATACCCCACGGAAGCGTCCGGGACGTCGCCTGTGACAGCAACTTGTACAGCAGGCGCGCCATAGTCAGCTCGTCGTCATCGCCGCGCGGCGCTGTCTGAACGCCGCAAAAGCCGTTTATCCTGACTTCCGCAGACACGCAGTCGGTCACAGAGGTCAGGATATACGGCTCGACAAGTTCTTCGTATTCATGAAGGACCCTGACATCGTCGGCAAAGAAAAACGCACGCGTCAGGTTCTCCATCTCGTAATGATATTTGTGGTTGTGGATATACAGGTTCATAATATGGTGAAAGGTGAAGGGTGAAGCGTTACGGGCGGGCACTGCCCGCGCCCGATACGGTGATCTCTCACCCGTTTTGCGAACCCCCTGTTCAAAAGGGAGCTTTGTTTATCTCATAAACGGATTGTATTTTCTCTCGTGGTCGAGGGTAGTGAACATGGCATGCCCCGGGAAGATATGGTAGTTGCCGTCCAGGTTCTTGATGCGCTCGACCGACTGCATCATCGCACGGGGATTCGAGGTCTCGAAATCCGTCCTGCCGACGCTCTCGCAGAAAACGGTATCGCCGGAGAACATCAGGTCGTCGACGAGGTAGCATCCGCTGCCCGCGGTATGACCGGGAGTGTGGATAAAGGTCAGGGTGCTGTCGCCGAGGGAGATCGTATCGCCGTCCCTGAGCAGGCGGTCGACGTTGAAGGAATTCATGCGAATATTGTGGACGGAGGTACGGTTATACAAACCGTTCTGCAGCAGTTCCATTTCGTCCTCACAGGCGCAGACGGTCGGATGGTAGCGCTCGCACAGCGCCGCGACTCCGATGATGTGATCATAGTGACCGTGGGTGAGCAGGATATAGTCGAGCCTGCCGCCCAGCTCGTCGATCTGCGCATTCAGCTCGGGACAATCGTCGCCGGGGTCGATGACCGCCAGCGCACCGGTCGCCTCATCGCGGATCAGATAACAGTTGGTGGCGATCATGCCGACGACAAAGTGGTAGATTTTGATCATTTTTTCAGCTCTCCTGAATCGAGGATGATGGTGACGGGACCGTCGCCCAGCAGTCCGATCTGCATATCCGCACCGAACACGCCGGTTTTGACGGTAGCGACGCCCTCGCTTTTTATTCTTTCACAGAAATATAAATACAGGCGGTTGGCTTCATCGGGCTTCGCCGCCGCGAAAAAATCGGGACGTCTGCCCTTGACGCAGTTCGCGCACAGGGTAAACTGTGACACGACCAGCATTTCTCCGCCGATCGTCAAAAGGGACAGGTTCATCTTGTCGTCCGCGTCGCTGAAGATCCTGAGATTCGCGATCTTTGCGGCGAGGACGTCCGCGTCGCGCTCAGTGTCTCCGTCGGCGACGCCGAGCAGGATCAAAAGCCCCTGCCCTATGCTTGACACGATCCGTCCCTCAACGGTAACGGAGGCATTTTTGACTCGTTGTATGACAGCTTTCATCCTATACCCTCTTGATGGACACGATGCCGTTGATCTGGGCAAGGTGCGCCATGACGGATCGCAGGTGATCCATATTGTTGATCTCGATGGTGACGGTGACCATCGCCTGATTGTCTTTGAGCTCGCGCGAGTTGAGCATCGTGATGAAGATGCGCATATTCGAAAGCTCCTTGGTGACGTCGGCAAGGAAGCCGGTGCGGTCGTTGCAGATGATCTCCAGCGTTGAAAGGAAGCTCTCGTGGATATCCTCTTCCCAGAACGCGGATACCCAGCGCTCGGGCTCTTCACATTCCTGCAGGTTCTCCGGGACGTTGGTACAGTCGCGCTTGTGGACGGATACGCCGAAGCCGCGGGTGATGAAGCCGATGATGTCGTCGCCCGGCAGCGGATTACAGCAGCGGGCAAATTTGATCAGGCAGTCCTCGACGCCCTCGACGATCACGCCTGAGCCGACCTTGCGCTTGCGTTTCGGGAGACGTTCCTCGGTGATCGGCTTGGGATCCTCGGGCGATTTTTTGTATTTTTTGGTATAGATCTCTTTGACGCGCGGCATGATCTTCCACAGCTGGATACCGCCGTAGCCGATCGCTGCGTAGAAATCATCGATGGTCGCGCAGTAGTGGCGCTGGAAGATCGGACGCATGCATTCCTCAAGGTCTTCCTCGGCAAACTGCATGCCCGCCTTCTTGAGTTCCTTGTCAAACGCCAGTCTGCCCTCGATGATATTTTCCTCCCGGCGTTCCTTCTTGAACCACTGGCGGATCTTGGTGCGCGCAGAATTGGTCTTGACGATCTTCAGCCAGTCGCGCTTGGGACCGCCCGAACCCTCTTTCTGGGTCAGGATCTCGATGATATCGCCGTTCTTGACCTGATAGTCGATCGGGACGATGCGGTTGTTCGCCTTGGCGCCGATCATGCGGTTGCCGACGCCGGAATGGATATAGTACGCCATGTCGATGACCGTCGCGCCGTAGGGCAGCGGGATCACGTCGCCCTTGGGGGTAAAGACGTAGACCTCGTTGGCGGACAGGTCGTACTTGATGGTCTTGACGATGTCGGTGGAATCCTCGGCTTCGTTCTGCACCTCGAGCGTCTTGCGGATCCACGCGAGGTTTTCGTCGAGGGAATCCATCTTGCCGCCCTTCATCTTCAGCTTATAACGCCAGTGCGCCGCGATACCGTATTCAGCCGTTTCGTGCATCTCGCGGGTGCGGATCTGCACCTCAAAGGGAATGCCGTTTTTGTCGATAACGGTGGTATGGAGGCTCTGATACATATTGGACTTGGGGGTGGAGATATAGTCCTTGAAGCGGTTCAGCGGCGTAAAAACATCGTGGACGATACCCAGGACGTTATAGCAGTCGGCAACGGTATTGACGATGACGCGCACGGCGAATACGTCAAAGATCTGGTTGATCTCGCGTCCCTGCATGATGGTCTTGCGGTAAATGGATACGACGGATTTGACGCGTCCGGAGATGGTGACATGAGAGATGGAATTGCCGATCTTGTCGAGGATCTTTCTCTTGATCTCTTCGATAAATGCGTTGCGCTCATTTTCGGTCAGACTCAGTTCTTTTTCGATCTCTTCATACGCGACGGGATCGAGGTAGCGCATGGAAAGGTCTTCCAGCTCGTCCTTGATCGCTTTCATTCCCAGACGGTGCGCGATCGGCGCATAGACCTCCATGCATTCGAGCGCCTTATCGCGGCGCTTCTGTTCGTTGATGCACTCGATGGTGCGCATATTGTGCAGGCGGTCGGCGAGCTTGACGATGATGACGCGGATATCGTTGCTCATCGCGATCAGCATCTTGCGGACATTCTCCGCCTGCTGTTCTTCGCGGTCGGTATATTTGATCTTGCTGATCTTTGTCAGACCGTCGACCAGCTTTGCGACCTCTTCGCCGAAGGCTTCCTCAACATCGTCGAGCGTCGTGTCGGTATCCTCGACGGTATCGTGCAGCAGCGCGGCGACGACAGAGTCGGTATCCATGCCCATTTTTGCAAGGATACAGGCGACAGAGGTCGGATGGAGAATAAAGGGAACGCCGCTGACACGCCGCTGATCGCCGTGGGCGATATTGGCAAACTCGTATGCTTTTTTTATCTTGCGCTTGTTATACTTGACAGGACTTTTGTCCATCAAGCTCAACAGCTCGTCAAAATCCTGATAATGGACAACATCAGTCATGTTCGCTTACCTCCCGCAGTTTTTTGATGATAAGAGAATCGTTCAGGTTGACTTTGCCCTCGACCTGACACAGTTCGATCTCGGTCGTGTACATCCCTTCAAAGATCCGGATCAGCCCCAGCTCGTTCATGCACTCGAGGATCACCCTGAGCTTGCCGTAGGAAATATCGCACTCAAGGCGGTAGAGCAGAGCGTCGAGCGAATAACGCCAGCCGCCGGATGATCGGATGCAGCGGTAGACGACGGCAAATTCGTCGCGCGTCGGAATGAGGGACGCAGCTGCATCGGCGTCAATCGCATCGCCGCGGCAAAAGCTCTCAAATAATTCTTTTGAAGAAATATAACTCTCTTCATCCATTCCCGAGAAACGAATGTCGCGGATAAACACGGACAGGCTCTCGGTATTATTATATACGTTAACGTCCAGCGTAACCGCCAAATCGACAATATCGCCGGCAAGGTACGGAAATTCCGCCAGGGTAGTGGAAAATTTCATGGCGACGACGGTCGATTCACCGCGCGACAGGGTCAGGCGCAGATGTTTGCCGCCGCCCAGCTCGCGGATATCGCGGATCGTCATATTGAAGAGTCCGAACAGCGGGGTGGGATTGCCCGCGCCGTAAGGCTCGAGGATCGCCAGATCGGCCGCCATGGATACGCTCAGCTGAGCGGGATTGAGCTTGCAGTCCAGCTCCAGCGTCGCGGGCGGGATCGGATGCTCGGCGGCATAGGCATTGATGGCTTCGATAAACGGCCCGATGTTCTCGCGCATAACGCCGAAGCCGACCGCCATGGGATGACCGCCGCACTGGACAAGATGCTCGGAGCAGGCAAAGACCGCGTCGATCAGCGAAAAGCCGCTGACGGAACGACCCGACGCACGGCACACATCACCGTCGAGGGTGATGACGATTGCGGGCTTTGAGTAGACCTCTTTGACGCGGGATGCGACGATCCCGATAACGCCCTTGTGCCAGCCTTCTCCGCAGACGACGATGACGCGGTTGTTGACGATAGAGGGATCCTCGCGGATCAGGTCGTCGATATCGGAGAGGATCTCGCGCTCAAGCTGCTGCCGTTCGGTATTGTCGGAGGAAAGCTCGGCGGCGATATCCGCCGCGTATTCTTCATCCTCTGTCAGCAGCATCGAAACGGATTTTTTTGACAGACCCAGCCTGCCGCCGGCGTTGATGCGCGGGACAAGGGTAAAGCTGAGATTGCCTGCGGTGATCCGTTTGCCGGACAATCCGGCTTCTTCGGATAAGGCGGCGATACCGATCCGGTCGCCGTTATTGATATGCATCAGACCGTTTTTGACCAGCACGCGGTTTTCGCCCCTGAGCGGGACGATATCGCCCACAGTGCCGATCGCGGCAAGGTCGGAATAGTTTTCGAGCAAGCCTTCCACATCCGCGTATTCTCCCTCGATCGCCTGCACCAGTTTAAAGGCTACTCCGACGCCTGATAATTCTTTAAAAGAACTATTGCAATCCTCGCGGTGCAGATCGATGATCGCTTCGGCGTCCGGGAGAATGTCGGGAACGGCGTGGTGGTCGGTGACGACGGTATCGATCCCCAGCGACTTGGCGTAGGCGATCTCTTCCACGGCGGCAATCCCGTTATCAACGGTAACGATCAGCTTGACGCCGCGCTCATACAGCTTTGCGACCGCGTCGCAGTTCATGCCGTAGCCCTCGGTCTCACGCGAGGGAATATAGTACATCGCATCGGCGCCGATATCGGACAGATAGGAGTACAGCAGCGCAGTCGAGGTGACGCCGTCGGCGTCAAAATCGCCGTAGACGCAGATGCGTTCGCCGTCCTCGATCGCGCGGCGGATGCGTTCGACTGCTTTATCCATATCACGGATCTCAAACGGGGATGCGTCCAGCGTTTCATTGGAAAGAAAATCGACGATCTCTTCCTCGGTCGTCACGCCGCGGATATCGAGCAGCATCGCGACCAGCATCGGCAGGTCGTACCGTGAGGAAACGGACATCGCGTTATCTTTATTCAGTTTTCGGGTGATCCATTTCTTCATGGGGTACTCCTTTTGCCGTTCTCAAAGGAAAGGCTTATTGGCTGCTCCTGAGAAGCTCGCGGGCATGGTTGAGGGCGGAATCGGTGATCGTTTCACCGCCTACGATGCGGGCGAGCTCACGCACTCTTCCCTCTTCATCCAGCGGGGTAACTTTGGTAAAGGTGCGGTCGTCGTGAACAGACTTGCTGATCAGCAGGTGATTGTCTGCAAAAGCGGCGATCTGCGCCTGATGGGTGACGCACAGCGACTGGCGGTCGGCGGACAGCTGCTTGAGCTTTTTGCCGACTCTGCCCGCGGCGGAACCGGAGATACCGGTATCGATCTCGTCGAAGATCAGCGTCTCGACAAAGTCCGCTTTGCTCAGCACGGTTTTGATCGCGAGCATCATGCGGGACAGCTCGCCGCCGGACGCGATCCTGGATACGGGCTTGGGTTCCTCGCCGGGATTGGTGGAGATGAGAAACTCGAGCTTGTCGATACCGCGGGAATTGAGCGGGACTTCCTCGCGGCTGATCTCAAGCCGCACGTTCGGCATTTCAAGGAACGCCATCTCGCGCTCAACGTCGCTGCAAAAGCGCTCGGCAACCGAAAGGCGGTAGTCGGATATTTCTTTTGCAAAATTATATGCTTGGGTATACAGATCGTCGCGCCTGGCCGCAAGCTGTTCGCGGTTAAAGGCGTAATCGGTCAGCTTCTTTAATTCTTCTTTGGAATTATCGAGATAAGCGAGCATCTCCTCCTCGCTGTCGCCGTACTTGCGGCGGAGGCGGTACAGCAGGTCCATGCGCTCCTCGATCTCTTCGAGTCTGCCGGGATCTGCGTCGATATCATCCATCGCCCGTTCCAGCTCGCGGGAGATCTCCTGCAGCTCATAGAGGGCGGATGACAGCCGGTCGGAGGAATTCTCCAGATCGGGCAGATACCGCGCAGCGCGGATCACGGATTCGGACGCGTCGTCCAGCATTCTCAGCGCGCCGTCGGTATCGTCGTCGCCGTCCAGCGCAAGGCGTGCGAGCATCAGCTCTTTTGCGATCTTTTCACGGTTGCGCAGCGCGTCTTTTTCGGTCGTCAGCGCGTCGTATTCACCGACGGTGATCGCCGCGTCCTCAAGCTCCTGTATCTGGAAGGTCAGCAGGTCGATCCTCGACAGGCGCTCGGCTTCATCCATATCGGCGGAGGACAGTTCTTCCTCGACCGCCTTCAGTTCAAGGTAGACCGCGCGATAGGAGGCGAGTCTTTCCCCCATCGCCGCAAGCGCGTCGATATAAACGATATGCAGTGCGGGATTCATCAGTTCGAGGTTGTCGTTCTGACCGTGGATATTGACCAGGTATTCGCCGATATCCCTGAGCACCGATACGGTCGCGGGACGCGAATTGATGCGGCAGGTGTTTTTGCCGCTGACGCTCAGCTCGCGCGAAAGGATCAGTGAGCCGTCCTCTGCGGTATAGCCCATGGACGCGAGTTTTTTCTGCACCAGATCGGAGACGTTCTCAAAGGTCGCGCTGACAAAGGCTGCGTCTGCGCCGGAGCGGATCAGTCCGCGCGACGAACGCTTGCCGAGTACCGCGTTGATGGAATCGATCACGATGCTTTTACCTGCGCCGGTCTCGCCGGTCAGGATATTCAACCCCTGTGTAAAGTCGATCGTAGTTTTTTCGATAACCGCTATATTCTCGATATATAGGTTAGTCAGCATAAAAAGGATCCTTGTCTGATTAAGATTCGGTTATAGTGCCGCGTATCATGCGGATCAGGCGATATACTTGCGCAGTCCTTCTTCGCAGCCGGCGGCGTTTTCTTCATCCTTGCAGATGATCAGGATCGTATCCTCGCCAGCGATCGTACCGATGATCGGTTCAAAGGTCATCATGTCGATCGCAGCACAGGCAGCCTGCGCCATACCGCTGAAGGTTTTGATGACGACGAGATTCATCGCGCGCTCGACCGAGACGACCGAAGATGAAAAGATCGTGTTGAAGTTGTTCTTTGCACCCTTCTCTGCGCTGGGAGACGCCTGATAACGATATTTTCCGTCAGGAAGGAGAGTTTTGGTCAGACGGAGCTGTTTGATATCGCGGGAAACGGTGGACTGGGTGACGTCATAGCCGTCGGCCTTCAGGTAGTCGATCAGTTCTTCCTGGGTAGTGATCGGATACTTGTTGATCAGTTCGAGAATTTTTGTGTGCCTGTTGTTTTTCATTTCTAAGAATTCTCCTTCAGTTTCTCGTTCAGTAATGTATAAAAATTTTTCTCCTTAAGAATAATCAGCTGTAATTCCATCGGAGATTTTTTCACTGTAATCGTATCCTCGGAGGATACCGGAACATAGTCCTGGCCGTCGACGGTCATATAGCATTTCAGGTCGGAATGCTTTTGCACGCGTGCCGTCAGAACGACGTCCTCGCCGAAAACGACCTGTCGCGACGACAGCGCGTGGGGACAGATGGGCGTGAGCAGGACGCAGCGCATATCCGGCTCGATCACGGGACCGCCCGCCGAGAAGGAATATGCCGTAGAGCCGGTCGGGGTAGCGAACAGCATCCCGTCGGCGCGGTAATTGACGATGCGCTCAAAGCCGTCCGCGACCGAGATATCCACCATGGACGACAGCGAATCGCGGTGGATGACCGCCTCGTTGACCGCGGTGTAGGTGACGGTATCGTCGGCGCGGGTCTTGGTGACCTCCAGCAGCATGCGGCGCTGGATACGGTAGTCGCCCGTCAGCAGGCGGTTCAGCTCGTCCAGCTCGTCCGGCTCGATATTGGCGACGAATCCGATGCGCCCGAGGTTCACGCCGAGCAGCGGCTTGTTGTATAAAGCGGCAAATTTCGCGTTGTGGATGATGGTTCCGTCGCCGCCGACCGTGACCGCGATGTCGCAGGATAAGATCACGTTCTGCGCCGTATCGATCACCGTGGTGCCTTCAAGCGGGCAGGACTTGGCGGTCAGTACCTGCGCTCCGCCGTCCGTGAGGATTTGGGTGATCCGCTGTGCGACTTCGATCGCGCGTTTTTTGCCCTGATTGATCAATAAACCTATTTTTTTCATACGCTCACCTTATCTGTCAAGTGCGGTATGCGACGCTTCGACGACTTCTGCGGCGGTGGTCGTCAGAAGGTTTTCGGGAGCGTCTGATTTTTTGATGTAGATGAGATACTCGATATTGCCCTGCGGACCTTTGATCGGAGAATAGCTCAGTCCCAGAACCGAAAAGCCGTCGTTCAGACAGTAGTCGATGATGCTCTGCACCACGTCGATATGTACCGACTTATCGCGCACGACGCCGTTTTTGCCGACATTCTCGCGGCCGGCTTCAAACTGGGGCTTGATCAGGCAGACGGCAGTCGCGCCGTCAGCCGATACCGCGCGCGCCGCAGGCAGGATCAGCCTGAGCGAGATAAACGCGACGTCCGCCGAGAAGAAGTCGACCGGATCGGGGATCTGTTCATCGGTGACATAGCGCATATTGGTGCGTTCGAGATTGACGACGCGGGGATCGTTGCGCAGCTTCCACGCGAGCTGTCCGTAGCCGACGTCGACGGCGTAAACCTTTGCTGCGCCGTTCTGCAGCATGCAGTCGGTAAAGCCGCCGGTCGAAGCGCCGATATCCATCGTGACCTTGCCGTCAAGGGTTATCGGGAACACCTGCATCGCTTTTTCAAGCTTGTAGCCGCCGCGGCTGACATAACGGTCGTCGCCGCCGCGGACTTCTATCGGAAGGGACTCGTCAAAGGACGCGCCCGCCTTATCCGCTTTCTGATTATTGACATAGACACAGCCGGACATGATGACCGCCTTTGCCTTTTCGCGGCTGTCAAAGAAGCATTTTTCCACTAAGAGGACGTCAAGCCGTTTTTTCATTGACAATCCTCCCGGATCATCGCGCACATACCCTCGGCGTCCAGTCCGAGATGATGGAGCGCCGATGCGATAGAGGCGTGGTGGATATACTTATCGCCGACGGAACGCTCGCGGTATTTGCCCGCGTAGTTCTTATCGGCAAGCATAGAGCGCATGGTCTCGGAGACCGAACCGCTGCGCATGCCTTCTTCGAAGAAACAGATCCTGTCAAAGCCCGCTGCAAAAGCGACCGCTTCGGGATCGATGGGCTTGATGCGGCAGAGCTTCAGGATACAGACGGAGATCCCTTCGCCGCTAAGCTGCTCTGCGGCTTTTGCCGCCTGACAGAACAGTCTGCCGTAGGTGACGATGAGGACGTCGGCATTTGTGTCGCCGACGATATCATAGTTGACGCTTTCGGACTCGTAGCCTTCGGGACGTTCACCCTCGCTGCCGCGCGGATAACGCACGGCGACGACGCCTTCGGTGTCATAGAGCGCGACGGACAGCGACGCTCTCAGCCCGTCATAGTAACACGGTGAAAAAATGGATACGCCGGGGATGGCGTTCAGCATCGCAACGTCAAATACGCCCTGATGGGTCTCGCCGTCTTCGCCGACGATACCGGCGCGGTCGACGCCGATCACGACGTGCGCCCACTGCATCGCGGCGTCGTGGATGATCTGATCATAGCCGCGCTGGAGGAACGAGGAATAGACCGCGAATACCGGCAGCATCCCGCCGGTCGCCATACCCGCGGCATAGGTGACCGCGTGTTCCTCGGCGATACCGACGTCAAAGAAACGATCCTTGTAGATCTTGGAAAAATCGACCAGTCCGGTACCGGTACGCATCGCAGCGGTGATCGCGCAGACACGTTTGTCTTTCTCAGCCAGACGGCAGAGTTCCTCGCCGAACACATCGGAGAAATTCTGCTTGGAGCTGATCGGCTCGCCGGTATCGATATTGAACGAGCCGATGCCGTGGAAGGTCGAAGCGTCCTTCTCGGCAAACTTGTATCCCTTGCCCTTGACGGTGACGACATGGAGCAGACAGGGATCCTTGGAACGGCGCACGGTGTTGAGCGCGTTGGTCAGCTCCTCGATGTTATGACCGTCGACCGGTCCGTAGTAGGACAGGCCGAGCTTTTCGAAAATGGTGTGGCGGTAGAGCACATGCTTGACGCGGCTCTTGCTGCGCTTGAGGGCGTTGCCGATGGGCTTGCCCAGCAGCGGGATCTTCATCAGCACACGCTCGGTGCGGGATTTCAGTCGCAGGTACCACGGCTGCATCCGCACGCTCGAAAGATAGCGCGCCATCGCGCCGACATTCTTGCTGATGGACATCTTGTTGTCGTTGAGGATGATGATGAAGTTTTTATTGTAACGACCCGCATTGTTGAGACCTTCGAACGCCATGCCGCCGGTGAGCGAACCGTCGCCGATCACGGCGATCGTATAGGAATTGTCGCCCGACAGCTCCTTCGCCTTGCAGATGCCGAAGGCGGCGGAGATCGACGTGCTGGCATGTCCGGCGTTGAACGCGTCGCAGGGACTTTCCTTGCGCTTCGGGAAGCCGGAGAGACCTCCCTCGCGGCGGATGGTGTCGATGCGGTCATAGCGGCCGGTGAGCATCTTGTGGGTATAGCACTGGTGACCGACGTCAAAGACGATGCTGTCCTCGGGACAGTTGAAGACGCGATGAAGCAGAACGGTCAGTTCGACCACGCCGAGGTTTGAGGATAGATGACCGCCGTTCACCGACACAACGTCGATGAGCTTCTCGCGGATCTCCTCGCACAGAGCGGGGATCTGATCGTCCGGCAACGCCTTCACGTCGGCGGGAGAATGGATTTTGGATAAAAGTTCGTAGGACATATTCGCTTTCCAAACCTTTGTGTCATTCAAAGTGACGGTGATGATTACTTCTTTCTGTTGGCGAGGGCGACGGCAAAGTCGGCAAGTTCTTTGGTATCGCAGTCAAATACAGCAAGCGCATCGACGGCTTGAGCAGTCAGCTCATCGACCGTCCTGCGGCACCGGTCGATACCAAGCAGCGCGACGTAGGTGGACTTTTCGTTGTCCGTATCGCTGCCTACGGGTTTGCCGAGTTCGTCGGTGGTAGAGGTGACGTCGAGGATATCGTCGACGATCTGGAACGCCAGTCCGACAGCGTGAGCGTAGCGTTCGGCGGCGGCGACTTTTGCATCGTCCGCACCCGCGCAGATACAGCCCATCATACACGCCGCTTCGATCAGGCAGGCAGTCTTTTTCTCATCCATCACGGTGAGGGTATCCAGGTTCGGTTCTTTTCCCTCGCTCATGATATCGATGGTCTGACCGCCGACCATGCCGAGCAGTCCGGATTTTTCTGCAAGGACGCGTGCAGCGCGGGCGGCATTCTCTGCGCCGACAGCTTTCACGGCGGTATCGGACAGCATCGTCGTGTACGCCATGCTCTGGAGCGCATCGCCCGCAAGCAGGGCGATATCCTCGCCGTAGACCTTGTGATTGGAGGCTTGTCCGCGGCGGTAATCATCGTCGTCCATACAGGGCAGATCGTCGTGGATCAGCGAATAGGTGTGGATCATTTCGACCGCGCAGGCAAAGGGCAGGGCTTTCTGAGCCTCACCGCCGCACAGCTCGCAGAACGCGAGGGTCAGTGCGGGACGGACGCGCTTGCCGGGCAGTCGGAGCGAATAGGCGGCGGAGTCGATCAGCTTTTGTTCGCCGAAATTGCCGTCCGGGATACAGGCTTCCAGCGCGCTGTTGATCATGGAAAGATATCGTTTCATGCTCAGTCCTCCTCATCCGGGATCAGCGCCTCTGTCTGTGACAGCTTGCGGACGCGTTCGTGGATATCGGTCATTTTGCCTTTGAGTTCGCCGAGTCTTTTGCGGCACAGCACGACCAGCTCGCACGCGTGCTCGTAAAGCACGAGGCTGTCGTTGAAATCGATGTTGCGCGCCTCGAGGGCGTTGACGGTCTTCGTCAACTCGCGGTACGCTTCGTCAAAGGTCATGTTTTTCATTTCTTCAGTCATGTTTTTCCTCTTTCACAGGTTCGTCCTCTGCGAATCTGATGATTTTTTCCAGTCGGTGGTTGACGCCGCTGCGGGAGATCGGCGGGTCGAGCATCTCGCCGAGTTGTCTCAGGGTCAGCTCGGGGTAATCAAAGCGCAGCGCGGCGACGGTCTTCAGCTCGTCGGGGAGCAGGTTGTATCTGCCGGATCGCTTCAGCCGTTTGATCGCCTTGATCTGCGCCGCCGAGGCGGACGCGGTTTTCTGGAGGTTGGCGATCTCGGAGTTGGCGCGGCGATTGGCGGAATTGCGCACCTGCTTGAACATCTTTGTGCCCATGATATTCATCGACGCGGTGACCGCGCCCATGTAGGTCAGCAGGTCGGTGATCTGTTCGCTGTCCTTGACATAGGCGATGTAGGAGCCGCCGCGGGACAGCATTTTGATCGAAACGTCACAGTCCTGGATCTCGCGCACGATGCGGCAGACGTCCATGCACAGGTTGCGGTAGCTGACGGCGAACTCGAGGTGGTAGCCTTTTTCGGGATCGGTGACCGATCCGCAGGCGAGGAATGCGCCGCGCACGAATGCGCGCTGCTGCTCCTCATCCTCGATATTCGCGCGGTTGACGCGCCGCGTCACCTCACGGCTGTCGTGACCGTAGTAGTCGAAGATCCGGCGGCAGTCGGCGGCGGATGCAAGCGTGACGGTATAGGTTTTGTTTTTGCCGCTGTCGCCGCGCATCGGGGCGACGACCCCGATCTTCGGCTTGAACAGCTTATTCAGTAAAAAGATGAAGTGCGAGAAGGTATGCTCGTTCTCGGTTTTGAACACGATGCTGTCGGCGGTAAAGACGCGTCCCAGCACCAGCATGGCGTACAGCTCGGTGTACTGCAGCGGCTTGCGGGTCGAAAGCTTAGTGCATATCTCGCGCTTGGTTTCGGTTGAAAAGGACATAGTATTTTGAATCGTGAATCGTGAACGTCACGCGCTTTGAGCGGACGTCCGCACAATCCTCACCCGCTTATGCGAAAGCAGCCTGTATCAACGGAGCCTACGCTTTCCAGATGTCGCGATGGTGGGTGGAGGATTTCTGGTTTTGTTCGATCAGGTGGTTATTCAGCAGCCTGGCGACGGTGACGGAGCGATGTTTTCCGCCGGTACAGCCGATGCCGATCACAACCTCGCTCTTGCCCTCCTGCTTATACAGCGGGATGGTGAAATCGATAAAGTCGATCAGCTTGCGCACGAACTGTCCGGTGATCTCGAAGCCCATGACATAGTCGACGACGGCTTCGTCCAGACCGGTGAGGGGCTTCAGCTCGGGAACATAGAACGGATTCGGCAGACAGCGGACGTCGAAGATCAGATCCGCCTCCATCGGGATGCCGTATTTAAAGCCGAACGACATGAAGGTGACCAGCAGTGAGTCGACGGTATCGCCGGTAAACAGGGTCGTGACGCGCTCTTTGAGCTGAGCCGGCTGCATAAAGGTGGTATCGATGATATAGTCCGCCATCTCGCGCACTTCTTTCATCAGCTCGTTCTCCAGCTCGACCGCTTCCTCCGTAGAGCCGGAGACCATCTCGCCGAGCAGCGGATGCTTGCGGCGGGTCTCCTTATAGCGGACGATAAGGGTATCCACCTTTGCGTCGAGGAAAAGGATCTTGAACCGCCTGCCGTCGAGCTTGGCTTTCTGCAGAACGTCGGCGATCTCGGCGAACATCTCGCCGGAGCGCGCGTCCGCAACGATCGCGACGCGTTTCATGCGGTTGTCGGTGGCGTTCTCGCAAAGGTCGTAGAAGGTGTCGAGCAGCAGCGGAGGCAGGTTGTCGACACAGTAGAAGCCGATATCCTCCATCGCGTGGAGGGCGTTGGTCTTGCCCGCGCCGGACAGTCCGGTCAGAATGACGAATTCCATGGTTACCTCCCCGTGCGGATGATCTCGCACTCCAGCTCGTAGCCGGTCTGCGTCCTGACGGTATCCTGTACCAGCTTGACGAGATCCGTCACGTCACGACAGGTCGCGCCGCCGACATTGATGATGAAGCCCGCGTGCTTTTCGCTGACCTGCGCGCCGCCGACGGTCCTGCCCTTCAGCCCGCACTGTTCGATCAGCGTGCCGGCAAATGCGCCGGGCGGACGCTTGAACACGGAACCCGCCGAAGGGTATTCCAGCGGCTGTTTGGTGCGGCGGCGATTGAGGTAATCGTCCATGCGCGCCCTGATCGCACCGGGATCGTCCGGAGTCAGTTTATATTTCGAATAAAGAATTATACTATCGTTTTCCTTGAAGATGCTGTGGCGGTAGGAAAAGTCAAGTTCGTCGGCTTTACAGGTACCGATCTCGCCGTCGGGGGTCATGTAGGTCGCCTCGATACAGACGTCCCTGGTCTCGCCGCCGTAAGCGCCGGCGTTCATATAGACCGCGCCGCCGACCGTACCGGGGATGCCGTAGGCGAATTCCAGTCCCGCAAGTCCGTTCTCCAGAGCAGCGGTACACAGCTTTGACAGCGCGACGCCCGCGCCGGATGTGATGGTATCGCCGCTGACGGTCAGCTCCTTGAAGTCGCCGTCCAGCGCGATGACCGCACCGTCGATCCCTTCGTCGGAGATCAGCAGGTTGGAGCCCTTGCCGAGGATCATATACGGCACGCCGCTGTCGCGGCAGGCAGCTGCGGCGATCCTGAGCTCGTCGACGCCGGTCACGGTGATGAGAACGTCAGCCGCGCCGCCGATTTTAAAGGTGGTATGCGCCTTCATCGGCTCGTCGGTGACATATTGAATGTGATGGTTATCTAATGTGCTGAGCAGTTTTTTCATATACACTCCACGTTGAGAAATACGACAGGGATCCGGCTGAGAACGCTGTCCGCAGCCGTTATCCGATTTTCGTTGACCGTTATGCAAGGCCTTACCAGTTGGTATCGATGCGCCTCTTGTTGATGTCCTCGGGGCTGATATCCATGCCGAGGTTCGCCAGCAGCTCCTGTGCGCCGTTATAGCCCATCCTCTTCTGGCGATGGTTCATCGCGGCGACCTCGATGATGACGGCAAGGTTACGGCCGGGCTTGACGGGGATGGTGACGACCGGCACCTCCAGTCCGAGGATCTCCATGTATTCGCTGTCCATGCCCATGCGGTCATAGACCTTCTTGCTGTTCCACAGCTCGAGGTTGATGACGAGGTCGATCTTTTCGCTGACCTTGACCGCGCCGATACCGAAGATGCGGCGGGCGTTGACGATGCCGATACCGCGCAGCTCGATAAAGTGGCGGATGTTCTCGGGCGAAGAACCGACCAGCGATTTCTTGGAAACGCGCTTGATCTCAACCGCGTCGTCTGCGATCAGCCGGTGACCGCGCTTGATCAGCTCGATGGCAGTCTCGGATTTACCGACGCCGCTGTCGCCGATCAGCAGACAGCCTTCGCCGTACACCTCGACCAGTACGCCGTGGCGGGTGATGCGCGGGGCAAGCTCGACATTGAGGTAGGATACCATCGCGGCGGTGATGACAGAGGTCGTGTCCTGCGTGGTCAGGATCGGGACGCTGTACTTCTGCGCCAGCTCCTTCATGACCGGCAGCACCTCCAGTCCGCGGGCGATCACGACCGCCGGGGGCTTCTCCTTGAGCAGCGGCTCAAGACTCTCGCGGCGCTGTTCCGTGGTCAGTCCGCCGAGATAGGACATCTCGGTCAGACCCAGTACGATGACATAGTTCTTCGCATAATATTTCAGATAGCCGATCAGCTCCAGACCCGGGCGGTCGATATCCGGCGCCTCGATATGGATCGTCTCGGGATCGACCGGCATATAATAGCTGTCGAGACCGATCTCGTCGATAAAATCCTTGAGGGTTACATAATACGGGCTGGTACTCATAAGCGACCTTCTTTCTATACGATTATCACGACGTCTGACCGCAAAAAGTCAAAACGTCCCCTTTATACTCATACATAATGTATTATACTCTATATGACGGTATTCATAATACCATAAAAGAAATATGCAATCTTTTATGCAGAAAATGCATATCGGAAATTTTGTACATTCTGCGGATATTCTCACGCCCCTTCGCACAGAATAACAAGAGAATCTTTGGCAGGTGATATTATGCTGACAATCATCATACGGACGCTGCTGATCTATATCATCGTCACCTTTGCGGTGCGGCTGATGGGCAAGCGGCAGGTCGGCGATATGCAGACCTCGGAGCTGGTGATCACGATGATCATCTCGGAGATCGCATCCCTTCCGCTGGAAAACCCCGAACGTCCGCTGCTGTCGGGGATCATCCCGGTGCTGATGCTGGCGGCGATCGAGATCATCGTATCCGTCGTCATGCTCAAAAGCAGAAAGGCGCGCGGGATCATCTGCGGGCATCCGATCATCATCATCCGCGACGGCGCGATCGTCGAGAAAGAGATCGAGCGCCTGAGGATGAGCCGCGAGGACGTCTACTCGCTGCTCAGGCAGCAGCAGTGTTCCGATCCGTCGGGGGTCAAATACGGCATCATCGAGCCCAACGGCAGTCTCAGCATCCTCAAGAACGAGGATCTGCCCGGGGACGGGATCGACAGCGGCGACCTCAAAGACGAGCTGCAGGAGCTTGACGCACAGCAGGATACCAACGGCAAGGACGGTGAAACGAAATGAAACGCGCATGGATCGCACTGGGACTGATCATCGCATCGCTGATCATCGGCGGGATCGACTACATCTACACCGCGACCGCCGCAAAGATCTATACGGATATGCTGACCGAGGGCGACGCGCATATGGAACAGAACGAGGCGTATGAGGCGCAGTCGCTGACAGAACGCCTCGACCACCGCTTCAACGAGGACAGACAGATCCTGCATATCTTCTCGTTCCACAGCGAGATCAACGCGATCGCGAACGATTTTGCCGCGATGAAGCGCTACGCCCTGACCGGCAACACCGCGGATTACCTCGCCGTCTCCGCACAGGCAAGAGAGAGGATCCTCGCCCTCAAAGAGATGCGCACGCCGAAGCTGGGGAATATTCTCTGACGGCATACCGCGCCGCAAATACCCTTTCCGCGGCGGCATACTCAATAAAACTCACATCTCTGCGGGAGGTGAATATACTAATATCAACAAAATTTGCAGGAAAATCATAAAAGTATTGCAAATCGGTCGGATTTGCAGTATGATACTCTTGTTTGAATGTACAATTCTGCAATTCAGAACGGCTGCCGATTCATTCGGCGGTCAACTTGTCAGATAAAGAAGGGTGTATTATGCAATACAAGGATTATTCGAAAGAACAGCTCAGGAACGAGATCGAAACGCTCCGCCGGCAGTTCGAGGACTACAAGGCGCTCGGGCTGAAGCTGAATATGGCGCGCGGATGTCCCGGTCAGGAACAGCTGCACATCTCGCTGCCGATGCTCGATATCATCCACTCCGACTCCGACTGCCGCGCCGAGGACGGCTCCGATTGCCGCAACTACGGCGGTCTTGACGGTATCCCGGCCTGCAAGCGCATGATGGCGTGGATGCTGGAGGTCGAGCCCGAGATGGTCATGGTGGGCGGCAACTCGTCGCTGAACATGATGTTCGACACTATCTCCTGCTTTATGACCAAGCCGGTCGTCGAGGGGATGCCCGCGTGGTGCGAGGTCAAGGACAGAAAGTTCCTCTGCCCCGTACCCGGATACGACCGTCACTTCGGTATCACCGAATACTTCGGCTTTGAGATGATCAACGTTCCGATGACAGGGAGCGGTCCCGATATGGACGTCGTCGAAGAGCTGATCAAGGATCCCTCTGTCAAGGGTATCTGGTGCGTGCCGAAATACTCGAACCCGCAGGGCATTACATATTCCGACGAGACCGTCAGACGCTTCGCCAACCTCAAGCCCGCGGCAAAGGATTTCCGCATCATGTGGGACGACGCATACTGCATCCACGACCTGACCGATACCCCCGATCATCTGATCAGCATCATGGACGAGTGCAAAAAGACCGGCAACATCGATCTGCCGATCTGCTTCTGCTCCACCTCAAAGATCACCTTCCCCGGCTCCGGCGTTGCGGCGATGGCGGCGTCCGACAGCAACATGAAGGTCATCCGGAACAAGTATAAGTATCAGACCATCGGCTACGATAAGATCAATATGCTGCGCCATGTGCGATTCTTCGGCAATCCCGAAGGCGTCCTCGCGCATATGCAGAAGCACCGCGCGATCCTGGAACCGCGCTTCAACCTCGTGATAGAGAAGCTGGACGCAAACCTTGCGGATCTCGGCGTGATCCGGTATCAGAAGCCCAACGGCGGTTACTTTGTCTGCGTAGACGTCCTCGACGGTACGGCAAAGCGCGTCGTCGCTCTGTGCAGAGAAGCGGGTGTGACGCTGACGAACGCCGGCGCGACCTATCCCTACGGCAAAGACCCGCATGACTCTAACATCCGTATCGCCCCGACATTCCCCTCTCTGGAGGATCTCGATAAGGCGATGGACATCTTCTGCGTATGCACCAGATTAGCCGCGGCTGAAAAGCTGCTGGAGGCGTAATATTCTTTAACAGAATAATAAATGATCAGAGCAGTCTGCGATCGCGGGCTGCTTTTTTCTGTGGCAGCAGTTGATCCCGCAGCGCCCAAGGGTCGACAGGGACGATGATTTTACCGTCCCTCAGTGGCGATGTTTGTATCGTCCCTATCGTCCCTGATAATGGTTCACCGTAGTGGAGATGCTATGCCAAGCCTTCCCCTTGAAGGGAACTCCACTGTCAAAGGAAACGCCCCCAAAGCCTTCCCCTTGAGGGGAAGGTGGGCGATTCGCAAGAATCGGTCGGATGAGGTGGAAACCTATCCGAGTAATCAATGTACGGGATGAGGCAGAAACGCTTCCACCTCATCCGCTTCACTTCGTTCAGCACCTTCCCCTCGAGGGGAAGGCTCTGTTGACAGGTTGGCTCTGTTGACAGGTTGGCTCTGTTGACAGGTTGGCTGAATCCGTTCATCTGACAAAACATGACGACGTGACGCGTAATCACCCGTCAACGGTGGACGCGTAATCGGTCGTCACCCGTC
>CADBOO010000004.1 GCA_902796225.1 uncultured Ruminococcus sp.
CTTGTCGCGCAGCGACAAATCGGGCGGGCATATAAATTTGTATAATAACCGGATTTATACGGTTATTATACCATAACTCCGAAGGAGTTGTGGTATAATCAGCCATCGCCCGTTGTCGCAAAGCGACAAACTGGGCGGGCAATATAAAATCGGTATAATAACCGAGTTTACACGGTTATTATACCATAGACCGGGGCAAATAACAACCGTATTCTTTTCAGGGGAAAGGCTCTTTGAAAAAATTATTTCAGTGCAAAAAACCGCCATCGGAGACCTTAAATGACTCCTGTCAGGGTGACCAAACAAAGTCCTTTATCCTGTACCGTTTGAACATTAGTTTGAGCATTTTTTACATTCCGAGCCCGCGAGACCGCATGGGGACCGGGATTTGTACTTTCACTCGGACCATAAAAAAAGGTAGCCGTTTGGCTACCTTTTTTTATGGTTTGAATAATAGAGAGAAGCGGCGGACTCTTGAAAGGGCGTTAAGAAAATGCCACAGTGTGGCATTTTTAGCCCGTAGCGCTAGGCAAGCGGCGGGCAGGAGCAGCGTGCAAAAGACGGGGTAGGGGATAATCTCCAACTCGTGCCTAGCTGGTTCGACTCCTCGTCGTCGCGCACTGTGCTCGCTGAGAGCGGTCAGGCGTGACCGTTCTCGTGCTCGCGTTGCGGCTCCTCCTCTCCCCAAAATGATTACATCATTTCGGGGTCCCCGAAACGGACCATTAAAAAAGGTAGCCGTTTGGCTACCTTTTTTTAATGGTTTGAATAATAGAGAGAAGCAGCGGATTCTTGAAAGGGCGTAAAGAAAATGCTCCGGTGGAGCATTTTTAGCCCGTGGCGTTAGGAAAACGATTGACAGTAGCAGCGTGCAAAAGACGGGGAGGGGGTTAATCTCCATCGCGTGCCGAGCCGGTTCGACCTTTAGACAAAGGAAAGCGTTGATACAGATATCCAATAGTCTCTTGAACCCCATATATGCACAAAAGCCGCTCTATCTCCTTCATAAGGATTTAGGGCGGCTTTTTTCATATCTTCCGGTCGATGAGTAAAAAAAACCGGTCGATGAGCTGATAGTCCGGTCGAAGAAAACAGTGTAGTTTGTTATTCAAAAAACGGTTGCATTAATGAGGTCGATGTGCTTTAATAGTATATAGAATGCCGAAAGACGCTAAGACATGTTTTGCTGAGCGATTTCAGCTAAGGGTTCAGAGGTGTGACGCAATGACCTATTCAATCATCGGCTTATTGGCTGCAATTGTCCTGATTATCACAAACCGGGATGTTTTTTGGATATCGAAAGGCTCGACCGTTACAAAAACCCAGCGCTTGTATCGGCGCTTCCTGTTTGGCGTATTAACCTACTATCTTGCGGACGGCTTATGGGGCGTTTTGTATAACTGGGTATCCTCTTCTCTTATGTTTGCGGAAACGACGCTGTATTTTATCTGTATGGCTGCGTCGATTCTTTTCTGGACTCAGTATGTGATCGCATATCTTGAAAGCGATAATGTATTCGGTACTATACTGCGCTATGCCGGATGGATCTTTTTCGTGTTTGAGATCTCTGCTATTATCATCAATATCTTTTACCCCTCATTGTTCTGGTTTGATGAAAGCGGCGCTTATTGTAAAGGACCTCTGCGCTATGCAACGTTCAGTATTCAGATCCTGATGTTCCTGATGACGTCGATTTATACGCTTTTCCTTACAGTAAGGACAGAGGGAAAACTCAGACGCAGAAACCTGACCATCGGTCTGTTCGGTATTGCGATGATCATACTGATCATTTTACAGATTCAATATCCTCTGTGGCCGTGCTATTCAGTCGGGTATATGTTAGGTACCAGCCTGCTGCATGCCTTTGTTGTTGAAGATAAAAAGGAAGAGTATAGCAGAGAGCTTGAAGAATCTCTGCGAAGAGAGAAGAAGCAAAAGCAGGAACTGGCTGAAAGCCGGGAGGTATTGCAGGATGCGCTGACTGCCGCGAAAGAAGCGAATAAGGCAAAGACAGCTTTTCTGTCCAACATGAGTCATGAGATTCGAACGCCGATGAACGTCATTATCGGGCTGATTAATATTGCATTGGATGATCACACCTCGAGTGAAGAGGTCAAGCAATATCTGGTGAAAATAGACGCTTCCGCACATCACCTGCTCGGGATCATCAACGATATTCTGGATATGAGCCGTATCGAATCAGGACACTTGACCGTCAAAAGCGAGGAGTTCTCTTTCGCTGAGGCGCTGAAACAGGTCAATGGGATGATCAGCGAGCAATGCAGTGAAAAAGGTCTCATCTATGACTGCCGCACAGCGGGACAGCTTGACGAATATTACATCGGCGACGTCATGAAGCTCAAACAGGTTCTGCTCAACATCCTGGGAAATGCCGTCAAATTCACGCCGGAAGGCGGCACCGTGAGTCTCACCATTGAAGAAGGCGCAAGATTTGACAAAAAGGCGGTCGTAAAGTTTATTATCAGCGATACCGGAGTCGGTATGAGCAAAGAGTTTCTCCCCCATCTTTTTGAACCCTTCAGTCAAGAGGACTCTTCAACTACCAGCAGGTACGGCAGTACAGGTCTGGGCATGGCCATCACAAAAAGCATCGTTGAACTGATGAACGGAAACATCACGGTTGACAGTGAAAAAGGAAAAGGAACAACTTTTACTGTTATGGTAACGTTCGGAGAATCCGACAAAAAGAGTAACGGTAACCCGATGGAAGAATTCGGAGAAGCTCTCGGAAAAAAGAACGAAACGTCGGGCAGTAAGGCGGCGATTCTGGAGGGACGCCGTATTCTGCTTGCCGAGGACGTCCCGATAAACGCAGAGATCATAACGATGTTATTGAGTACGCGCGACATGGAGATAGATTTGGCTGAAAACGGTCAAATTGCAGTTGATCTTTTTGCGGCGCATGAGCCCGGTTATTACGCGGCGATATTAATGGATATGCGGATGCCTGTGATGGACGGGCTGGAAGCAGCAAGAACGATACGCAGAACGGAAAAAGAAGACGCAAAAACGATCCCGATCATCGCTTTGACCGCAAATGCTTTTGACGAAGACGTCCAACGCAGCATGCAGGCAGGTCTGAACGCGCATCTCAGTAAGCCCGTAGAACCGGCAGCCTTGTTTGAAACTTTAGAAAAACTGATTGGCAGATCATCTGCCGCTGTAACAGATTGCGGAGAACCGCAGGAGCAGCTTTAATTGCTCGTCGCCTCGGACACGCCCTTAGCCGTTTACGCAGCGATAACCGCCCACCCCCAAAAAAGTTGCCGGCTGTTCATTTTTATCAATGATTTTCAGATAATGATCGTATGATCCTTTACGTCCCGGCCCATAAGGAAAAAGCAGTCCAAAGGGACTGCCTTTTTCTTGTGGTAAGATAGAAAAAGAAGAACCGGCGGCCTCTTGAAAGGGCGTAAAGAAAATGCTCCGGGGGAGCATTTTTAGCCCGTGGCGTTAGGAAAACGAAAGGGAGGAATCGGAATGATTCGATTTGTCAAGGGAGATATCACAAAAATCACCGATGTAGACGCGATCGTGAACGCGGCGAACAGCTCGCTGCTCGGCGGAGGCGGCGTTGACGGAGCGATCCATCGCGCGGCAGGACCCGGGCTGCTCGCAGAGTGCTGTACCCTCGGCGGGTGTCGGACCGGCGACGCAAAGATCACCGGCGCGTACCGACTGCCCTGCCAATATGTGATCCATACGGTCGGCCCGATCTGGCGCGGCGGATCTTGCGGCGAAGAGAAGCTGCTGGCGTCATGCTATCGGCGCAGTCTGGAGGTCGCGGCTGAAAACGGCGTCAGAAGGATCGCCTTCCCCTCGATCTCGACCGGCGTATACAGCTATCCGATCGATCAGGCATCGAAGATCGCTGTCCGGACGGTCAAGGCGTTTTTGGAGGAGCATCCCGACAGCTTTGATCTGGTCGAATGGGCGCTGTTTGATCCGTTCACCTACGGCAGCTATGTCGAGGCATACGAAGAACAGAAGTGATACCCCCCGCTGTACGAAGGGAAAAGATACATCTTGGAGGACTGAATCAGCGAGGCGTTGGTGATCGGATCATCCACAGTTGCCGAAAAGACGTCGGATTCTTTGGTTACTTTAACACTTTACATTGTCGAGATAAACCAGTATAATCTATAGTGAAAGCGGTTATCGAACAGGAGTGAAACGGATGAACAGAAAAACAATCAGTATCGTACTGGCGCTGTGCCTGATGCTTTCGTGCATCATCTGCAGCGGCTTTACCGCATCGGCGGCGAATTCCGGCGTCAGCGGAGTATCCCTGGGCGCGGAGATTGCCGATACAGCCGCGGACTACGGTCTGGCGAAGACCTGTGAGGACGGCAATATCCTGCAGTGCTTCAACTGGAAGCTGTCCGACATCAAGTCGTCGCTCCCGACGATCGCGGCGGCGGGCTTTACCAGCGTGCAGACCTCTCCGCTGCAGCGGCATGACGGCAACAGCGGCTGGTACTGGCTCTATCAGCCGACGGGCTTTACCCTCGGCAACGAGATCGGTTCTTTCAATGACCTGAAGACCCTTTGCACCGAAGCGCACAAATACGGGATCAAGATCATCGTCGACGTTGTCGCCAACCACCTTGCCGGCAGTAAGAACGGTTCGTGGGCGGGCAGCATCGAAAACGATATGCGCAACTCCGCTTACTTCCATAACGAGGGCGAATGCACCAACTATGACAATCGCCACGACGTGACCCATAAAAACATCGGTATGCCCGATCTGAATTCTGAGAATTCCTATGTGCAGAACAAGGTCAAGACCTATGTCGGCACCCTCAAGAGCGCCGGCGTTGACGGCATCCGCTGGGACGCTGCAAAGCATATCAGCCTGCCGTCCGAAAGCTGTTCGTTCTGGTCGACGGTCATCGACAAAACGATGTATAACTACGGCGAGATCCTCGACGCTCCCGCCGGCAAGAGCGCGCTGAACATCAATAACGCCCTGATCCAGGAATACGACGACTATATGTGCGTTACCGACGAGACCTACAGCGGCACCATCACCGGCGCGATCAGAGATAAGAAGGTCGTCAAGAGCAAGGGCAACTGGAATACCCGCGGCGTCAGCGCAAACAGGGTCGTCTACTGGGGCGAAAGCCACGATACCTACAGCAACGGCGACGGCTGGACAAAGAACCTTGACCAGAATATCATCGACAGAGCCTACGCGATCCTCGGCGCTCGTGCCGATTCTCAGGCGATGT
This sequence comes from uncultured Ruminococcus sp., assembly GCA_902796225.1. Classification (GTDB taxonomy): domain Bacteria; phylum Bacillota; class Clostridia; order Oscillospirales; family Acutalibacteraceae; genus Ruminococcoides. The sequence goes on from CADBOO010000004.1 coordinate 5,253, forward strand.
ATCTGTCCCGCCCGTCATCCAATAACTACAGCAGTATCTATGCCGGCAACAAGGGCAGCACACACTTCACCTCCAAAGAGGTCGCGGCGGTCAACCAATTCCATAACGCGATGGTCGGCACCCCCGAGTCCTATGTGACCGGCAGCGGATGCTATACCGTCTGCCGCGGCGGCGGCGCGGTCATCGTAGCGGCGACCGGTTCCAATCTCGAGGTGTCTGTCAAAAACGGCGAAGGCATCGTGCCTGCAGGCACCTATACCGATCAGGTGTCCGGCACCACATGGACGGTCACGTCGACCACAATCACCGGTAAGATCGGCAGCACCGGCATCGCGGTCATCTACAGCAAGAATTTCACCCCCGCACCGACAGAAAAGCCCACGCAGGCTCCGACTGCCGCACCCACAGTCAAGCCGACACAGGCTCCTACCCAGCCTCCGACGCAGGCTCCTACGCAGGCTCCGACAGTGAAACCGACCTCTCCTTCCGTGAAGGTCATGATCGGCGACGCCGACCTGGACAACGCGATCACCATCGTTGACGCAACCCGCATCCAAAGACAGCTTGCCGGTCTGGTGGTACTCTCTGCGGATGCTCAGATCGCGGCGGACGCCGACGAGGACGAGAGCATCACGATCCTTGACGCGACGGCTGTTCAGCGCCATCTGGCAGGCCTGCCGACGAGCGCAGTCAACATCGGCAAGTATACCGGCGGCACGGCTCCGACCTCTGTGCCTGTCCCGACCGCGGCGCCTACCGCCGCCCCGACGGCAAAACCGACGCAGGCTCCGACTGCTGCTCCGACAGCCAAGCCGACCGCGGCGCCTACCGCTGCTCCGACTGCTGCGTCTACCAAGGCGCCCTCCGACGTCGTTATCCTCAACGCATCCAAAACCAGCGCGCTTCCCGAGGCATGGTATGCATGGACCTGGGGCAGCAGCGGCGGCAGATGGGTCACCGGCGACGGCGGCGCTTCTTCGGTGACTTTCAGGGGACTGGACACGAATGTGATCTTCGTCCGCGCCGATCCCAGCAAAACCATCGACTGGAGCAACGGCTCCGTTTGGAACAAGACGGAGGATCTGGTCACTGAGTTCGGCGGCACCTTTGTCACCTCGGGCTGGAACGACAGCATCATGAACGGCTCTTGGGAATAACAGAAAAAACTCTTTCGGCGCGAATGCTCATGCATTCGCGCCATTATTATGCGCCGCAGGATCGTTCTCTGTGATCGGTGGATGATCATACGGGTGCGGCGCGGTCGGAATCCCCGACTCTTGCTTTAAAGTTTTAGCGCTGTAAATTAATATTTTAACATCCTGTTGCCCTTTTGTATAAGTGGTCGCTTTTTTCATTATTTGCCAATTATTTTTCTGCGTTTAGGCTAATTTACACAGAGACGATTTTGCTGTATAATTAACATGAGCTAACTTGGCTGGGAATTATTAGATTAATATGAAAACAGGAGAGTAGAAAGTATGAACAAGAGAGCTATCAGCATCGTCATTGCACTGTGCATGATTCTGTCATGCGTCGTATGCACCGGCTTCACCGCGACGGCAGCCGACAAGGACGCCGCAGGCGTCTCCGCGGCCGCGGACGTACAGTCCACCGGCGCAAACTATGGGCTTGCGAGCAAGGTTGAGGACGGCAACATCCTGCACTGCTTCAACTGGACGCTGAACGACATCAAAAACGAACTGCCGAATATTGCGGCGGCGGGTTTTACCAGCGTACAGACCTCGCCTCTGCAGCCGCATAACAATACCGGCACATGGTACTGGCTGTACCAGCCGACAGATTCGACCGTCGGCAACGAGATCGGCTCCTATAACGATCTGAAAACCCTTTGCTCCGAAGCGCAAAAATACGGCATCAAGGTCGTCGTCGACGTTGTCGCGAACCACCTTGCAGGCTGGAATGACGGCACACGGAGCGATAATATTGCCGGCAGCTGGAAAAACGACAATTACTTCCATAACGAGGGCGCCTGCAACAACTGGGACAGTCGTTATGACGTCACCCATAAGAACATCGGTATGCCCGACCTGAACTCCGAGAACCCGGAAGTTATCAGCAAATGGGTTTCGCTGGTACAGGGACTCAAGAGCGCGGGTGTCGCGGGCGTTCGTTGGGACGCTGCAAAGCACATCGGTCTGCCCTCCGAAGGCTGCAATTTCTGGAAAAGCATCTCGGAGCAGGGCATGTATAACTACGGCGAGATCCTCGATAATCCCGCCGGCTCCAGCGGCGACGACTATAACGCCGGCCTGATGAAGGAGTACGCAAACTATATCGGCGTCACCGACTCGAGCTTCAGCGGTCATATCACCGGCTGTATCCGTGACGGCAAGACCGATAACTGGAACGGCAACTGGGCGAACAAAGGCGTAGCCTCCAATCGCATCGTCTACTGGGCGGAGAGCCATGATACCTACTGCAACAACGGTTGGACAAACAGCCTGAATGAAAGGATCATCGACCGCGCATACTGCGTACTGGCGGCAAGAGCGAATTCTCAGGCGCTGTATCTGTCCAGACCCTTTGAGCACGATCACGACAGTATCCAGTATGCGAAAAAGGGCAGCACTCACTTTACCGCGAAAGAGATCGCGGCAGTCAACCACTTCCATAACGCGATGGTCGGTACCAAGGAATACTTCCTTACCGACAACGGCTGCTTTGTCATCTGCCGCGGCGGCGGCGCCGTTATCGTTTCCCCGAGCGGCGCGAACTTCGATATCACCGTCCAGAACGGCGGCGGTACCGTACCCTCCGGCACCTATCATGACGAGGTCTCCGGTTCTACATGGACAGTCAACGGCAGCTCGATCAGCGGTCATGTCGGCGACACCGGCGTAGCGGTCATCTATAACCAGCAGGCAGCCGGTCCCACCGTATATGCGACTCCCGGTTCCACTGCCTTCACGACCGATACCCTGAACGTCACGCTGGGCTACTCCAACGCGACCTCCGGTTCTTATTCGATCAACGGCGGTTCGTTCCAGAACTTCACCGACGGTCAGACCATCACCATCGGCGCCGGCGTCAGCGCAGGCTCCAATATCACCCTGACCGTAAAGGCGACCGACGGCTCCAAGACCGATCAGGCGACCTACACCTACACCAAGGTCGATAAGAGCAAATCACCGGTCGTTTACTTCAACAATAACTATTATAACTGGTCGCAGGTCCACTGCTATATCTATGCCGACAACAACGGCAGCATCATCTCGAACGGCGAATGGCCGGGTCAGCTGATGACGCAGGGTTCGGGCGGCATCTGGTACTACCAGGTTCCCCTCGGCCTTGAAAACGGCAGAGCGATCTTTACCGAGGACCGCGACAGCACCGACCACCGTTATCCCGGCGACGGCGACCCCGGTCTTGACCTGAACTACAATTCGATGATCTTCGGCGATAACCGTTCGTGGACCGTCTACTCAGGCGCTCCCGTCACCCCGGAGAATCCCACTTCGGCTCAGTCGACCCAGAAGCCTACGATCCCCACCCCGAGCGGCAAGGTACTCATGGGCGATACGGATAACGACAACATCGTCACCATTTTCGATGCGACCCTGATCCAGCGTCATCTTGCAGGATTGTCGCACCTGACCGGCGACAGCCTTGTATCGGGCGACGTCGACGGCGATAATACGCTGACGATCTTCGACGCGACCGGCATCCAGCGCTGGCTTGCGGGTATGCCGACCTCTACCAAGGCCGGACAGTATTCGGACGGCTCGACTCCCGTCAATCCGCAGAATCCGACCACCAAGCCCGATAATCCGGTTTCCGGCGACAGCGTCGTCCTCAACGCGTCGGCGACCTGCACAGGCGACGAAGCATGGTACGCGTGGACATGGTCGAACGACAACGACGGCACATGGATCAAGGGCGAAGGCGATGCCTCTCACGTCGTCTTCACCGGCGCGAAGTCGAACATCATCTTCTGCCGCGTCGATCCGGGTCAGACAGCCGACTGGCACAACGGCTCTGTCTGGAACAAGACGGACGATCTGCAGACCCATCAGGGCGGTACCTTTACCACCTCCGGCTGGGCAAGTGACCGTATGCTCGGCGATTGGGCATAACGAATCATTGGTCTTAAAGCATTTCACAGGCGCAAACGCTCCGGCGTTTGCGCCTGTTTTCCATATTTTTTGATAAATATTCGCATTTTTCGCCGTTTTGCATAGTGACAAATCTGTCGCTAAGAGGTATAATATGTATCAATTGAAAACACAGGGAGGCATTCTGATGAAAAAAGCATTATCTCTGATCCTCGCGATCATGATGGTCATGAGCCTTGTCGCTGTACTGGCGGGCTGCGGCTCGGATAAATCCGACAGCGATAAAAAGGATGATAAGAAAGAAACTGCTACCGAGAGCCAAAGCGCCGGCGGCGCTCTTGCGGCAGAGGATCTGGTCGCTGCCGTGAACGGCGTTTCGGTCGAGCTCAACGGCGACGCCGACGAGGCGGTCGCGGCGCTGGGCGAGCCCAAGGATTCGTCCTCTCAGCTGAGCTGTCACGGCGAAGGCGACGACAAAACCTACACCTACGACGGCTTTGTCCTCAATACCTATCCGCTGGACGGCAAGGATCGCGTGCTTGAGGTCGTTATCAATGCTGCGGGCATTCCTACCTCGAAGGGCATTCAGGTTGGCGACGCTGTTGCCAAGGTCACCGAAGCTTACGGCGCTGATTATAAGCAGGTCGGTCAGTACTATGCTTACGAAGGCGGCGACGGAAAGTCGCTTCAGTTCTTCATCAAAGACGATACGGTACAGGAAATCAGCTACTACTACGATGTATGATACCCGGCAGGGGCGCCGATGTGTCCCTGCTTTTGTTTAGGCATCCGCCCGTCAGAACCGGGTTCGGATACGATATCGGATGCCTGCGTTGGCTGAATTGTGACGAAGGAAATGTGATTGTATGAAACGACGCGTCTTCAGACTCATCCGAATACTGTGTCTGATCCTCGCTGTTGCTTTGACGGCGGGCGTGCTGCAGGAATATGTTTTCTGCCACGCCGATCATAACCGTCAGCGGCTGAAAGGCTTTTATCGGGAGGACAAGAATTCCCTGGATATCGTGTATCTCGGTGCGAGCGAGGTGTATTCCGACGTCGCGCCCGGTTACGCGTACGCAAAAAACGGCGTGACAAGCTATCTGTTTGCAACACAGGCGAATTCGATCCTCAATTATAAGAGCCAATTGAAAAACATCCTCAGCCGCCAGAATCCCGACCTGATCGTCATCGAGCTCAACGGCGCGGTCTACGGAGACGAAAAAGAGGCGACAAAGGAACCGAACCTCCGCAATTATGCGGACAATGTTCCCTTCGATTCCGTTAAAGCGGAGTGGATCCTGAAGAACACCGGCAGTGACGCGGCGGAATACCTGTTCCCGTTCATCAAGTATCACGGCGTCTGGAGCGACACCCGCCATAAAAAAGAAGGGATTTACAAAAAGACCATTATTCAGGATCAGCTGCGCGGATATACCTACCTCAAAGGGATCCTGAACGAAACGAGCATATTCAAAAACACCCAGCGATCGATGAATGATTCGCTGCCCGATTCCGCAAACGTCAAAGAACCGCTGACAGAGGTCGAGGAAAACGGTCTGCGCGATCTTCTGCAGTACTGCAAAGACCAGAAGCTGGACAACGTCGTATTCGCGCGCTTTCCGCATATCGTGGTGCGCAGGACGTTCGACCGCTTTGCACGCAGCAATACCGTCGGCGATATCGTCAGGGAGTACGGCTTTGACTATCTGAACTTTGAGTTGGATTTCGCTGCGACGAAGCTGGATGAGAAAACGGATTTTTATAACCTCGATCATCTGAATGTCTACGGTCAGACGAAATTCACCGCGTTTTTGACCGATTATCTGATAAAGAACTACAATGTCGCGCCGCGCGCGCTCAGCGACAGCCAAAAAGAGGAATGGGACGTCTGTGCCGATTATTATCAGGCGTATTATGCCTACAGCGACAAGCTCATCAAGCAGGGTAAACGCCGCGAGCTGAGCGAAGACTGCGACCTGATAGACAAGCTGAACGATTATTTACCGGACAATTGAATGAAACGAACACAGGAGGGCATTTATGCTCTCCTTTTTTGCTTTCAAAAGGTTCGTTTTGTATGATGGTGAAAGGCTTTATCTGCGGCGTTCCCGTCCCGAAAAGCTGTGATCCGATCATTCCTTTTCGGTCGGCGGAAATCGCCGTTCGGCATGAGGAAATCGGCGCTATGATATTGACACCCTTTTTGTCGAATGCTATAATACTATATTAGATAACTATGGGGTAGATGACACATTTTACTAATCCGTGTTCGTAACCGGTATCATCTGTTGTCAGGTGTGTGGGAGTGTATTAGCCGTGCGGTCGGCTGACCCTGCAGAGAACGCGCTCTGCAAAGCAGGAGGACTCTATGTATTGTTATCACTGCATGAATCAGAAGGGAAGCTCGTCTGTCTGTCCGTTTTGTCACAAAGAGTACGACGGATCGGTATCCGTGCATCATCTTCGTCCCGGCACTGTCCTCAATCATAAATATCTGGTCGGCTGTGTGATCGGCGAGGGCGGCTTCGGCATCACCTACATCGGCCGCGATACGACGCTCGATATGCGCGTTGCGATCAAAGAATTCTATCCCTCCGGCTATTCCGAGCGCAACTCCAAGATAGACAGCACCGTTACCTTCAACTCCGAAAAAAAGCGGGAGTTTTTTGAAAAAGGAAAACGCCGCTTTCTGAACGAAGCGCGGAATGTCGCAAAGTTCTCCAGCGAAAAAGGTATCGTCGACGTCCGCGATTATTTTGAGGCGAACGGTACGGCGTATATCATCATGGAGTATCTTGACGGCATCGACCTCAACCAATATCTGCTCAGGTACGGTCCGATCCGCGCGGATAAAGTCTTTGAGCTGATGCTTCCGGTGATGCGTTCGCTGGAAAAGATCAATGCGGCGGGGATCATCCACCGCGATATCAGTCCCGACAATATCATGTTTCTCACGGACGGCAGTCTGAAGCTGATGGACTTCGGTTCCGCGAGACACTTTACCAATAACGAAAAAGAAATGTCGGTCATGCTCAAACAGGGCTATGCCCCGGAGGAGCAGTACAGCAAGAACGGCGCGCAGGGTCCGTGGACGGACGTCTACGGGATGTGCGCGACCATCTACCGCTGTATCACCGGCGAGGTCCCGGAGGACGGACTTGACCGTATCCATCGGGACGATCTCAAGCCGCCGTCGCAATTAGGCGTCAAGATCTCTGAGCCGCTCGAGGCGGTATTGATGTACGGACTTGCGGTGTTCAAAGAGAACCGCTGTCAGAATATGACAGAGCTGATCGAGCTGGTCGTCAGCGCACGTGCGGGGGAGAGCGTCAGCATCACGCCCGGTACGGAAACGACGCTGAAATCCCACGCGGAAGACGGCGCATACAAAGAAAAGATCTACGGCAGCAGAACATACGGCGACAGCTTTGATTCTCAGCAGGATCCGATCGAAAAGAAAGCGCGCGGCAGCGGGGCGGCACAGCGTCGCGAACCGCAGAAAAAGAAAAACTCCTCGGCGCCGATCGTCATATTGGCAGTCGTTGCAATATTACTGATCATCGGCATCGTCCTGCTGATCGTGTTCGCCGATGATATTTTCGGCAGATCCGGAAAAAAGTCGGTCTCGCAGACTGAGATCGAAACGCAGGCAGAGTCGACAGAGGCGATGACGGAAGCGGTGACGGTTTACGTTCCCGACGTCATAGGCAAAAAGCTGACCGAAGCGAAGGAAGAGATCGAGGCGGTGGGTCTGGCATGGGACGTCGGCACGATCGAAAGCAGCATGCCGCCGAATTATGTTGTCGAACAGGAACCGGCTGCCGGTACGGCTGTTACGGAAGGCGCTAAGGTCATATTGTATATCCCCGACGGCATTGTGACCGAAGCGCCGACGGATGAACCCACCGACGCACCGACGGATGCGCCGACCGATGAGCCGACAGAAGCGCCGACCGAAGAGGCTGCCGATACCTATTACAATATCTCCGGCAGCAGCGTGTATCTCCACAAAGATCCCTCCCGTACCTCTGCGTTCTATTATCTGATCCCCAGCGGATCGGCTGTCAAGTTTCTGGAACTGGAGGGGGATTTCTATAAAGTTCGCGCCGGTTTGTTTACCGGTTATGTCCTGTCAAAATTCTTCTCAAAGTCACTCGACGCCGAGACCGATTACGATGAAGAGTATTTCAGACCGATGACTTGTACCGAAGACATAGCCCTGTGCTCCGAACCGTCTGAGGGAACGGAAGGCTTTATTCTGGAAAAAGGTGAAGAGGTTACGGTTGTCGGCTATCTCAGTGATGAGGGATTCTACGAGGTTGTGTATAACGACACGCTCTACTATGTCGCGAAAGACGATCTTGACGGACACTTTGAGGATAAGGCGGAATAAACGCCTTTCATATCATCCGTTTTCGGATCGCTTTCGCCAAAGCATGGCATGCCGCCCGTACGTGACAATGAAAACTTATCCGTGAATCCGCATGAATGTACGGTGCAGTATCGCCATAAGCTTATTAAAGGAGAGAGTAAATGGAGGACAACCGAACCGTTTTTTACGCAGCCCCGAGTTCATCCGCTGCGGCAAAAACCGCCTCGCTTTTGCTGATCGACGCGCGCAGGAGCCCGATGATGGTCAGCCTGAACGGGACGATGACCCTCGGCAGAGAGCGTCCGGGTTCAACCGCTCAACTCAGGGTAGTGTCGGAGATCGCCAGCACCAGACACGGCGAATTCTACTACGATGCGCCGACCGACAGCTTTTACTATGCCAACTTCAGCGAGACGAACGGTACTTATATCAACGGCAGAAAAATGATCTCTGCCAACGGACAGCACCCGGCGCCGTATCGCCTTGCGGACGGAGATGTGCTGCGTATCGATCGAAGAACGCTCAAAGAACCGCATCCCCAGGCGGTACTGATGGTTTTCAGCCGCAATTTCAAGGCGGATGAAAAATGGAAGAGCGTCAATCCGGATTCAACAGCGCTGATTACCATCGGCCGTTCGAAGAACAATGTGATCCATATCAACGATATGACCGCGTCCCGACAGCACGCGGAGATCAGACGGACGCCGCAGGGCATGTTCATATTCGATAATAACAGCCAGAACGGCGTTTTTGTGAACGCCGTGAGGATCAACGGTTCCGCACAGCTGTTCGACCATGACGTGATCCGTATCGCAAATACGACGCTGGTCATTCTGGATAACCGGATCCTTTATAATAATCCCGGCGAAAGCGCCGGCGCACTTGCGGTCAATATCCGCAGCGTCAAGGTGGATAACGGCAGACGCACGCTGCTCAGAGATATCAGCTTTACGGTCGACAATAACGACTTTGTGCTGATCCTCGGCGGTTCCGGCGCAGGCAAGACCACTCTGATCAATTCGATCCTCGGAAAGATCGATGCAGACGCGGATATCCTGCTTGACGGTCAGAACCTCAAACAGGATCCCGACTATATGCACGCAATGATCGGTCTGGTACCTCAGTTTATCGATCTGCGGCTGGAGGATAAGGTCTACAATACCCTGCGCGATCTTGCTGATATCAAGCTGGACAGCCGTCATTATGATAAACAGGAGAAAGACCAGCGCGTCCTAGATGTGATGGATAAGGTCGGCATCACTGCGCTGAAGGATCATTACCTCAAGCAGCTCTCCGGCGGTCAGAAGAAAAAGACTTCCGTCGCCGCACAGCTGATCGGATTCCAGCGCGTGTTTATCTGCGACGAACCCGACTCCGGTCTGGATGCGGCGTCCCGCGAACAGCAGATGAGTATCTTCAAGGGTATCACCGAGCATATCGGCGAGATGGCAAACAGCAGCAAGATCGTTATGGTCATCTCTCACGAGCCGGACGATGCGATCAATCCCGATACCCACCAGACCCTCTTCACAAAGGTGCTGGTCATCGCCAAGTCCGCCAAGGACGGCAGCGGTCATCTGGCATTCTTCGGAACTCCTCAGGCAGCGCTGAGCTATTTCAACGTCAACCGTCTGCAGGATATCATGAAGGAGATCAATCCCCTGCATGAGGGCGGCAAAGGTCTTGCCGATTACTATATCGACAGACAATACGCCGAAGGGGGTCGCCATGTACAGTAAAGTTCCGCTTTCCCAACAGGTGCCGGTATACTTCAGAAAGTTTGCCAGGATCAATGTACGCGAAAGCGCGTGGAAATTTGTCCTGTTTGCAGGTATTATCGCGGTGATCATCGGCGCGATCGTCGACGGACTCGGTCACAGCGGTGTATTTGTCACTGTATCCGGCTGTATCTGGCTGGGCATCTTCAACACCATCCAGTGCGTCTGTAAAGAGCACGATATCATCAACTCCGAGTATCGTCAGGGTATGAAGATCGGCGCGTATGTGATCGCGCAGGTTTTATGGCAGGCGGTCCTGTGCCTTGTGCAGGCGCTGGTACTGTTCCTGCTGCTGATTCCCTTTGATTTCTACGGCGGCGTCGACAGCAGCAAGGTGCCGCTGCTCTGTGTTTCGTTCTATGTGCTGATCTTCGGCGCTTCTGTGCTGGGATTGATGGTTTCCTGTATCGCATCCACTCCCACCACCGCGATGACGATCATGCCGTTCATCCTGATTGTTCAGCTTTTGATGTGCGACGACAAGCTCATGTTTGAGCTCGACGGCGCCGGCGACGTCTTCAGCTGTGCGACCTTCAGCAGATGGGGCATGCACGCGATCGGATCGATCGCCGGAATGCAGAATGATCCCACGACTGCAGATCCGAACTCTTACGGCACGGGCTTTGAGTATATCGGAGGCTCGCTGCTGATCTGTTTGCTGATCACCTTGATTTTTGTCATTATCGCTTACACAGCGTTAGCGATCAGAAATAAAAAGTCTTAAAGAACGGGGGCTGAAAAATGAGCTTTTATAACAACAGTACACTTGCACCGGGCGATCAGCCCGATGCCCAGAGCATTCCTCACAAGTATAACGTCATCGCCTCGACCCACGAGGGCAAGAAACGTTATTATAACGAGGACAACTTTTCCATCAACGCGATTGTAGGTCTTGAAGAAGGCGCTACCAGCCGCAGCCTGCGCGCGAGAGGTATGGGTGAACCGCTGATGCTGTCGGTATTTGACGGCACCGGCGGCGAAGACGTCGGCGCAGCGGCGTCGCGCTTAGCCGCGGAGTATGCAACCTGGCTGTACAACAGCTATGTTCAGACCCCGTCCGATCGCGAAAGACTGATGAATCGTTATGTCAGCGAGTGCAACGCCAATATTCTCGACAAATTCTACAACTACGGCGGCCGCCGCGGCGCGACGACATTCGTCACGGCGATCATCAACAACGGCAAGCTCTATGCGTATTCGCTCGGCGACAGCCGCCTGTACCTTTACACCGGCGGCAGCCTGTATCTGGTCAGCAATGACCATACCGTTGCGATGGACAAATACCGCCAGGGCATTTATACCCGCGAGCAGGCACAGAACAGCGCTGACAGACATAAGCTGACGGCGTTCCTCGGTATCGAGCCGGCTTCTGCTGCTCACGCGGAAAAATACGAGGCGATCCATCTGATGAAGGGCGACAGCCTTGTGCTGTGCAGCGACGGTCTGTACGGCATGCTGACCGACGGCGAGATTGCCGACGTGCTGAACTCCGATGTTCCGGATAAGGCATGCGAGCTGATCGACCTTGCGGTCATGCGCGGCGGCAAAGATAATGTTACCTGCATCGTTGTCGAGTGCACCGAATAATGATCCTTTTACGGGACGCGCATGATTGAAATCGGGATGCGCGTCCTGTTTTTTGTTGGATAGGAAACGACAGCTGATTGAAATATGACAGTGACTCTTATCAAATAAACGATGATTGAAAGCGCCCGCCCGACAGTGCGCCTGATGCGCGCACGGGCAGAGACTTCCGAAATGCGCTCACCGCGCTTTCCCGAATGATGTGATGCGATGAAAGACCGAACAAAACTGTTGATAGGGTGTATTTCTGTGGCGCTGGTCGCGGCGATCGTGATCCTCATCACCGCGTCGGGCAAAAAGCAGCCTGCGCCGCAGCAATCCGCAACGCCCGACGAGACCGTTCAGATACAAACCGTGCTGCCGACAGCCGCCGCAACGGAGGCGCAGACAGCTCTCCCGTCACAGCCGACCGAGGCGGTCACTGTCCCGACCGTCAGCAAATCGCCCGCGCCGACACCGGCGTCCGGCGAAGCAGCCGCGTCCGGACAGACCGAAACGCCGACAAAGGCGGCTCAGACTCCCGCTGCGCCGTCTGATCTGGAGGAGAAGCTCTCGTCAGCGGGAACCGGGGCGAAGGATCTGGCTGACAGCGGATGTCGCCAGCTTGTTGTTGTAAGCGCCTGCGGCAGTTCGGCGGACGTCAGTCTGTACACCTATGAGAACGGTCAATGGAAACACAATGAAGATCTGGATTGTTCCGGCTTTGTCGGGGCAGAGGGGACGATCTCGCCTTCTTACATGTCGGAGCAGCATTCGGCGACTCCGCTGGGTCTGTATCCGATCACCGAGGCGTTCTATCAAAATGCGGCTCCCGAGACCGGCCTGAGCACGTTTGCGATCACAGGGGATACCTACTGGGTCGACGATCCCGATTCCGCCTATTATAACCGCCGCGTAGAGGGTACCGGCGACATGGACTGGTCCAGCGCGGAGCACATGGCGGATTACAGCGCTTATGAGTATGGCTTTGTCATCGGCTACAACGCCGCCTGCGAATACAACAAAGGCTCCGCGATTTTCTTCCACGTCGGCAGCAATCCCACCGCCGGGTGCGTCGCGGTATCGCGGGAGATGGTGCTTGCGTACCTCGGACGGCTGGAGGCGTCGCTGAATCCTCATATTCTTATCGTTTCTGTATAAATACCTACAATCTTGTTACTTCACTTGCCAACGATATCATGTCATGCTATAATTTATTCGAATATGGAAATATATGTCCATGATTCGAGTATTGATGATGGAGGTAATCCAAAATGAAATTCTGTCCGTCTTGCGGTAGACCTTTACAGGATAACGAGGTCTGCACTTGTCAGGCTCAGCGTCCGCAGCAGCCGGCTGCTCAGGCGCCCTATCAGTCTTATCAGCAGCCTGCCGCTCCTCAGCGTCAGTACGGCGCGCCGCAGCAGCAGTACGGTGCACCGCAGCAGTACGGTGCGCAGCCTCAGCAGATCCCCGGCGCGGGTCAGCAGGGTTATTACCAGCAGCCCCCCAAAAAGGCTTCCAATGATAAGTTCAGCAAAGCGCTGAAAAACATTCCGGTGGTTCTGAAGGACTATTGGACCGGCAGCGATAAGCTGGAGTCGGCGGCGAAGAAGAGCAAAGACTGGATCATACCGCTGGTATTCATCTGGGTACTGTTCTTTGTCAACCTGATCTTCGGTATCTGCTATTTTGCGAGAATGACCGATTCGACCGGCAACTATCAGACTTCTCTGGGTATTTTCAGATATACCTTCTATGCAGACGCTCCGTTCAAGTTCGGCTTTGTTCTGCTGGGAGCGCTGATCGCAGTTGTCGCAGCGGTACTGCTGTATGTCTGCTTCCGCACCGTTGCGGGAATCGTCCTTGCAAAGAAAAAGCCCGTTGAAGCGCTTCTCGATTCTGTGATCGAGTTCGGTCTGCATTCGCTTCCGATGTGCGCGTGGCTGATCCTCGGCTCACTGCTCTCTCTGGCGACCGCATGGCTGAGCGTACCCTTTATGGCGACCGCGATGGCATATTATGTCGTTATCGGCGTTTCCAACACCGTCAAAGAAAGCGACGCGTTCAAGAACACCTTTGCCCGCAACGCGATCCTTGCCGGATTTGTAATGCTGGGCGTCGGTCTGATGACCTGGGTATTCTTCCTGATCTGCCGCATGAACACGGTGATGAACATCTGGGGATAATACAAACGTATACCAGTCTATCCGACACACCAAAACAGTCCGACCCTGTATGGGTCGGACTGTTCTGCGTTGATTCCGATTTGACCGCTTCTGTACAGGAGCGGTTTTTCTTTTTAATTGATGAACGCGATGATATCTGCGGTGACCTTGTCGCGGCAGACGTCGTTGAGGATCTCGTGGCGGCAGCCCGCGTAAAGTTTCATCTGAACGTCTGCGCCGGTGTTCTGCAGGGCGTCGTATACCTTCTTCACGCCCTTACCGTATTCACCGACGGGATCCTCTCCGCCTGCGATCAGCAGGATCGGCTTTGTTTTGTCGATTGCGGCGAACCACGATTTATCGTTGCAGTATTTGTTGAGTCTGATCAGATCCTGCATCGCCGATACGGTGAAGAGGAAGGTGCAGTACGGATCGGCGCGGTAATCGTCGCGATCCTCGATCATGGTGGACAGCCACGCGTATTTGTCGTTCTCTTGCTTAAACCGCTGATTATACGTACCGAACGCCATTTTGTAGATGAAACCGGAGATATGGCGCTCGCCCTTGATCTTTTTGATCAGCCCCGCGATCGCGATCCCGGCGCCCGCCGCCGGATTCGGTCCGCCGGTGCCCATGACGATGAGTTTGTCGTAGTGATTGTATTTTGCTGCGGCCAGGCGAACGATGAAGGATCCCATGCTGTGACCCATGAGGATGAACGGCAGTTCTTCGCCCATCGCTTTTTTGATCTCGTTGCCGAAGATAAAGACGTCGTCGATCAGCTTTTCCCAGCCGTTTTTATGTGCGATAAAGCCCAGCTCGCTTTTGTCGACAGCGGTCTTTCCGTGGCCGAGGTGATCGTATGCAAATACGATATAGCCTTGTTCGGCAATCTTTCGCATAAAGCTGTCGTAGCGGGCGATGTGTTCGGTCATGCCGTGAACGACATGAAACAATCCGCGGGCAGCGCCCTCCGGAATATAGATTTTTCCTTTCAGATGATGGATCTTGTCAGAGGACAGAACCTCTTTGTTGATTACTTTAATCATGGTACCCTCCGGTATTATTGATGAACGGGATGTCCGTTATTGATAGATTATTCCGACCTCAGCGCTGTTACGGGATCTGATTTAGCAGCCTTGCGCGAGGGAATGATACCGCCGATCAGCGTCAGAACGATACTCAGCAGGATCAGGATGACTGCGCCCAGCGGCGGCAGGATGGCGTTGATGCCGTTTTGGCCGGATGCAGCGTGAATAATGAGATTGGTCGGGATGATCAGCAGCTCGGTGATTCCGATGCCGAACAGCCCCGCCAGCGTGCCGATGATAAAGGTCTCGGCATTGAATACCGACGAAATGTTGTGCTTGGAAGCGCCGATCGCGCGCAGGATACCGATCTCCTTGCGGCGCTCAAGAACGCTGATATAGGTGATGACGCCGATCATAATGGATGAAACCACCAGCGAGATGGCGACAAAAGCGATCAGGATATAGCTGATAACGTCGATAATGATGGTGACAGTCCCCATCAAAGCGTCAACCAGATCGGTATACTCAACGACCTTATCCTCATTGCCTTCCTCGATCATGCGCGTATTATAATCATCGATCAGTTCTTTGATGTGTGATTTGCTGTCAAAATCGGCAGGATAGATCGTAATGGAAGAGGGCTTGTCGATATCTGCATAGCCCATTTTCCTCAGATTGCTTTCGTAGTTGGATTCGTTCGAAATCAGCAGCGAGCTCATCAGGTTTTTGATTTCATCGACCGTCATATTGAATCGGATCAGCTTTGAAAGCTGAGAGGTATCAAAGGTGAAGCCGCTGAGCATATCTTCCGAAATGCTCCCGGTGAACGTGCTCATCGCAGCCTCAAGGGAAGAGGTGATCTGCGATTCTACGGCGGAGATCATCTTGCCGATCGCGTCGTTGATCTTATCCGAGATCTTGTTGGTATAGCCTTTGATGGTCTTCTCGATCTTGTCGGTGTCGACAGAACCGGAAATCGTATCGGTGATCAGCGACTGAGCTGAGTCGGTAGTGATATATTCGGTGAACGCGTTGAGCAGCGACGTACTTGTCGGCAGGTTGTTTTTTTCGGCAAAAGGCTCGTAGCCGCTGACGAGATCGTTGGCGATCGACGTGACTTCTTCATCGGTGAACATCAGCTTGCTGAGTTTTTCGCGCAGGGTCGTCACGCCGCTTTCGATCAGCTCCTTTGCTTTTTCGCTTTGCAGATATTCGACGATGTGAGAGTAGGTGACCGTTTCGCTCAGCCCGTTCTCGGTCAGGTATTCGGGATATCCTTCCATGACGCTCTGGATCACCGCGGAGAGATCCTCGACGGTGATCAGATATTCCGCTTTGGTCTTTGCGATTTTTATCAGATCCTCGATCAGGATGTTTCGCGCATCTTCTGAGGTGATGTACTTGGCAAACGCTTCCGGAAGATTGCTGACACTGGCTTCGGGCTTATCCTTTGTGTATTCGGTATAGCCGTCGATCAGCTTTTTGAAGAGGGTTTTCATACTGTCGGCGGTGACGGTAAAGTTGATCGAATTGAACATTTCCTCGATATCGGCCTTGCTCAGCGTCGGGAAATCCGCAGAAAAATCGTAATCCGAGACAGAATCTTCCAGATCGACGTCGGAAAAATCCATTGTGCCGAGATCCATCTCGGGGATATCGATATCCAGCGAGCTTGTATCGAAGGCTTTGTTGACAGCGCTCTCGTCGACCGAGAACAGGGATGCGACGTCAAAATCAGCTTTTGTATCCTTCTCACCGAAGGCTTTGCCGGTAAAGACGTCGGTTTTCGGATCTTTTTTCTGTGCTTTGACGATATCCGAATCCTTTGACAGCTCGATCATATGATCTGTGATCGAGGAATGGTAACAGATCCCCTGCACGAGGATCGGGGACATGTTGTCCTTTTTCGGCTGGACAACGCCGACGACACGCATCGACTCCGATTTATCCAGCAGCTTTGCCATTGCTTTTGTGTCATCGGACCGGTCGACCCAGATCTTGTTCTTTTTGTCATAGGTGTAATACTCTGTTGCAGAGATCAGCTTGAATTCGATCCCGAGAAAATCGTCATAGTCAAAGGTCATGGCGTCTTCTTCGACGCGGGTGCTGGTGTTTTCACTGTAGGCTTTGATCAGCTTATCAAGCTCGGCAGGGTCTTTGAGCCCCAGATTATACAGAGAGGTATCCGGGATCTTTCCGTTGATCGTCAGGACGACGACACATTCGTCGTAATTCTCGGGCCAGCGGCCGGCTTTGACTTCGTAGCTTTCGGTATAGATCTTTTCCTGAGCAGGCAGGGGATTGAAGGTCGTCGTGCTGGAAAAGCTGGAAACAATGCCCGTCACCATGCTGTCGTCATTGAAAAACCCCAGTGCGTCGATGCTTTTATCGGGGTTGACCTGCCGATAGCCGCTTTCGTACTTTTTGTAGATCTGCGGAATCAGGCGGTAGCCGTACTCGAGCGACTGCACATAGTCATAAATATCGCAGTCGTCACTTTCAAAATAGGCGCGCAGAGATTTCAGGTCGTTGTTCTTGACGCCGGACAGCAGTCCGGAGATATAGCGCATTTCGGTGACCTCTGCTTTTTCGTCATCGTCCTCGGAATTGATACTGTCGGTGTATATCGAAGTAAAATCAAAGTTGGTATCGCTGATGGTGAGAGGATAGCTTTGCAGGCTTTCTTCCTCGATATTGTGGATGTATTGTGTCGCGCCGTGAGAGAGCGACAGGATCATTGCGATACCGATAATGCCGATAGAGCCGGCAAAGGATACGAGGATCGTGCGCGCTTTTTTGGTGCGCAGATTGTTAAAGGACAGCGCAAGCGCCGTGAGGAACGACATGGACGATCTGCCCATGCTTTTATGAACGGCTTCTCCTTCATCCGGCTCATAGGGATCAGAGTCAGAGGTGATCCCGCCGTCCTTCAGGGTGACGATACGGGTCGCGTAGGCTTCGGCAAGCTCCGGGTTATGGGTCACCATGACGACCAGCCGATCGCCGGCGACCTCTTTGAGCAGCGCCATGACCTGGATGCTGGTTTCGGAATCCAGCGCGCCTGTCGGTTCATCTGCCAGCAGGATATCGGGATCGTTGACCAGCGCGCGCGCGATCGCTACGCGCTGCATCTGACCGCCGGATAGCTGGGAGGGGCGCTTATGGATATGATCCTTCAGTCCGACCTTTTCCAGCGCTTCGGTCGCGCGGGCGGTACGCTGTCTGGACGAAACGCCGCTGATCGTCAGCGCCAGCTCAACATTCTTCAGGATCGTCTGGTGGGGGATCAGGTTATAGCTTTGAAAAACAAAGCCGACGGTGTGGTTGCGATAGGCGTCCCAATTGCGATCGGAGTACTTTTTCGTTGAGATCCCGTTGATGATCAGGTCGCCGTCGTCGTAGCGGTCAAGACCGCCGATGATATTCAGAAGGGTGGTTTTTCCGGATCCGCTGGGTCCGAGGATCGCAACAAATTCATTGTCACGCAGACTGAGAGACACGCCCCCGAGCGCTTCCTGGACGAGCGATCCGGTTTTATAGACCTTACGGATATTCTTGATTTGAAGCATACGCCACCTCCTCTCTTCTCGTTTTTTGCAAGATTATTCTTTTTCAGAATATATTATATTATGTTTTATTCTCGTAGTAAATGAAAGAATTTTTAATCTTCGATTACAGTTTTGGAACTATTTTTGCCGCAGTCCGTCAGAACGTCAGAAAGGCGCTGTCGTCGGTTATCGACTGCAGATTCTATTTGACAGAATCTGTATTTTTTAGTATAATACAATAGAATAAGTAGAATCCGATCAAGACCGGCGAGGGAGTCATAATCCAATGATTTGTTACAACTGTTTTCAGGATAGGGGCAACAGCCTTGTTTGTCCGCACTGCAAGTTCAACGCTGCGGAAGACAGGGAAATGTACCCGACCGCACTGCCCGCAGGAATAACCCTCGGTAAAGACTATCTTCTCGGCAGAGTGCTCGGACAGGGCGGCTTCGGCATCACCTATGTTGCGCAGGATCGGAAAAACGGCAAGCTTGTCGCGATCAAAGAGTATTTCCCCGACAGCATGGCGGCGCGTGATAATTCGTATTCCGTCTCTCCGTATTCCGGCGAAAGAGGCGAAGGCTTCCGATACGGCAAGCAGTGCTTTCTTGAAGAGGCAAAAACCCTTGCCGCGTTTATCGGCAATCCCAGTATCGTCAGAGTTTACCGTTATTTTGAAGAATTCGGCACCGCGTATTTCGTGATGGAATACATCGAGGGTATCAGCCTCAAGGATTATCTGAAATCACACGGCGGCAAGATCAGCTTTGAAGAAGCAAAGCGTATTCTGATCCCCGTTATGGACGCGCTGTCGATGGTCCACGCAAAGGGCATCGTCCATCGCGATATCAGCCCCGACAACATCATTATCACGAATAGCGGCAAGATCAAGCTGCTCGACTTCGGCGCCGCGCGATACAGTCTGGGCGATATGAGCCGCAGTCTGGACGTCGTCCTTAAACACGGCTACGCTCCCAGAGAACAGTATTCCCGTCACGGACGTCAGGGACCTTTCACCGACGTCTATTCATTATCGGCGACCTTCTACCGTTCGATCACCGGTATCGTCCCGCAGGACTCCATCGACCGGATGGACGAGGACCTGCTGGTCAATCCCCGCTATTATTGTCCCGACCTGACGCCGCAGGGCGAGTTTGCGCTGTTCAAAGGTCTGGCGATACAGCCCGCCGACAGATTTCAGACAACACAGCAATTGAAAGAACGCATGCTGACGACCGGACAGGTCCCTTTGACGCTGTTCAGACCGTATCCCGAAAACGCCGCGCAGTCCGCACAGATGCAGAGCGCCCCGTCTTCCGGCGATCCGACGGTCAGGTCACAGACGCCCCCGACTCCACAGCCGTATACGTCTGTGGTACAGCAATCTCAATCACCGATCCCGCAGTCATTTACACCGCCTGTGCAGCAGGTACAGCCTGCGACGATGTCACAGCCGGCAGCACCTCTGCAGGCGTCAGACATGCAGCCCAAACAGAAAAAAGCGTTCAGTCCGCTGAAAACCACGCTTGTTTCGTTCGGTATCAGTATGGCGGTGTTCGGCGTCATTCTGTTGATCATTCTGCTGGCAAAATAAGACAATCCCGAATAATCCCTTTATCATCCATGGGTCTGAATCCCGGTATCCGATGAATCCTGTTTTCAGGGATCAGTATCAACCCTCATTCTTTTTGAACCGCCCGGATATCGAAGCGATAGAAGGGCTGAAAGGCTGAAGAAGATGAATAATAACAACAGTACAGCTTTATTGAACGCTCCGCGCGCGTATGTCAGCGAGACCCCGATCCCGCATTATCTGAGCTATCACGGCGCGCAGCTGCAGCAAATCGGAACCCGGTCCTATCAGGAGGATTCCTTTGCATTCGTCAACATTTCCGACGTCACGCTGATGCGCACACGCGGACTGCTTGCCGTTGTAGCTGACGGAATGGGCGGCATGAAGGACGGAAAGGTCGCCAGCGAAGCCGCGATCTCGCGCATCAAGACAGGGTTCGAGAACATGGATCTCACTACCGATATCGCCGCCCAGCTGCGCGAGTTAATGATCATGGCGAACGACGAGATCTTTTCGATCCTCTCCGCACAGGGCGGCAGCACCGGTATCATTTGTGTGTTCTATAACGAGAGCCTTTACTATTCCAGCGTCGGCGACAGTTATCTGATCCTCAAGCGCGGCGATTCGATCTATCATCTCAACCGCAAGCAGAATATGTTTACCCGCGTCTGCCTGCAGCAGATCCGCGAAGGCTCGGTGGATTGCGAGCCTGCAAGAACACACCCCGAAAAAGCGGCGCTGACCTGCTTCCTCGGGATGCGCGAGCTGCGCGACGTCGATTATACACTGCGCCCGATCCCGCTGATGGACGGCGACGTCGTATTGCTTTGTTCCGACGGCGTCGGCGGCGTTCTCAACGAAGAACAGCTCAACGAATGCCTGAGCGCTGAGACGCCCGAACAGATGTGCCGCATGATGCACGAGGGCGTAGAAGCAGCGGGAAAACGTTTTCAGGATAACTATACCGCGCTGGTCGTTCGGTGCGAGTATTGACAGGACGCAACGCAAGGGAGAACTGCTATGATTGATATCTATTCCTTTTCCTCTCAGGGCGGCAGAGAATATAACGAGGACAAAGTCGGCTTTGCCTATACGCCGTACGGCGCGGTGCTGGTCGCTGCCGACGGTCTGGGCGGTCATCGCGGCGGCGCGGAAGCATCCGGGATCGTCGTCGATACCATCCTTGCCGAGCCGCTGGACGACAATAAAAACGATAAAGACTGGCTCAAAAAGCGTCTGGAAGCAGCCGATCAGGAGATCCTGGATCAGCAGGCGGTACAGGCGAATAAAATGAAGAGCACCGTTGTCGCCCTGAAGATCAGCGGCACAAAAGCGACATGGGCGCACGCAGGCGATTCGCGGCTGTATTACATCCACAACAGCCGTATCGAAGCGGTGACGGAGGATCATTCCGTCGCGTTCAAGAAGTACCGTGCCGGCGAGATCTCCCGCGCAGAGATCGCGACAGACGAGGATCAGTCCAGTCTGCTGCGTTCACTCGGCTCTCAGTCCAAGCTCAAGCTGGATTTCGGCGAGACGACCGAGCCTCTGACAGCCGGCGACGGGTTTCTGCTATGCTCCGACGGCTTTTGGGAGTATTTGCAGGATCAGGAGATCCTCTTTGACTTTTTAAAAACCAACAGCGCGCAGGCATGGACCGAGCTTCTGATGCTGCGCGTGATCGCGCGGTTGCAGAGCGACAGCGATAATCTGTCCGTCGTTACCGCGATGATTCGTTAGGAGGTGTCTCTATGAGAAAAACAGCAGCTCTACTGCTGGCGCTGTTTCTGGCGCTGTCGATGAGCCTGACGGCGTTTGCTAACGTCGGTCCGCCGGGACCTCAGCAGCCTTCTCCTCAGGACGGAAACCTCAGCGGCGACGGCGGCAACGACGATGGAAACGACGGGGAGCCTTTTGACGAGGAGACCGCCCCGGCAGAGACTTCTCCGACAGAAGCGACCGAAGCGGCGGCTCAGGATATTACCGAAGCCCCTTTGCAAGAAACACAGCCCGCGTCCGATGCGACAGAGGCGGAATCCATCAGCCAACAGGACGGCACCAGCATCTTCGGCGCTCAGGAATCGAACCCGCCTGTTGAGAAAGCTGCCGAAGACGCACGGGAGGGCAATCAAAACAATACGGTCATTGTCATCGTGATCGTCTGCGGCTCGATCCTTCTGATCCTGCTGATTGTGATCGCAGTTCTGCTGCTCAGGAAAAAGCAGCCGAAAAGCGGCGGCGCGGCGTCTGTCTCCGATACCGGTCCCGGTCTGCCGGTCCGGATCGAGGTCTTGTCCGGCTTGTGCTACAATGCAAACTTTGATTTCCGTATCAGACGCAACCTGACGATCGGTACCGACAAAGGCTGTGACCTTGTGTTTGAGGACAAAGCGATGCATCCGATGCACGCGGTGATCATCGCCGACAACAACACCGTTATGCTGGAAGAATCCTCCGCTGCCGGCGTCACCTATATCGGCGGCATGAAGATCTTCTCGTCTAACCGTCTGCGCTCCGGCGACGTTATCACCATTGGATCAACATCCTTCCGCATCACCTTTGAAGAAAACTGAATCCATTGCTCTGCACCCTGTTTTCGTCTGAAATCAGGGTGCTTTTTATATTGCCCGATCCTGATAGGGCAATCCCCGTACATCCGCGCCGCGGCAGGGAAAACCGCCGTGATCCGGACGGTTTGTATCCTCATTTTTGAGCCTTTATTCATTTTAGATATAAAACCCACTGAAAAACCGCCGAAATACCGGCAATATTTTTGTGCTATTATTCGAAATAAGAATTTAAATTTATTCCGACAGCTTTATAATGTGTACTGAACTAGTAGGTAAAACACAATGGGTAACAATATATAGTAGTACGGAGGCTGTAGCATGGCTCAAAAACCATCCTCAGACACAATGGAAATCAATTCCATTTTAGAAGAAGCCCGCAGCAGAAATAACAGTCTGTCAAACAGCGGCAGTTCCTCTAACCACTCAACATATGCTCCCTCGTATCAAGGTCGTTCGGCCGCACCTTCGGCTGCCGGCAGAAAAAAAGCGGATACGGGGTATGTCGATATCAACGACCGCAGTTCGTATGCTGTGTCGGAACGTGACGAATACGCGTCCGAAGAGCCGAAAAAAAGCAAAAAACCGCTGATCATCACGATCGTTGTCGTGTTGGTACTGCTTTTGGTCGGCGGCGGCGGATTCACCTGGTATATGTACCAGAAATCCGGCTCGTCAACCGTGGTTTCCGAAAACGTTTTTGTCAACGGCGTCGATTTCGGCGGCATGACCATCAAAGAAGCTGAGCAAAAACTTGACACGATGGAGGACGAGCTTGCAGACGGCATCAAGGTCCATGTCAAAGCGGGCGATAAGGATTACAACCTGACCAAGAGCGATTTCACCTATTCCTTCAATACTTCTGAGGTCCTCAGCGAGATCAAAGAGCATTCCGAGGAAAAAGGATTCAATAAGGGCAAAAAGGACATCGACCTGACGATCAGCGTCGACACCTCTGCTGCAGACGGCCTTGCGGAAAAGATCGCAAAAGAGGTTCATTCCGAACCCGTCGACGCCAAGGTAACGGAGTTCGATCCCTCTGCAGATAATATGTTCACGATCTCTCAGGAGGTCACCGGCAAGGACGTTGACTCTAAGGCGCTCGCAGCGAGCATCAAAGGTGTTTTCAAGAACGGAAAAACCTCCGGCGACGTCAATACCGAGGTCAAGACCGTTGCTCCCAAGCTGACCAAGAAGTATCTGCAGGATAATATCGTCAAGCTGAGCGAATACTCGACCACTTCCACCAACAATGATAACGGCAACGAGAACATGCGCGTATCACTGAAGGCGTGCAACGGATCGATCATCGAGCCGGGCGAGACATGGTCGTTCAACGATTGTACCGGCGACTCCAACGATCCCGACAACGGCTACAAGGAAGCGGGCGTTATCATTAAGGGTCGAAGCGAGACCGGCATCGGCGGCGGTATCTGCCAGTCGTCAACCACGATCTACAATGCAGGGATCCTTTGCGGTATGGATGTTATCGAGCGCGCCTGCCACTATTACAAGTCGACCTATGTCGATGCGGGACGCGATGCGACGATCGACTACGGCAATATTGACCTGAAGCTGAAAAACATTTTCGATTATCCTCTGTTCATGAAGTGCTGGATGGACGGCACCGAACTGCATTGCGAGATCTACGGTCTTGAGAATTCGGAATTCGACGAGATCAAGATATCGACCTCGGATCCCGAATACTTCTCGACCGGCTATACCGTTAAGGCATGGCGGACTTACCTGAAGAACGGCAAAGAAGTCAAAGAGGACGATCTGCCCAAGTCAACTTACTATACGGTCGCACCCAAATCGGATTCGGATGATGATAATGACGACGATGACGACGATGACGACGATGACGACGATGATGACGATGATGACGACGACGCTTCATCGAGCGGGGCTGAGAGCAGCTCAAGCGCTTCGGGAGGTTCAAGCTCATCGGCGGCAGAAGACAGCGGTTCTTCCGACGACGGCGCATCGTCAGAGGAAGAAGGCGGCGACTCATCATCAGCGCCCGACGCTTGACACAGCGCAGGATACAGGATCGTCATTTGAACGACAACGTATTCTGCGGGATCAAGGTTTGATTTTCCAGACAAAGATATCACGAATGAGCAACTCTCTTTTGCGGATAATAACGCAAAGGAGAGTTTTTTTATGCAGAATTGTAACGGAACATTGCTGTTTGAAAGCAGACCGAGGATCAGCGCATT
This sequence comes from uncultured Ruminococcus sp., assembly GCA_902796225.1. Lineage (GTDB taxonomy): Bacteria > Bacillota > Clostridia > Oscillospirales > Acutalibacteraceae > Ruminococcoides. Next base: position 30,151 of record CADBOO010000004.1, read on the forward strand.
CGCGTCGGTCGCGGGAAAAAAAGAAGCGCAGGGTCCGCTGCGCGAGGATTTTGACCGGATCGTTTACGACAGCTATTTCGGTCAGGATACCTTCGAAAAAGCCGAGACCGAAATGATGCGTACCGCCGTAGAGATCGCGCTGCAAAAGGGCGAGATGATGCGCGAGGAGATCGACTTCGCATTCTGCGGCGATCTGCTGAATCAGTGTGTCGCGTCAAGCTTTGCGATGAGAGGGTTCGGGATTCCGTATATCGGGATCTACGGCGCCTGTTCGACCATGGCGCTGGGGTTGATGATGGCTGCCGTCACTGTCGAAAGCGGCGCAGCGCTGAGATCCGTATGCGCCGCCTCGTCCCACTACTGTACGGCGGAACGCCAATACAGGATGCCGCTTGAATACGGTTCTCAGCGTCCGCCGACAGCCCAGTGGACCGTCACCGGATCGGGCGCTTGTGTGATCGAGGCAGACAGCGAAAAAGCAAAGCGGCGATCCGACTCCGACAGCGCCCAAAAGGATCATCGAAGAACGGTTTTTCCGAATACGCAGATGCCGTATATCCGCGCCGCAAGACCCGGCGTCATCACAGATTTCGCCGTTACCGACCAGAACAATATGGGCGCCGCCATGGCACCTGCCAATGTCAAGATGGGAACATAAAGGATTTTGCGCATAAGCTAAAAAAATGAATAAAAGTTAAAAATATTTGTGCAAAAGTCTAAAGTTGGGGTAGATATTTTCGTTATAATATGTTATACTTTGCATAACTAAACAGAAATAGAATTTTTCTGTGATAATGCGCGTACAAATTTTTAAGAAAAGGAGGTTATTTATGGATGGCAAACAGTTTCGATTGACCGAAGAAGTCATGCCGGTGATCGAAGAGATCGGACGACATATGTCCCGCGGGTTCTTTATCTACAAGGCGCACGAGCCGTGGGGTTGTGTTTACGCAAATGAAGCGGCTATTAAGGTTTTTGACTGCCGCGATCGGGAAGAATTCAAGAAGACGACCGACTGCAATTTTGAGAATATTATTCATCCCGACGACTA
>CADBOO010000005.1 GCA_902796225.1 uncultured Ruminococcus sp.
ACCGAACAGCCTGTCGAACAGTCAACCGAAGCACCGACAGATCCGCCTGACGCCTCGCCGCAGATCCCCCCCAGCGACAACCCGGGCGCATCCCCCATGCCGGGAGATCCCGGCAATGTGGCTGTCTCCTCTGCGGTCAACAGTCGTTTGCTCACAGGAAACAAACACGTTTTCTGCGTGCTGTATGACAGCGCAGATCATCGCGTCGACAGTGAACCGATCTTATCACCGAAACACGAGACGATCCCTACGATCCGCAAAGACGGTTATGCTTACTTCGTATACAGACCCCCAAAAGAGTGGAATCTCCAAACCGGGATCTACAAAATGGAGGTCTATAACGAGGACGGCCAAATGATTCAAAGTAAGAATGTCTATTTGATGAATGAATAATGCAAAACCATCCAATAAATGATTGACACACCATTTGCTTGCTGTTAAACTGAATAATAAGGAGATGTAAATGATGAAAACAGGTAAGAATTTATGCACTATCATTTTGATCGCTGCTTTGCTTCTGTCATCCGTCATCACGGCGGCGGCAGAACCCGCGCCGTATATGATCGGCGATGCGGACGGAGACAATATGATCAGCGTTCTGGACGCCACGGTGATCCAGCGGGTGGTCGCGTCGCTTGATGTAGCTGATTATCATGAAACAGCGGCAGACGCCGACGGCGACGGCACCGTCACCGTGCTTGATGCGACCTCGATCCAGCGTCATCTTGCCGACCTTCCCACCAACAAGAACATCGGAAAAATGTCCGATGCTCCTGTCGCAGTGAAATGGGACGATAATTACTGCGCAGACTTCGAGATCCTGGAGATCCACGACACTTACTTTATCGCAACGCCTGTCATTCCGCTGCCGGTCATCATCAAGATCAACGGAAGTATTTCGGACCATTGGTGCGTCGGCGATCACGTGTACTGCGTCTGCGAAAACGTATACAGTGATTACAAGACCAATTGCTATGAAGGCGATCTGGTGTCGATCGAAGAATCGACCTTTGTCCCCGATCCGAACGTTGCCTATAAGCCGGTGATCTACCTCTATCCCGAAGAAGAGACCGAGGTGGATGTATCGCTCGATCTGAACGGCGAGCTGCTGAAAAGCGAACCGGCGTATAACGGCGGCTGGACGGTGACCGCCTCGCCCGACGGTACGCTGACAACTGCGGACGGCAAACAGTACGACTCCCTTTTCTGGGAAGCGAAGCTGAACGCAGACTATGATATGAGCAAGGGCTTCTGCGTCAAGGGAAGCGATACCGGGGCATTCCTGAGCGACGCGCTGAACCGACAGGGACTGAATGAGAAAGAAACGTCGGATTTCATCGAATTCTGGCTTCCGATCATGGAAAAGAATCCGTATAACGTGATCTCGTTCCAGACTGACGCCTATACCGACGCCGCCGGTCTGAACGTCAGCCCGCAGCCGGACAGCGTAATCCGCGTATTCATGGCGTGGTACGCATCCGACAGCGCGATCGAGATCCCCGCGCAGACGCTGAGCGCACCGGCACGACAAGGCTTTACCGTCGTCGAATGGGGCGGCAGCATGGTCAAGTGATCCATCATATAGAATAGATAAAGCGGAGCTGAGAGGCTCCGCTTTTTTGAGTGAAGAACTAAGAACTAAGAGTGAAGAGTTGTGGGAGGACTCCGTCCTCACCTGATTCCTAATTTCTAATTCCCAATTCCTAAATTCCTAATTCCTCATTCCTAATTCCTCATTCCTAATTCCTAACTCCAAACTCTCGCCTTGCCACCCACAGACGTTTGTGATATACTATGAAAAAAGTCGGAGGTGAGAGGATGAAAAAGATCACGCTTGGGATACTCGCGCACGTTGACGCGGGCAAGACGACCCTGTGCGAGGCGATGATGTACCTGTCGGGCAATCTGAAAAAGCTCGGGCGGGTCGACCGCCGCGATTCATTCCTCGACACCTTTTCGATCGAGCGCGACCGGGGGATCACCGTCTTTTCCAAACAGGCGATGATGCCCTGCGGCGATACCGAGTTCACCATCCTCGACACCCCGGGACACGTTGATTTTTCTGCGGAGACCGAACGCACCCTGCAGGTGCTCGACTACGCCGTGCTGGTGATCAGCGCGTCCGACGGCGTGCAAAGCCATACCGCGACGCTGTGGAAGCTGCTCGCAAAATACAACGTGCCGTGCTTCCTCTTTATCAACAAAATGGATCTGCCCGATACCGACCGCGGCTTTCTGATGACACAGCTCAAAGGAAAGCTCAGCGACGGCTGTGTGGATTTCGGCTGTAAAAGCCGGGATGAATTATACGAAAACCTCGCCCTGTGCGACGAGGAATTGCTGGTCGAGTACGACGAGAACGGTTCGCTGAGTGACGCCGGTATCAACGCCGCGATCCAAAGGCGGAGCGTTTTTCCGTGTCTGTTCGGATCTGCGCTGAAGCCGGAGGGCGTCGACGAGCTGCTGACCTGTCTCAGGCAGCGGACGATCACGCCCGCATACGGCGCGGATTTCGGCGCGAGCGTCTTCAAGATCGCGCAGGATAATCAGAAAAACCGCCTGACCTTTCTGAAGATCACCGGCGGCAGACTCCGCGTGCGCGAAACACTTGACGCAAAGGGCAATTCCGACGGCGAAAAGGTCAACCAGATCCGCATCTATTCGGGTGAAAAATTCACCGCTGTCGATGAAGCGGACGCAGGTACCGTCTGTGCGGTCACGGGTATCGGCTTTGCAAAGCCCGGCGACGGACTGGGTGTTGAGAAAGATACCGCGGCGCCTGTGCTGCAGCCGGTGCTCACCTATTCCGTGATCCTGCCCGACGGCGTCGACACGCATACCGCGATGCAGAGAATGCGTCAGCTCGAAGCGGAGGATCCGATGCTGAACGTCAGCCTTAACGAGCGGTCGGGCGAGATCCAGCTGCGGCTGATGGGCGATATCCAGATCGAGGTGCTGCAGAGCGTCATCGCGGAGCGCTTCTCGATGGAGGTCGGCTTCGGTCAGGGAAGCATCATCTACAAGGAAACCATCGAAAATACCGTCGAGGGCGTCGGGCATTTCGAACCCCTCAGGCATTACGCGGAGGTACATCTGCTGTTAAAGCCGCTCAGCCGCAACAGCGGGCTTCGTTTCAACACCGCCTGCAAAGAGGATGTGCTGGACAAAAACTGGCAGCGGCTCATCCTCACCCACCTGTATGAAAAAACGCATCCCGGCGTGCTGACCGGCTCGCCGATCACGGATATGGAGATCACACTGGTCGCGGGCAAGGCGCACCTGAAGCATACCGAGGGCGGCGACTTTCGTCAGGCGACCTACCGCGCCGTACGGCAGGGACTCAGAGAGGCGAAGTCCGTGCTGCTCGAACCGGTCTACGACTATGTATTAGAAATTCCCGCCGAGAATGCGGGACGCGCGATGTCGGATATCGGGCGGATGTACGGCAGTTTTGAGCCGCCCGTGATCGACGGCGATTCAGCGACCCTGTGCGGCAGGTGCCCCGTCGCAACCATGCGGGACTACGCAAAAGAGGTCGTGCAGTATACGCGCGGCAAAGGACGGCTGAGCTGCACTTTGAGCGGCTATGAGCCGTGTCACAACGCAGACGAGGTGATCGAAGCGATCGGCTACGATCCCGACGCGGATACGGATAATCCGTGCGACTCGGTATTCTGCTCACACGGCGCCGGACACACAGTCAGGTGGGACGAGGTCAAAAGCAGGATGCATCTGTCGGGCGTGCTGAACAAAAAGCCGGCAGAGAATGCCGCCGCTGCAGCGCGGGATCTCTCGCGCTATCGCTCGTCGGACGACATCTTTGCGCTGGATAAAGAGCTGATGAGCATTTTTGAAAGCACCTACGGACCTGTCAGAAAGCGCACCGACAACAGCTATACTCCCCGGCGGCGCTATGACGCGACGACCGGCAAAAAGCAGAAAAGCTACAAGTATGAGCCGAAGTTCGAAGGTCCCGAGTATCTGCTGGTCGACGGGTATAACGTCATCTTTGCGTGGCAGAACCTGAAAGCGATCGCAGAAGACAATATCGACGCGGCGCGCGGCGCACTGGTGAACATTCTGTGCAATTATCAGGGATACCGCAAATGCAGGCTGATCCTCGTGTTCGACGCCTACCGCGTCAAGGGTCACGACCGCGAGGTCGAGCAGATCGACAACATCAGCGTTGTCTACACCAAGGAAGCCGAGACCGCCGACGCCTACATCGAGAAGACCTCGCACGAGCTTGCAAAGCATAACCGCGTGAGGGTCGTGACGTCAGATGTGACCGAACAGCTGATCATCATCGGCAACGGCGCGATCAGGGTATCGTCGCAGGACTTTTTTGACGAGGTCAAAGCCGCCGAGAACGAGATCAGAGAAATCATCGGACAATAATACAAAAGCTCCCGGCCGAAACCGTTCGACCGGGAGTGTGTTTTTGCTCTGAAGACTTCATTAGGGCACAGCGCCCGCCGCCTGCAAGAGGTTATTTTTCACGCTGGAGACGGAACGCAACGCTCCGCTCAAGATAATCAAGGTATTCCTTGTCGCGGCACATGGACTTGCCGCTGTCGTCGGACAGCTTGGCGACAGGTCTGCCGTTGACATACTGCAGCTTGATCACAATATTCAGCGGTTCTTTGTCGGTATCGTTGGAGCAGAAGGTGCCGATGCCGAAGGTGACGCGCGTTCTGTCCTTGAAATAATCGTAGAGCTCCTGTGCGCGGTCAAAGTTGAGGCTGTCGGAGAACAACAGCTGTTTTGTCTTCGGATCGACGCCGTAACCCTGATAATGGGCGATGATCTTTTCGCCCCATGCGTAGGGATCGCCCGAGTCGTGGCGTACGCCGGAATAGTTGTTGACCATCGAACGGTTGAAATCCATCAAAAACAGGTCGGTCGTGATGGTATCGGTCAGGGCGGAACCGTTGTCGCCCTGGTACTCGTCATACCAGTCGCGCATCGCGTAATGGTTGGTGTAGGCGAGCGGGATCTTGTCGATGCCCTGATACATCTGGACATATTCGTGGGCATAAGTGCCGATGGGCGTGAGGTGGTACTTCATCGCGAGATAGACGTTGGAGGTACCGACGCATTTGTCGGTCTCGCCCGTCAGCCGGCGGACGACTTCATCCTGCCACTCGCGCGAAAGTCTGCGGCGACAGCCGAACTCGGCAAATTTGAAGGTATAGGTGCCGTCGTTGAGCGCCTTGATCTTTGCATCGAGCCGTTCTTTTGCGGACGCGACCAGCTCGTCGTAATCATAGGACATACGGAAATAGACCTCGTTGATGATCTCGAGAAGATAGATCTCGAACTGCATCGCAGAGAACAGCGGACCGTCGACGATGACCTGCAGCTCGCCCTCGGGCGAAAGCCCCACCGAAACATAGTCGCGGATCGGCCGCCAGATGCGCAGGAATTCTACGTAGTCGTTCTTGATATAGCGGATCGAGCGCAGGTAGTTCAGCTCGCGCTTGGTGAACCGCAGGGTACACAGGTGATCGATCTGGTCTTTGATCTCCTGCACCATTTCATCGGTAAAGACGACGTCCGTGTTGCGGCACTTAAAGAAATACTGACCGCAAAGATCGGTGTGTTTATGAAAAATGACCTGATCCATATTGAACTTGTACAGGTCTGTATCCAGCAGTGATACGATAATCGGATCGAGTTTCATCGAAAAGCCTCCTTTTGCTACTGTCAATCATACCACCAGACGACCGTTTCGTCAATACATGCTCTATCGATCGGATTGGTGCAGCCCTATTGATTTCACCGGCAAAATACGTTAGAATGATAATGGTATCTTTCATCAGAGGTGAGAGAATGAAGAAAAAGAAACCGATCAAAACGATCGAAAAGAAGATAGAAAAGCAGATCGAAACACAGATCGAAGAACGATTTGAAAAGGACAGAGCGAGGATCGATCGCTTCAAGCGTGAACACAAACGGTTTTTGTGGTTCATCTCTACGGTCATCCTCCATGTCAAGCGATTCCTCAAAAAGAACTCGGAAGATAACATCAACGCGCTGTCGGGTCAATCGGCATTCTTTCTGATCTTATCATTCGTCCCGCTTTTGATGCTCATCATCGCGGTCATGGCTTTGTTCGGCGGAAAGCCGAATGCGGTAACGATGGATGAGGTCGCGAAGCAGAGCGAAGCTGTTGTCAATTCGGCGGGGGATATCGATAAAACGCTGCTGTTCGGATTCTTCCGCCGGTTTATCATCGAGGCGTATGAATACGCGTCGTCCGGCATAATCATCATCACAGCCCTGATGGCGCTGTGGTCGGCAGGCAAGGGTCTGTATATCGTCACCGACGGGATCTCACGCATCTATCGGATCCCGCAGAAGCATATGTGGCTGACGCGGCGCATTTTTGCAATGGGATACACCGTTGTGCTGCTGATGATGATGATCATTTCGATAGGGCTGGTCGTCCTCAACGCAGTGATCGACAATTATCTTGAACAGGCGATCCATGATCTGCCTCTGTCGACGGAGATCCTGATCGCGATGCGCTACGTCATCATGACCTTCATCGTCGCGCTGTTCCTGACGATCGCACTCAAGCTGTATCTCAAGGGCAAGGTCGATGACGACCGGTATGTCAAGTTCCGCGTGCTGCTTCCGGGGATGGCGTTCACCGCGATCGCGTGGGGTCTGCTGTCATGGGGCGTCAGTTTGTATACCAAATTCTTCTCTTCGTCTATGTACGGCAGTCTGAGCACGGTATTCATCGTCATGATGTGGTTCTACTTCCTCATGCTGCTGTTGCTGTACGGCGTTCAGATCAATTATGTCTACCGCGAAACATTCTACCGGTTCAGCTTGCGCAAAGCGCTCCGGACAGCCAAAAAAAAGTTGTCGCGCGGCAAACAAAAAAAGAAGGCTGTCTGAGCCTTCTTTTTTTACGGTCTGAATATCTTGTGAAGGAAGTTGTAGAACCCTACCCGCCAGAAAATATAATCGTGTTCGTAGCCTTTTACGACATCGGTCTGATTCTGATAGCCCATGTCCTTGAGCAGATTGCCGTAGTATTTGGTGACCTCGACGTTTTCGGGGTCGTCCGCGCCGACAGCCAGATAGAGATAGTAGGGATCGAGATGTTTGTCATAGGCGGGGAACTCCTTTAACAGCGGCTTGTTCCAAATGGTTCCCTTGAGGAAGGGCGTCGGGACGGAGCCGGGATCCGGCGCGAAGGACGCGATATAGCCGAAGCGGTCGAGATTGGCAAAGCCTGCCGCAAGCGCCTTTGTACCGCCCTGCGACACACCCATGATCGCGGTGCCCATCCTGTCCTTGCGCACGGGATAGTGCTTTTCGATGAACGGCATCAGGTCGTTCGGAAGATCCTTGACAACCTTGTTGTAGGCGGCGAGCAGCTTTGCGTCGCTCTTTTCGATCTGTGCGCGCTTTTTGAGCTTGTCGGTATACATCTCTGCGCTGACGATGATCATCGGCACGGTGAGCTTGTCGCGCAGCATATTGCCGTAAAGGATCTGCAGATAGGAGTCCTCGCACAGGTGGACGTCATAGCCGGACATCCAGCCGTGGAACAGATACAGGACCGGATAAGTCTTCTTTTTGTTATACCCCGCAGGCAGCAGGATGTTGCAGTATTTATAGTCGCCTGCGGTCTTGGAATAGTATTTGACGTCTTCGACGACCTTGCCGTAATCGACGTCGTCCTGTTCCTCGATCAGATGATTGGGGAGTTTGTAGAGATTCTTTGAGGAATACGGATCATGCTTCGGACGGACGACAGGTTCCTCGGTTGCTTCTTCGACGACAGGCTCCGCATCCGTGGTTTGTGCGGAGCTTGTGCAGGCTGTTGCGGAAAACAGCAACAGAACGCCCGCCAGTATCAATGCAATGGTTTTTTTCATATCTTCACCCCGAAAGAGGATTAATTATCACAAAATACGACATTATATTATACAGGACTTACGCGCCGAATTCAAATGAAACTTTTGTAACAATATCAAAAACCTTTTGTAACAATATCAGAATATGAAAAAATTCCCGCATGGTTCATTGATTTTTCCGTACAGCGGTGATCATTTTTCGCAAAAACAACAGCAGACCGGATGATTCGGTCTGCTGATTTGGTTTATTTCTTCTTTTTCGCTTTTTTATTGCGTTCTTTTTTCGCCGTGGCTTCCTGTTCTTTCGCGAGCTTTTCGGCGGCTTTTTTCTCGGCGATTTTTTGGCTCTTGGATTTTTTGACTGCCGGTTTTTTGCGATCTTCGGCAGGGGATTTTTCTGTGCTTTTCCTGTTCGAAGGCTTTTCAGCCTTTGTCGGGATCGCTGTATCCGCCCCGGCGGTCAGGTCGGTTTTCTGTGTCGCATCCGTCTTTTCGGCAGGCTTTGGCGCATCCTTTTTCTCCGAATTACCGGATTGGGGCTCGCGCGGCGCGATGCCGTCGAGATACCTGCGGTCAGGCCGTCTTTCCAGTTCTTCCTTCTTCTTCATCTTTTCGCGATAGGAAGCCTGCTTTTCCTCTTCTTTTCTGCGCTTCTTTTCTTCGCGGCTGATCATGGAGGAAAGCCTCTTCGGCGCGTTGATGAGGGTCTGGCGCCAGTTGACGACACAGTTGAACACCGCGCCGACGACCGGGATGCCGGACTTCGCGATACGGAGCATGGAGCGCTTGATATCGTCGAGTTTGGCGTCGTCATATCGCACGACATACAGCACCGTATCGGTGATCTCATTCAGGCGCAGCACCTCGGCGTCAACGCCGATGGGAGCAGCGTCGATCAGAACATAGTCATAGCCGTCCATGACCGTCTTGAGCACGTTGAGAAGAGCGTCGTTGATATCCTCGGGGTTTCTTTCGAGAACCGTCGGAAGGATATCCAGACAACCGTTGATATGTAAGATCGCGTCGAGCTTATCGGAATCGCCCCTGTAGAGCGAATTGAGCGTCTGCTCATATTTCAGATCGTCAAAGAACAGCGCGCCGAGCCTGGGATTTACCAGATCGCAGTCGATCAGCAGCGTCTTTTTGCCCAGCCGTGCCAGGTGTAAGCCGATATCGGCGAGCAGACGTGTTTTACCTTCGCTGTGGATCGTCGAGGTAATGTACAATTTTTTTGCGCGGGCGCCTTCCATATGACTGATCAGAAGATGCGTAACGGATTTGATATCGTCAAAGATCGGAAGCTCTCGTTTCTGGCGCGGCTTCAGGCGCGCATATTCCTGATCCAGCGGAAGAGAACCCAGCGTATCGATACCGAAAATACTGGTGACGTCAGACTCGTTGATCAGTGTCGGCGCGATCAGGAATTTCAGGATACAGATCGCAAAGCCGAGGACCAATCCGAAAACTGCGGAATATTCCAGCGTAGAGATGCTGATATTTCCGCCGACGATAAAGGCTGCTTGCGACTCGTTGACTACAGAGATCTCGCCGATCTTGAGGCTTTTTTTGAGCGTCGTTGACGAAACCTCATCGATGGCGTCCATGATCATCAGACCTTCTTTTTCGGAACGCCATAGCAGCGTCAACTCGATCACTTCGGTCTCGCCCACCCTCGAAAGCGTCAGGTTGTGGGAAATATCGTTTGCCGTTACGCCGCGCAGGTTCAGTTTTTCGGCGACCGCATCCATATTTTTGCGGCTTTTGACAAGATACATCGCCGTATCTGTCATCAACCTTGCCATCGTGACATCGTTCTTCATAAAGACCTGATCGGGCGCCAACTTTGTGATATCTACATCCGGATACCGGTTGCCGACGACCGCGATCGAAGAGGTCACCTTGTATTCGCGCGCAACTTCGCCGCGGATATAGCTGACAGCGATCAGCGCAACGCCGACGATGATGCCGATCAGTGTAAACAGCAGTATGATGCGCCAGCCCTTGATGATATGATAAAGGATATCGCTTTTTCGAAGTGCTTTATTCTTTTTCATTACGCTTCTTCATCCTTTTTCTTTTTTCTCGAGCGAATCATGCCGATGACGAACGCCGCGATCAGCACCGCAACGATCGCGCCTCCGACCACGGCGGCAGTATCCCACATCGTCCAGAGAACAATCTCGAGCGTCTGCGTACCGGGTTCGTCCTTCAGCTTGATGCTCACGCGGTTGGATTTATTACCGTCGACTTCAAGCGTGTAGGTGCCGGGTTCAAGATCCTCAAAGACTTCTGTCTTGCCGGTCGCCGTCCATTCCTCGACAATACTGTTCTTCTCGTCATAGAGTCTCAGGGTCGACGAATTGATCTCATTGCCGAAAATGCGATCCTTTGCGGATACATGCAGCCGGATAATATAGGCGGTCAACTTGGTTTCGGATACCTCGTTGCCTTCGATCAGACCGTCTTTGTCAACCTTGAAGGTCAGATCCTTTGTCGGCGAACGGTAATTTTCGGGCAGACTGACGAGCTTTAAGGTATAGGTGGAATCCTTTTCCAGATCGGTCAGGATGATCCTGCCCTTTGTATCAGTCTTTACGTTATCTCTGCCGGTCACGGAGTAGACGGCGCCGATGATCGGTTCTTTGGTTTCGTCATCGGTCAGGGTGATCACCTTGGTCGTCTTCGCGCTGAGAATGTCGTAGACCTTATCCTTTGCTTCCAGATAATTCAAATCGACCGACAGCGGCTCAGTTGTCACGGCGTAATACTGAGGCGCCTTTGTTTGCTTGACGGTGTATTTGCCGAAATAGAGCTTGGTGCTTGCGCCCTTGCCGGTGCTGTCGCACTTGATATCGCAGACCTTCTTGCCGGCTTTGACGCGGACGGTGCCGTCGAGCGTCACGATATCCTCCGCTGCAGTCACCTCATAGGTAGCGTTGCCGATGGCTTTATTGGTTTCGGCGTCGCGGCTCTGAATATAGATCACGCTCTTGGAAGGCGACATCGGGATAACGATCTTGTACGGATCGGCCCAGTCGCGCGACTTGTTCACTTCAAAGCTGGCGTCTTCCGCAAAGCTGTAGCCCTTGGGCGCCTTGAGATTATGCAGCGTATACCAGCCGAAGGGGATTTTTTCCGGCAGGTAGAAGCTGCCCTCGGGGGTGGTCTCAAACTGCTTATAAGCGACCTTGGTCGGATAATATGTGTTCAGAACCAGCGTTTTGCCGACAGCGGTTTTTTCATTATACAGGCTGAAAAGGATGCCTTCTTTTTTGATTGCTTTGCCGGTTTCTTCGTCAACTACCGAAACGAACACGGCTGCCTTATCATGGCCGTAGTCCATATCGACGCCGTTGCTGTCGCTGGTGCCGGGATCATCTGCGCCGCCACCGCCGCCACCGCCGCCTGCTTCGGGCGGTCGGTCGTACAGCTCGTCGGCATGGTGACCGTCATCGACGTCGTCATAATCGTCGTCTGTCACGCTGTAATCATACTCGTGGTCATACTTATGCTCTTCTTTGTTCATCTGCGTCATATACAGAAGCAGAAGCATCAGCACAAGCAGGATCACCAGCAGAAGACCCGCCATAATGTCGGTAAATGACTTCCAGTAGCTTTCGTCGCCCGACTTTGCTTTTTTACGTATTTTCATCGCAAAATCCTATTCTGTATGGTTTCTGTAACTATTGAAAAGCGAATTGCTGTCTTGCTTATGAAAAAGAGGGATACTGCATCAGGTTCTCGTATTCGGATCGGGTCATCCCGGAATAGAGATGACTGCCGCGTCCGACCAGACATCCGTAACGCTTGATATCCGCCAGTTCTTTTGCGGATGAGATTCCCTCGCAGGTAAGGTTGAGGTGCGCGTTAGCCGCCTGAGCAAAGATACTCTCAAGATCGCCGTCTTCCATCGAGGCGCTCAGATCCAGACAGATCTCATCCGCGGCGGTATCGCCGAGCTTGACAAAATTGCCGGTGAAGTTCGCGACAGTGACCTTGAAGCCGTTTTGCAGGAAAAGCTTCTCGGCTTTCTTTGCCTCGTCGTGACAAATCAGATACGCAGACTCGTCGATCGCGACCTCAAGATAACGAGGCTCCAGCTCCTGATCCTCCGCCAGCTCTTTGATGCAGTCGAATACATCCAGCGCCAGCAGGTCGGTCTTGCGGATATTCAGCACGATCGGGACTGGATGCACGCCGGCGTCGATCCACTCGCGCTGGGCGATACAGATCTGCTCCCAGAGGAACTGGTCGAGCTTTGCGATAAAGCCGTCAGCCTCGACGATCGGCATATAGACGGAGGGCTGAACCACGCCCAGGACGGAGTGATTCCACCGGATCTCGCTGTTTGCTTTGATGACCCTGCGATCGGCAAGGCTGCAGATCGGCTCAAGCATGAAGGAAAACTCGCCGTGTCTCAGACCGGAGAGGATATCGATCATCATCCGCTGCTCCTGCGCGGGATCTGCCGCGGAGGCGTTGCTCAGGGTCATGTTGCTGTTGGTACGCAGCACATCAAGCGCTTCGATCATTTTTTCGGTGTTCAGGTATTGTTTTGCGCGGATCTGTTCTTCGGCTGAGGGCTGGATATAGGTGTGGAACTGCTCAATGAAAAGGTTCATCTCTCTGAGCATGATGTTCCAGACAAGCCTGTAGGCGATATTGAACAGGATCGACAGAATAACGCCGACGATCGAGGTATAGAACGCCGTACTGATACCGTGAAGGAGGTTCTCGATGCTTTCCATCGTCGCCTCGGCAGAGCTGAACTCAACGGTGCTGATACCGGTGACCAGTCCGAGGAAAGTACCCAGCAGACCGAGCGCGGTCAGGATACCGGCGATCTGCAGCACGACGCCGCGCCACGAGTGGATCGCCAGCGATTCTTCGTTCATCGTATCCTCGATATCGCTGATGACGACTCCCTTTTCTTTTTGATCGCGCACATTGCGCAGGTAACCGCTGAACATTTCGTCAAGCTGCTTCTGTTTGAAGAAAGGCAGTACATTCTCGACAGCCGTCCAGACATAGTCCGCGTTGATCTCAAAGGTACGGTCGATACTCTTCTGACCATCGCGGAAGCCCTGGCAGAACTTGAGATTCGGTATGACGCCGAAAACCAATCCGAAGAATATCGCTGCCGTCATAATACCGATGATCATCATAGACAGATAGTCGGGCGACATGACGATCAGGACAACGCACACGACCGCGAAAAACGCACTCAGAAAAATAATTCCTCTTCTCATTTTTTCTCCTTATGCTTTGCAAAAAACTGTTTCTGTTTCTGATATATACTTACCCTATTATATGTTAACTATATATTATACAAAATCTGATAAAAAAGTCAACAAAAGCTCGCGAAATATGGTACTTTTCGCCGAAAAGAGGCGGGGTTGTCGCCGACAAGACACAACAGTTTGCATAACGGATCAGCGGATGACATTCATATCCGGCAAACGGACAGGCCCCCATTTGAGCTGGTTCCATGTGAATTCCAGCTTGTTTTCCATCTCAAAATAGAAGGCTTCCAGCACAATATCGTACTCTTTGACCGTGCCGAATTCATTCGTGTCGAACACGATCAGATCGCCGCGGTACGTTCCTGTCGCCAGTCCTGCAAAAGACAGCTCCAGCGTCACTTCGTTATCACCTTTGCGGATCGCGCCGATATCCCTGCACAGGACGGACGCGACTTTTCTGTCGTACATATCGCAGATCCCGACGCGGATCTTCGCCTGTTCGATATCGATTTTTGAATCCAGCTTCAGCCACAGTTTCAGCCGATCCTCCTGTTTGAAGCAGTTCTCTTCTCTTCCGAGAAATGCGGCGGATACAAAGGAAATGCTGCGCATGGTATTGACTGTACTGAAGCGTTTTGCATCGCGCAGATCGACCTGTGCGCTCAAATTGCCTTTTTTGATATCGGAATAGAGCGAAATGGCTTCTTCGACGTCGCCGTCAAAAACCTTTTTGCCGTGATCGAGCACGATACAGCGGTCGCAAAGCTGACGGATGGTGTTCATATTATGGCTGACGTACAGAACGGTCCTGCCCTCCGACGAGGACACGTCTCCCATTTTTCCCAGACATTTTTGCTGGAATTTCATATCGCCTACCGCCAGCACCTCGTCCATGACCAGGATCTCGGAGTCCAGATGCGCCGCTACAGCGAACGCCAGCTTGACATACATTCCCGACGAATAGCGTTTAACGGGGGTGTCGATAAACTGAGCACATTCGGAGAATTCGATGATCTGATCGATCTTGCCGGTGACCTCGGCACGGTTCATGCCGAGGATCGCGCCGTTGAGGTAGATGTTCTCGCGGCCGGTCAGCTCGGGGTTGAAGCCGGTACCGACTTCGAGCATCGAAGAGATCCTGCCGTCGATGCAGATCCTGCCCTCTGTAGGACCGGTAACGCGGGAGAGGATCTTCAGCAGTGTGGATTTGCCCGCGCCGTTGTGTCCGATGATCCCGAGACGCTCGCCTTTACAGACGGTCAGGTCGATGCCGTCGAGCGCCATGAATGTTTCGTTCTTATGATGTTTTTTTGTGCCGATCTTCCGGTTCGGATCGTCTTTGCCGCGTTTTCTTGCCCACCAGCTCTGGATATCGCCCTGGAGCGTCCCGCCGCCGATCACGCCGAGACGGTACTGCTTTTTCAGTCCGGTGATCTGTATTGCTATATCTCTTTCTTCCATGATTACCTCATCAAACCGTATCCATAAAGTTCTTTTCGACCTTGTTGAACAGAACTACGCCGAGGAACAGGACCACGGCGGTCGTGATCCAGCTGATACCCCAGTAGAAGAAGGGCGTCGTTCCGGAACCCAGCCAGCCGTATCGCATCAGTTCGATGATCGGCGACATCGGGTTGAGCATGATCACGGTGAAAAGCTTCGGACTGAGGGTGGACGCGCCGTAGATGACAGGCGTTGCGTACATCCACAGCGAAACGCCGAACGCGACCAGCGCCTGCAGATCGCGGTATTTTGTCGTCAGTGAGGAGATGATAATACCGAAGCCCAGACCCAGCATCGCGATCTGGATGATCAGCAGCGGCGTCAGCGCGGCGATCCATGTGATTCGGATATCCGAGCCTCTGCAGAGGAAATAGAGGAAAAAGCCCATGAACATCGCAAATTGTATCAAAAGGTTCAGCCCGGACGAGATGACCGTGGCGATCGGCGCGGTCAGGCGCGGGAAGTACACCTTGCCGAAAACGCCGGAGTTATTGACAAATGTATTGGAGGTGCCGCTCAGGCACAGTGAGAAGTAGAGCCACGGCACGTTGCCTGCCATATAGAACAGAAACTGAGGCAGCCCGTCGGTGGGAAGCTTTGCGATATTGCCGAACACAAAGGTCTGCATCAGGGTAGTGAACAAGGGCTGGATAACAAACCACAGCGGCCCTAATATCGTCTGTTTGTATTTTGTTGAAAAATCGCGCTTGATAAACAGCCAGATCAGATCTCTGTACTGCCAGAGTTCCCAAAGCCGCAGATCCAGCAGCTTTCTCTTCGGCACGATGATTGTTGTCCATTTCTTTTCCAATGCTAACCCTCCGATGGAACGCCCTTGAGCTTGTGATAGAGATTGACCACAAAGCGCGGCGTTTTGCTGAGTATCTGTGCTTTTCTTTTTTGCTTTTCCTCAGCTTTTTGCTTGTTTTTCAAAAATACAGCGCCGTCCTGCGGTTGAATGATCTCGAAACCCGGGGCAGTCGTTCGTTTTTGCTGACGTTCATAACTTGACAGATAAAAGTCGTCATGCAGCATCTCGGTTATCCGGCGCGCCTTTACGTCGTCGCCGATATCGGAAGCCATGATCTTTTCGCTGCTCCAGACCGCCGAGAGCAGAACCCTTTTATCGATGACGCTGAGCATCTCTTCGGTCAAAAGTCCCGTCTCTTTACAGGAATCATAAACAAAGCGATTGATCCGGTTGATCCTGTTGAAGGATTCTTCCCCGTTGTACGAGGTCACGGACCTTATGGAGTAACGCGTATAATGGTAATCCAGATCGTCGATCAGTACGATCGTCGAAGCGTTTTTGATAAACGTAAAATTCGTCATGGTGTCACTGCCCTGACGGACGTCGTCGGGGATACGGATATCCGTGAGCAGCGAGGAACGGTACACCTTTGCGTAAAGGTAATTCAATCTTCTGTCGTCAAGCAGCAGCGGGATCTTTTCCTTGAACTCATCGCGCGTGATCAGCATTTCGCCCCGTTCGGGAAAAGCTCCCTCGATTGCGCCGTTCTCCAGCTGATACTGCACGCGGGAGATGACAAGATCGGCGTCATACTTCTTTTGTGCGTCCATCAGATGCATGAGATAATCCGGCTCGACATAATCGTCGCCGTCTGCATAAGCGGTGAACGGCGTTTCGATGTATTCAAGCGCCTTTGTCTTGATCGCCGTCACGCCCATATGCTCCGACGCGACCACCGTGACCCTGCTGTCTTTTTCGGCAAAATCCCGACAGACTTTCAGCGAGTCATCCTGCGATCCGTCATCCAGCAGCAGCAGGCGAAAATCCCGGAAGGTCTGCCTGCTCATGCTCTCAAAAAAGCGCGGCAGGTGTTCCGAAATATTGTAAACCGGCGTGATAACCGTTAGTTGATACCCCATTTTTTATCTCCCGATCTTCCGATCATCATCTGCCGCAGCCGGCAAACGTTATTTTTCGAACAGTTGAAGGATCTCGTTGAGGATCCGTTCTTCGTTAAAGAAATCCGATCTCTGTTTTGTCTTTGACCGATATGTTCCGAGAAGCTGAGGATCTTCGGACAGCTTCCTGAGTCCCTCATAAAGGCCGGACTCGCTGTTCTCGACCAGCATCCCGTATCTGCCTCCGTCGAGGATCTCGCGCGGGCCGGTACATCTTGTGCTGATGACAGGCGTGCCGAGGATCAGCGCTTCCGCTACGGTCAGGTTGAAGCCCTCGTAGTAAGAGGAACAGACCAGCATATCTGCTCCGGCAATATACGGAAAAGGATTCTTTTGAGCGCCGACAAGAAAAACATACTCCTGCGCGCGGTGTTTTATGATATGCGCCTCGATTGCGCTGCGGTCACTGCCGTCGCCCACCAGCGTCAGCGAAAGACTGTAACCTTCTTTTCTCAGGCGGGATACGGCGGATATCAGGCGCCGCTGACCTTTGTGGCTGTCTTTCAGCCTTCCGACCAAAACCAGGTCGAGTCCGGTTTTCGGATACCGATAAGCGATCTCTTCCTTTGCCATGGATATAATATTGTCGACCGGCAGCATATTGTAGATCGTTTTGGTGTTGCCGGTATCGCCGACCGCTTTGATGAATCCTTTTCGTGCGCTCTCGGATACGCAGACAACCGTATCCATTTTTCGATAGGCGTCATAAACCTTATCGGCGCTTTTGAAGGCGGAACGATAGCCTTTTATTTTTGCAAAGTCGTTGTGGATCCATGCCAGATGGACTGCGTCTTTGTTGGTGGAACCGCTGATGATCTTTACCGGCAATCCGTGAAAAAACGCGATCTCCACATCGTATTTTTCGTTGCCGACATAGTACCTGTACAGTGCGGCGGGAGTCGCGCGCCGTTCCCACATACCGTCGTCGTAGAACGCGTGACGGATATACGGCACCCGGCGGCCGAGTTTGCGCTTATAGTCCATTCGTGTGAGGGAGACCTCGCTGTCCAGCTCGTTCTCCAGTTCTCTGTTGTTATCAAGGATCATTACCGTCACATCGTAGCCGGAACGGCATAGACGGTTTGCAAGCGTCACCTGCATCCGTTCCAAGCCGCCCATCGTCAGCGAAGGAAGAATAAACAATATTTTTTTCATCAGTCGTTCCTCCTTTGCCGTTTGATCATGATCCCGTTGCGTTTTTACCGGGACCGCGTCTTATTCTTTGCGCGCGATACCCAGCTTCATCTTCATGCCGTGCCAGATCCGAAAGATCCCGTCCGGGCATTTTTCTCTCAGGCGGCGGATCCTGCTGCTCTTTTCTGCATCGCGCCGGACTTTCAGCACATGGTCGATGTATTGCTTCTCCCTGCCGGGAGCGATCGGCTCATAGCGGTATCGCTCGCGGAAAAGAGGGAGGTTTCCCCGTTCTTCCTGCCGGTGATAGGAGAGCAGGTATTCTTCGCTGTTGACGACCTCGGACGCTCGCTTATACCGGTTGCTCAGCGAATCCGAAGACTGCGCGATCCGTGACAGCGCCGTCCTGCCGATATGCAGGATGCGCCCGTCGATCACCCGCAGCATCTCATCGTTCAAAAAACCGTATTCTGCTGTTTTGTCCAGCAGAAATCGATTGATGCGGTACAGGCGGCTGAAATAATCCGCGCCCATATAAGAGGTGACGGATCGCTTTTTGTACTGGACGTATGAATAGTCGTAATCTTCTGTCACCGCTATGCTCTGCGCTTTGTTCAGAACCATAAAATTGATCATCGTATCGCTGCCCTGCATGACGTCCGGCTCGACCCGCACATCTTTCAGCAGCGCGGTTTTGTAGAGCTTCGCGTACAGGAAATTCAGGCGGTTCTCATCCAGCAGCTCTGGCAGCAGCGCCTCAAAATCCTCTCTGCTATATCTGCCGGCGGGTCGGAACACAAATCGTTCCTTTTCCCTGCCGTCCTCGTAAACGTATATCACATTGGAAAGCACCATATCCGCGCCTGTTTCTTCTTCGGCGTCCATCAGGTGCTTCAGATAATCCTTGTCAAAGTAATCGTCACCGTCAAGCGAGGTAGCAAAGGGCGTGCGAAGATTCTCGAACGCCAGATTGCGCGCCGCGGAAATGCCCATATGATCGACGGAGATCACGCGGATCCGATCGTCGGCGTCCGCGTATTGTCTGCACACTGCAAGGCTGTTGTCCGTCGAGCCGTCGTCGATCATCAGCACCTCATAATCGGTGTAGGTCTGCGCTTTGAGGCATTCGAAAAACCTCTCCAGGTGTTTTTCAATGTTATATACCGTCACAAAGATCGTGACCGTTCTCTCGCTCATGTTTCGTTCGTTCCTTCGTCCGGATGCCTATCCGCGGCAGCGGATCGCCGACCTCCGAACAGATCCAGAATCTGTCCGAATATCTCATCCTCGTCAAAATAATCCTGTCGCTCTGCTGTCTTCTGCCTGTATTCCTCCAGCAGCGTGGGGTCGTCATACAGTTTTTTGATACCGTTGTACAGACCTTCCCTGCTGTTTTCCGTGATCATACCGTATCTGCCGTTATCGAGGATCTCCCGCGGACCGGCACAATCCGTGCTGAGAACCGGAACGCCCAGGATCAGCGCCTCGGCGACGGTGAGATTATATCCCTCGGCGTAGGAGGAACAGACCAGCAGATCCGCCGCTTTGATATACGGATACGGGTTTTCCTGTCTGCCTGTAAGCGTAATATAGGACGCGGCGTCCGCCTTTTCGATCAGCTCTCGGTACGCCGCTTCGTCATTTCCTCCGCCGACCAGCGTCAGCGAAAGATCCGCACCTGCGGCTTTCAGCGCGGCGACCGCCTCGATCAGTCTTGCCTGACCTTTTTCTCTGTCTCTGAGTCTGCCGACGCACACGAGCCGCAGCTTTGCATCAGGCAGCGCCGTATTTGCCGGCTCTTTTGCTTTTTCGATAATCTCGCCGACCGGCAGGAAATTGCGGATCACGCGCAGGTCGGGAACCTCTCCGATGACTTTCAGGAAACTCTTGGCTGCGATTTCGGTGACACAGACAACATGATCCGTTTTTCGATAGGCTTCGATCAAATCCTCCTTGGATCGGAAAGCGTTGGTTATCCCTTTTTCGTTTGCAAAATCGATATGCACCCATGCGATCCGCTTTGCTGATGGATTATTGGAGCCGCTGACGAGCTTTAACGGTTTTTCGTGAAAAAATGCAACCTCATAATCGAATTTTTCCCTGCCGATATAATATCTGTAATACTGCCGTTGTGTACAGCGTTTCACCCACATTTCGTCATCATACAGCTTATAGCGGATATACGGGATCCGTTTGCCCGGAAGCTCCTGAAGGGACTTATACACAAAATGCACCCTGCTGTCCAGCGTGTCTCTCATAATGTTGCCGGGACAAAGCACCTGCACGGTGATGTCGTAGTCCTCCTGTACCAGACGGTTGACAATCGGGATCAGGACGCGTTCCGTACCGCCGGAATTCAGCCGGTTGATCACAAACAATATTCTCTTTTTTTTCATTGAAGATGCTTTGTTTGACGTATCCATCACCCCCGTTTCGTGTTATTTCCTGAGCTTTCTGTAAATCCCGATCAGCAGTTGATTCTGTCTGACGGCTTCCTTTCTTTTTTCCCGACGATGCAGCCGCATCAGTTGATGCACATCTTTGTTTTTTATGATCCCGAAGATCGGGCGGACGTCCTCGCGGACCATCGCGCCGGGCAGGAACGCCTCGACTTCTTTTCTGCTGAAGCAATCTGCGATATACGCCTTTTGTTCTGCTTTGCTCAGCCCCCAGCGGGGATTGTCGTAACGGTCGGCGGTCGAATAGACCGACAACAGAAAACCGGAATCATAATGCCGCTTGATTTCGCCGCCGTACACGCCCCAGCCGGTCAGGATCCCGATCAGATGGGAATAATAGAAAACGGTGATATCCATATAATCGCGCGGGAACTTGCGGCGCACGTCGTCGATCGTGTTTTCCGTGTAATTGTAGTAAGCCTTGTCGACGGACGCAGCAGAATCGATATGATCAAAAAAATCGATGTTGAAGATCGCGTCCTGACAGCGGCGGATATCCGTGAACCGAATGTTGTTTTCGACAACGATGCGCCGTTTGTACAGCTTGTTCCACGGGACGTCGAAGATGGTCGTCGTCGGAAAAAACGTCATAATGTTTTCGCGGCAGGTTTTGCGATCCGTATACGCGACCGCTTTGATATTCTGTGTGCGCGAATATGCCGTCGAACCGCTGCCGGTCTGTGTGTAATAATTCACGCCGCTGAATACCATATCGTAATCGCCGCTTTTTGCAAGCGCGTAAAGCTGTTCGTACATCTGCGGCTCGAACCGGTCGTCGACGTCGGGAAACGCAAGGTACTCACCCTTTGCCGCGTCCATGCCGGCGTTTCGGGCAGAACCTGCTCCGCCGTTTTCCTTTTCGATATAGGTTACGCGGGGATCCTTGTCGCGGTATCGCTTGCAGACAGAAGCGCTGTTGTCGGTCGAACCGTCGTTGACGAGAATGATCTCATAATCCGTGAACGTCTGATCGTAAACGGATCTCATACAGCTGTCAATGCAGTTTTCCGCGTTATAGATCGGTACGATGATGCTGATTTTCGGGTTATTTTCCATATCTTATTCCTATGAGCTTCACGGTCGGTCTGATGCCCAGAATCTGAAGCATCCTCCCCATGAGGCGTTTGTTGCGGCTTTTGAGATAGCGGCAACTCCTGAAAAAGCGACGGTTCTCTTTGATCTTACGATAGAGCCTTTGTCGGTTGGGCGCCGACAGCCTGCGATACGTGCTGCAGGCGTCGGTAAAATACTCCCAGTAGTATTCAGCAATCAGCGGCATGGTATCCTGCGGAGTCGGTTTTTGTTCCATATAGTCCATCCCGCTTGCGGCGATGATCACCTTGGAGCACGCCTTGTCGGTACGGTTTTCCTCTGAGGGGATCTCGGAGAGCGAGCCTTTTCTGACGCGCACCTTATAGAGGATCCCATCGTCAAAATATGCGGCGTCCGCCCATGCGATCACCTTCGGAAGCCACTCGTCTTCTTCGTGATTGAGTCCCTCGCGGAAATACAGATCGTGATCCGTGATCAGCGAACGCAGGATGATCTTGTTCACGGGGCAGGTCAGGGTCATGACGTACTTGTGCGAAAGCACATGGTTGAGTACGTCGCCGTGAAATACACCGTGATGATCATATTCCGGCTGAACGGCGTCGATCCGATCCTCTCCGTCCCGAAACCGGATCCTTCTCGAAAAAACAATTTGGTTGACGCCGTCGAGATATTGTGAAATGCGGGAATACACATCGGCGTCCGGCAGCAGATCGTCACTGTCGATAAAATGGATATATTCGCCTGCGGCTGCCTTGATGCCGGCGTTTCTGGCGGCGGAAGCGCCGCGGTTGCTTTGGCGGATCAGTTTGATACACGGATGGTTCGCTTCGTAGGCGGCACAAATCGCCGCGCTGTTATCGGAAGAACCGTCGTCGACCAAAATGATCTCGTAGTCCCGGAATGTCTGGGACAGGACGGAATCGATGCATTCCGACAGGTATTTCTCAGTATTGTAAACGGGAATGACGACGCTGAGCTTAACCATGAGCCGTCACCTTTTCCAGCGCACGGAGGATGCTTTTTGCCGATTTGTCCCAGGTGAATTCTTTCGCAACCAGATAACCGTTTTCCGCGATCGTTTTTCTCAGATCATGATCGAGGATCAGCTTTTCGAGTTTATCCGTGTATTCGGTGAGATTTCCTTTTTCGGCGATCATTCCGCTGTATCCGTCTTTGAGCAGTTCATCGATTCCTTGACCCGCAAATATCACGACAGGCTTTTTGCAGGACATCGCCTCCAGACAGACGTTGCCGAATGATTCATATACGGACGGGAGTGTGAAAATATCCGTCGATCGCATATACTGCGCTACTTCGTCATGATGCAGATAACCGCGGAAATGGATATCGGGTATCTGTTGTGCCGCAACATAGTCCTTCAATTCCTGTTCGCTCGGACCGCGCCCGAGAATATCTACGCAAAGCCGAAGCGCAGGGTTTCGTTTCCGGATGGCTTTTACCGCGTCGAAAAGATACTTGTGTCCTTTGATCGGGATCAGGTTTGCAACGCACAGGATCCTGATCTCCTTATGAGATTCAGGAACTTTGTCTGCCGCAAAAACCGACGCGTCCACACCGTTATAGACGACCGCTGTCGGGGCGTCGGGAAATCTGTCGGTGATGATATCGACGACCTTTTGACTGACGCCGATACTCAGCGCGGAGGCTTTGACGACTTTTTCCCTGACTTTTTCGGGATCGCTGAGGAATGCCTTCGGCTCTTTGTTGTATTCTTCAAAAACATTGTATCCTCTGTAATGAACGACCAGCGGACGGCGGGCTTTTTTTGAGATGACCCGCGCGAAATCCAGGATGTTCGCCGAAGCATGGATCGCATAGACGACGTCATAATCCGCGGGAGTCAGAAAGCGTTTGAGCTCACCCGCAAGCCGGCTGCCGACCAGACCGTACAGGATGCTGCGGCTGTAATTCCTGTAATTGAGATACACAATGTCCACGCCGTCATAGACCGCCGCTGAGGAAGGTCTGTTCTCGTCGGGGATCACCACGGTGACATCGACGCCTTCGGCAATCAGCGCTTTTACCTGCAAATGCAAAAAGATACAGTACTGGGGCAATTCCTCAGATGGATACATTTGCGTGATGTACAATAGTTTCATGGCGTGCTCCGTAATCAGTCTCTGCTGCATGGACCGAAGGTATATCCGGTCTCGGTTCCTTTCTGTATACAATCGATCAGGTGAAGCAGGCGCTCGGTCGCCGCATCGGCGTTCCAGACGTCATTCACCGTATCGTAAGCGTTCTTTTGTATGACCGTTCTCAGCGCGGGATCATCGATCAGCGCGCTGACGTTGGCGTAGAGAGAGTTTTTGGAATGTTTATCATAGATCAGTCCGTTTTTGCCGTGCTCGATCAAATACGGCACCGAGCCGATCTCCCGGCAGGCTACCGGCGCGCATGCGGACGACATCGATTCGTTCATCACCGCGCCCCAGCCTTCGTTTTTATCGGAGGTAAAGATGAAAATATCGGATCTGCGCATCCTGTCGAGGACCTCTTCGGGATCGAACGGCCCGCTGAAGGTGATGTGATCGCCGAGGCGTTCTTCCTCTGCGATCCTTTCATACCGTTCTCTCAGCTCGCCGACGCCCAGCATCTCGATGACAAAGCGTCTGCCGTCGGCTTTGAGCTTTCTGCACAGGTCGATGACCTCCTCGGGATGCTTTAGCGGGATAAAACGGCTTACCCAAAGGATCCGCACATCGTCATCGCGGCTTTTGAGCGCGGCAAGCCTTTCATACGGCTGTCGGGTGACCTCGGGAAAATAACCCCATTTGTAGGTCTTGTTCGGGTATGCGTGGATATAGCGGCAGTCGGGCGCGGTATAGGCGGAGGCGCACAGCATATACAGGTTCTTTTTCCGGTAACGGGTATCCTGCAGATAGCGCTGTCTGAGCGCGCGCGGATCAAAACGCCAGCGGAACTTTTTGAAGAACCGTTCATGATAGCGGAAGGTCAGCTTGTTCTGCTCCATGCGTTTGAGGATGAATTCATCCGGCGCGGAACCGATGATGACGACGTCGCTCTCCTCTCCCAGCCGCATCGCCTCACGATATGACGCATCGTCCATGTATGCGTTGACGGCATACGGGGCGTCCTCAAGATCGCGGTAGCCCATATCGAGACGCTCCTGCGGGACAGGCTCGGTCGCGACAAAGCGGAATCCGTCGCCGATGCGCTTTACCATCGCCTCGCAGAACGGCGTCTGGTGATGTATCAGAAAATTCGAAAAAAAGGTAAGGGTCATATCAGTTGTTCTTCGCGATCGCTCTGAACACATCGCTCAGGGCTTTTGCGTTTTTTTCTGTATCGTAATCCCGTTCGGCGCGTTTCTTTGCATTCGCTCCGAGTCGGGCTGCTTCGGCGGGGTTTTGGAAAACCTCATCCACATAACGGGCGAGCAGATAGGTCGCCGGAGAAGGATAAAGGTACGCATCGACGCGGTGTTCGGCAAAATCACTGACGCCGCCGACGTCGGATGCGACGCAGGGCACGCCGAGAAGCATTGCTTCCGCAAGCGAATTCGGTGAATTTTCTATCGTGGACGGCAAGACGAAAACGTTTGCTTTCAAATACTGTTCTTTCATCTGCCGTTCGTCAAGCTCTCCGGTCAGTTCGATATGCTTTTCAAGGCCGTACCGGCGGATCAGCTTTTTCAGATAGCGGATGTACGAGCTGTCCTTGAGTTCATTTTCGGCGACCGATCCGAGGATCGGGTTATAGCCCGCCGCGGCGATCGTCAGATCGGGGTATTTCTCTTTGAGCAGATATGCGGCTTCGAGCAGATAATGAAAGCCTTTGAGAGGATAGTAATACTGGCTGACAAAGATTCTGTGCTTCTCACAGTCGTCATAGCGCCAGGCGCCCTGATAAAATGCGCTGCGCAGGATATCGTTGCATCGATAGTAGTCGGCTTCCGGATGATACATCCGGATGATCGCTTCGTCCATCGTTGTTCTGCCGATAAAACGCCGCGCCGCGGTGATGATCTGTTTTTCATTCTTTGCCCGCGCTTCCATCTTCTTCTGCTCGACGCGGATATTCTCGCGCCTCAGCAGATCTCTGAACGTCCAGCGCCGGATCACACGGCAGGGAACGCCTTCGGCATAGTGCTTCGCGCAGGCGAGCGCCATCCCCTGGGAAAAGATCACGGTTTTGTCAAGCAGTCCTGCTTTTTCGCACAATGTCAGCGCGCCGAGGGAATACGTCTTTTCCGTTCCGAAGATCACGATCACATCTGCTTTTTCTCTTTTTACCGTTTCGCACAGCTGTTCCGGGGTGTTCCACGCGGCGTAAGGAAGCAGACCGATTGCGGTTCCTTCTATCGACGATACTTCAACACCCGCCGGATCAAAGGATTCCGAGGACAA
This sequence comes from uncultured Ruminococcus sp., assembly GCA_902796225.1. GTDB lineage: Bacteria > Bacillota > Clostridia > Oscillospirales > Acutalibacteraceae > Ruminococcoides. Next base: position 25,590 of record CADBOO010000005.1, read on the forward strand.
AAATGTCACCGAAAAATCCGCGCTCAGATGCGTTGCGATTCCCTGCACCCAGCCGGGACATCGCAGCCTGTCTTCTTTGACAGCGGCATCACAAACAAACAACAATTTCATGCGGATCAATCTTTCCTTCTCAATACATTTACGGGGATCTCGGGCGTCGGCTTCGGCGGTACCACGCTCAGATAGACTTCTTTGCCGTAGATCGTGCAAAGTATCATCGGCGCGAACATACAAAGATTCTCCAGCCACATGCCCGGATTCAGACATGACAGCACGATCGGCTGCAGGAATGCCCAGAACACGATCGCGTAATAGGGCTGATCTTTCAGCGGATGATAGAACGTTTTGTAGATGCCCGCATACATCAGCACAATCGGTATCCCGCCCGTTATTCCGTACAAAGCGAGATTATCCAGAATAAACGAGTGTCCGCCGGTTTTTCTGGAAGTGCCTGTCAGCGAACCGAAGACCGGATGGTTGAAAAACATTTCGATCGACTTCATATACAGCGCGCCGCGGTCGTCGTCAAAATGATCGACCGAGTCTTTTCCCAGAAACAGCGCGCTGATTTTATCCGCAACCTGCTGGATCCCGAGCGAGCTTGCAAAATTACTCAGAAAAGTTCCGATCGCGACCCTGAACACAAGGACGATCACCAAAAAGCCCAGAATGGTAAGAAAGAACTGCTTGATCCCCATGTCGCGTTTGAAGAAGATCGTCATCATGCTTATCATCACCAGCAGTATCGCAAAGGTGTATTCAACCTGGATCAGCAGGAAAATGAGGATCGCAATGATTCCTAAAAATACCGAGATGTGGAGTTTCTTCATCTTGAGCGCCAGAATAAGGAACGGAACCATCAGCACGACACAGTAAACGAAGTTGAATCCGCCGATATTCTGCAGGTCGTATAGGATCGCGGTGACGTCCTGAGAGGTTTCGGTCGAGGCAAGGGTTCTTGAAGCGCTGGGGTTGTTGATACAGCCGATACCGGTTGTGATACAGGTGATCAACGTGATCACGCACAAAACGCCCGTGTAGAATTCGGAAAAGCACACATGCGTCACAATGTAAAAGCCGATGCAGACCGGCAGCAAAAACAACAGTACCTGATAGCCCGCCAGCAGCACGTCATCGTTATGCCGCGACAGCATGACCAGCAGCTCGAACACGATAAACGGCAGCAGCAGCAACAGATACTCTCTGGCGTGGTTGATCTTGCAGGTAATGAACGTGAACAGGATCGTGATAATGACGATATTCATATAAAAATACGTCGTCAGATACATACTGGTCAGCCGCGGAACGATCGCGGTCATCGTCATCAGCAGGATAAAAAGAAAGAAAGGCGCTCTGTAATTCAGTTTTTTCAGAAAGTTTTTGATTTTCTCTAAATACATTCCGATACCCTGATTCTCTTACGGCAGGACGCGCGCTGTTCGCGGCGACGCCTTAATGCTTCACTTTTTCGCGCAGGAAATCAATGATCCTTTTTGCCTGAACGACATTCGACTTCTTCCTGAGAACGAATTCCCGGGCGGATCTTCCCGTCTTCTGCCTCTCCCCTAACGGAAGCGACAGGATCTTCCGAAGCGCCTGCGCGACGCCGTCTTCGGATTCGTCCTCGATCAGATAAATATACGGCAGATACTCCTCGGGCATACCGGCAAGCTTTGTCGTCAGCATCGGCGTTCCCGAGACCATATATTCCATGTTTTTGGACGGAAATGAATATCTCGTGTACTCTTCGTCGGTCGGACGGGGGTTGACCAACAGCGACGCCTTTTGCTCTTCCGTGACGACCTCGCTGTTCGGGATAACGCCCATATAACGGATGCGGCTGTGCTTTTCGCAAAGCTGTCTGAGCTGTTCCTCATACTCTCCCCTGCCGTAGATCCTCAGCTCGGCGTCGGGGATATCGGCTTTCACAAAGCCCTCTGCAAGCATGCCCAACCCGTATTTCTTCTTCAGCCCGCCAGCATAGATCAAGACCTTTTTGCCCTCTTCAATCTCATAGGATATCTCTTGTTTTTGTGAAGGCGCTTCGCTGTCGACATGACCTTCCGCAACAAGATACGGCTTGTTATTCGGATTGACGCGCTCGTTCATCTGCTCGGTCAGCAGGATAAATGCGTCTGCTTTTTTGAATAGGTGATTATTGACCTTCCGAAGAAAGCCGCTGCTGCGCTCCATATCGGGCAGGTCGGTGACGATCGACACGACCGGGATCTTTCTGATTCGTGCGGCAAGCGTCATTCCGTATGCGTTTGCGAGATTCAGACAATCACAGATCGCGTATGTTTCATCTTCTTTTTTTACTTTCAGCACACCGAAAAAAGTGCCGAAGAATATCATCAATTGACGCAGCACGGGAAGGTTGAAGGTCGTGATATAGTGATAGCAGACGCCGCCTTCGCGCTCATCTTTTTCGCGGATCAGCCTGCGTGCCGTCACCTCGCGGTTGATCGGCAGACCCGAAAAGCAATACAGCTCGGCGCCGTTTTTCTCAAATCCTTTGATCAGCAGGCTGTGATACTTCTGGTCGGGCGCCAGAGCCTGGACGCCGCGTTCGCCTGCGATCCGTCTGTAGGTGCTGTCGGTACAGTTGGAGTAACCGTATATGATTCTCATTCTAATTCTGTGTATCCTCTCAAAACGACGGTTTCATCCGCGCGCAGATCGATCAGCGGGAGCCCGACCGGACAGCCGTCCTCTACCCCTCTGCGGTCGATCAGTACGCCGTTTTTATCATAGTCGGGATGGACCATGATCTCGGTGTTGTCCGGGATCCCGGACACGTCGAGATCCATGACATAGGCAAAATGCTCGGTCGTGATCATCCCCTGTTTTTTCAGCCAGTGATTGTATCGTTTCTTGATGAAACGCTTGATCGATGAAATCTGTCCGAGATCACGGTGCAGGCGGATCTTGTTGATCGCGTGTTCTTTGCACACCCGGACGGCGATCGGCGCGACAAAGATGCCGGTGTGGATATGGTGGTGAGAATCGGCGTGGGTCATGACGATCCCCGCTTTTTGTATCTTATCCGCCTGAGCCGTCAGCTCAAGGTAGATCGCGGTTTTTTCCTGTTCGGTCAGCCTTTTTGTGCGGTCGTACCGCTTGTTGAATCTTCCGTCGGTCACGAACCGCGGACAGGCTTTGATCTCTTCGGTCAGCGGCACGCCCTCGGTCAGGTTGAGGTGGATGCCGATCCTGTCAGAGAACCCCTGCTCTTTTGCAAGCGTTAACGCCTCGTCAAAGTATGCGCCGTTCGCCAGCATGGTCGTATCGGTGATCATCCCTTTTTTGAACGCTTCGGCGATCGCTTTTGTATTATGCTCATTCAGACCGAGGTCGTCGGCATTAATGATCGTGCGGTTCATTTTGTAAGTATCTCCTTTATCGCATCCGTCTGTACCCTGACCATATGGGAAACGGTGTACGGACGGATCGTATCCAGCGCATTCGCCGCCATCTCGTGATATCGATCCGAGTCGAGGATCTGTGAAACGCGGCTGCACAGCGCCGGTTCATCTCCCATCTGAGCGAGATATCCGTTGACGCCGTCCTTGATCAACTCCAGACCGGCGATACAGCGGTCGGAAGCTGCGACAGGCAGACCGCATGCCATCGCCTCGTTGACAACAAGCCCCCATGCTTCGTAAGAGCTGGGATGCACAAAAACATCGCAGGCTTTATAATATTCAAAAAGACTCGATTTCGGTTCAAAGCCTTTGAGGATTACGTTATCAAGGCGATACTCCTGAATGAGTCTGTTGTATGTTTCCTCCATATTTCCGCCGCCGATCAGCAGCAAAACGTCGTCACGGGGCATATCCTTCCACGCCCGGATCAGGTGCTCATATCGTTTGAGCCCGATGAATCTGCCGACAGCGACGGCGATCCGTTTGTCGGCGGGCAATCCCAGTTTTTGACGGATCACTGCTTTTTCTTCCCTGCTCGGCGGCGCGGGCAGGATATCGTCTTCCTCGAGTTCTGTGAATCCGTGAACAAAGATGCGCTTCTCGTCAGCGCCGAATCGCAGGAAATACTGCTTTGCATACTCTCCTCCGGCAAAGCAGCCGGCGGCGCCTTTGATCAGAAAGCGCTTGAGGGCGTCCTTGAGGAGATTTCCGTGCTTTTGAAGGATAACGCCGTCACAGTTGATGAAGTACGGCACCTTTTTGCGCTTGCTTCTGAGCGCAAGAGCGACGCCCTTTGATGTAGAGTATTCAAACACCAGTGCGGCGTCGTAGCTTTTCAGATCGAGATCGCGGAAAACACCGGCGTCTGCTTCGTTTTCCAGCACCCGATAATCGCCCTGACGAAACCACTTTTCGTCGCGCTCGTCGCCTGAGTACGCATCAAAATACGCATCGACGTCAAAGTCGGCGCGATAGCGGTCGATGATATTCACGCGGTAAGGCGCGGGATACATGGAAAGAAACAGCAGTTTTTTCTTCATACAGCGTTTTCTCCGTCGTCGGGGGTCTCCAAATTTTTGCAGGCGTTTTCGATGCAGGAAATGTATTTCGCAACGCCGACTTTTTTTGACGCGTGCGCTTTGACATAGTCGCGTGCTGCGGTATTCTTTCCGTCAAAACGACGGCGAAAAGCGTCTTTGATCGCCTCTGCCAGCGCAGCGGGATCTTCCGCCTCTGCACAGATTCCGGTCCCCGATTCTCTCAGGATCGCGGCAAGCTCGCTTTCGGGCGCAAAAGAAGCGATGATCGGCGTATTACACGCCATGATGCTCCATGTCTTTGAGGGCATCGCGACCGAGCCCATCATCTTTTTGCCGATGATCAGGGCAACGTCGCCCATGCTGTAGACCTCCGATATCCTTTCGGCGGGCAGCAGCGGGAACATCCTGATATTCGTGAGGTCCTTCTCTTCAGCCAGTTTTTTTGCTTTGTCATACTCTGTACCTGCTCCGAAGATCACAAACAGGATCTCCGTGTTTTCTTTGAGCTTCTCGGCAGCGTACAGAAGGACGTCCGCACCATGTGAGATGCCGAAACTTCCGGCGTAAACAGCAACAAACTTGTTTCTGTCGATATGGAATTCATCAAACAAACGATTGTCCGCCCTGGATACGGGACGCACTTCGTCCGGATCGATCCAGTTGCAGACGGTCGTGAGCTTTTCTTTTTGAACGCCTTTATCGATCAGATTCCGATGGACCGTTTTTGACAGGACGATGATCATTCTGCAGCGTTCGTATGTCTTTTTTTCGATCAGCGAGCCGAGCCGATAGAGGAATGATCTGTCGGATGACACCAGTCCGGTCGAAATCAGCGTGCCCGGAAAAATGTCCTGCAGGGAGTAGATCAGCGGCACGCCCAGTTTTTTTGCGACCTTCCCGGCAAAATAGCCTTGGGTCGGCGGCGCGCTGACCGCAAAAACAGCATCGACGTCTTTTTGACGCTTGGCGATCATATCGCCCCTGAAATGACACCAGAAATAGCGAAACGCCCTGATAAGGGGGTTTTTCCCTTCACAGGGCGCTCGGAATCTGTGCACTTCCACCCCGTTGAGGGTCTCGTGCTTAATCTTCGTGTATTTTCGGCTGATTTCTTTGGATACGCCGCGCGACGGCGTCGGACAAATCACCGATAGGCTGTGTCCCGCATTGACCAGTCCCTCCATCAGATCCTGTTCCAGATGGCTGAAGGCGATGACCTCGGGATAAAAATACGCGTTAAGAAAGAGTAGCTTCATGATTTTTACGATAGTGATATTTGTTCATATGTCTGCCTTCAAATGTATAGAAATCCGTGGATAATCTGAACCCGTTATTCAGATAAAACTGGTTGGCCTCATCGTTGTCATTCGCGTCGGTCTCGAGGGTGATATACTCGTATTTGTCAAAGTCTACATTGCGTTTCATTTCCTCTATCAGACCGGTACCGATACCTCTGCTGTGGTACTCGGGGGCGACGCCGAGAGAGAATATCTTCATGTAATCCGTGTCGCGCTTGTGCGAATACGGCATCGACAGCGCCGAGAACATCTTTAAAAAGATGGACGGTTTTTTCAGGAACGACAGGAAGGAATACCAGAAGAAGGGGAAAAAATATCTGAGCAGCATGTATTTATAGATCCCGGACGTATCCCATGAATACGCAAGGAATCCCACCGGGATACCGTCTTCATATGCAACCATCAGCGCCGACTTTTTGTGTGTTGCGAAGGATTTATACAATTGTCTTAAGAATCCCGGATGCAGGGTCGATAAAAAGAAGCCTTTAAATGAAGCGATATGCAGCTCCACGATCCTGTCTATGACTGCTTTATCCGGCGATGTGATGGTTTTGATTGATACTGCCACGACATACTCCTCGATTCAGGCCTGAATTCTTTGCACAGCCCGGCAACGACAGGTATTTCGCGGGAAACATCGCCGTTACAGGAAAACACATTCATCAGTCATGTTTGTTTTCGTATTTCATCGCCCGATCACCGCAGACGCCGGACGAGATAGAATAGAATCGGTTCAAATCAGGGTATTCTTAAAAAGGTACTGGTAACCCTTATATCCTATCCTTTGATATTATATCATTTTTTGTTTATATTTGTCAATAATCGAACGAAGATTTTATGCTTTTTGTTGTGTTTCCAATATTATTATACAAAAACAAACTGCCTTCCTACCAAACGTATGTCAGTCATCCCGTGATTATTCGGGAATGCCACTCATTTCCGATAAAGCTCTGCGGATTCATGAATGCGGCGAACATCGCCGATCGGAAAACTGCAAAGGCGGAAGAAAACGCGTGCAACTGTGCCGGAACAATAAAGAAAAAGAGAGCAGGACGGTCCGCCCTGCTCTTTTGCAATCGTATATTATTGTGCCGGCTCCCACTTGCATCTTACGGGAGATACGATCGAGCCGTCCTTTTTCATCGCAGCCATCGCCTTATCGACCGCCTTTCTGTCAAGACCGGTCAACTCTGCGATCTTGCCTGCGTTGAGCGGGACGCCCGCTTCCTGCATTGCCTTCAGGATAAGTTCCTTTTCGTTCATGGTGAACCTCCTTTCCGTCACGATCTGTCGAAAAAACTGTCGTCTTTCTGCGTCACTATCTTATCATCCGCGGCGGGATCCGTCAAGACTTCAAGGGATATAAAATAGAGAAGCGCCTCATAAAAGCGCCTCTCGTTGATCCTTTATTCTGTTGAAACGGTATTCCGTTATTCGGATTGTGCCGGACACTGCTTTGAGTCGGGTAATGCCGGATCGCCTGACCGTGTCAAGCCTTGACGACTCTGCCCTCGCGGCGGGGAGCTGCCTGTTTCGGCTCGCCGGCAGGATAACCGATCACACAGTTGCCGATACCCTCATAGTCGCCCTCGATACCGAGCTCTGCCAAGATCTGTTTGCCTTCCTCGGATTCGAACATCTGCTTTGCGCGATGGATCCAGCAGCTGCCTAAACCGAGCGAATGAGCGGCAAGCAGCATGTTTCCCATGACAAGACTGCCGTCATACAAATATGTCGGCGCGGATTTATCTGCGAGAACGATCAGCACGGCGGGTGCGCCGTAGAACGGAGAGCCGCCCTTGGCAAAAAACTTGCTGTTGAGCGCCTCCAGACGATCTCGCAGCGCTTTGTCGGTCACGGCGAGGATGATCGGCGACTGCAACCCTCTGCCGTTCGGAGCGTACAGACCCGCTTCGATAATCGTATCGATCAGCTGTGCGTCGACAGCATCCGGCAGAAAGCTCTTGCAGCTTCTTCTCTCTATAATGGTTTTGATGACTTCATTCTGCATATTCATCCTCCTTATGGATCACAAACCGAAGTTGCGTTTCCAGCCTAAGCCTTCGCTGAAGGGGGCATACACCAACTGGGTGTTTCCAATCGTGATCATGTCGAATTTCTTCAGCGTGACCGGACGATCGATATATTGTCCGTTGACACGGATATTGCTGCCGTTGCCGATCTGTAAGGTGCAGGCAGCAGTGTTCTTATTATATGCAATACTGGCGTGGTTATCAGCGATAACTGCCGCTTCTCTGTGGATACAGATATCGTTGTTGACAGAACTGCCGATCCGATTGATCTTGTCCCTGATCGCGTATTCCCTGCCCCTGTCAAAGCCGTTGACGCAGACGAGCCAGCCCATAACCGGTTCGTCGGATCTGCCCGCCTGTGCGGCGGGATTACGTGCAGGCTGCTGTGCGGGCATACGTGCAGGCTGCTGACGCTGTGCCTGCTGAGCGGAAGGACGCGGTGTATACTTCTGCGCAAACTGCTGAGCAGGCTGCTGAACCGGACGCTGAGCAGGCTGCTGAACCGGACGCTGAGCAGGCTGCTGAACCGGACGCTGAGCCGGACGCTGTGCCGGACGCTGAGCCGACTGCTGGGCCGGACGCTGAGCGGGCTGCTGAACCGGACGCTGAGCCGGACGCTGGGCCGGACGCTGAGCGGGCTGCTGAACCGGACGCTGAGCGGGCTGCTGAACCGGACGCTGTGCAGGCTGCTGAACCGGACGCTGTGCGGGCTGTTGAACCGGACGCTGAGCCGGACGCTGAGCAGGCTGCTGAGCCGGACGCTGAGCAGGCTGCTGAGCCGGACGACGCTGCTGAGCGGAAGAACGCGGAACATACTGCTGCGCGAACGGCTGAGCCGGCAGTTTCGAGGTCATCGGCTCATCCTGCTGTATCGGCTGCTGTACCGGCTGTTGGATCGGCGGCTGAGAGGGCTTTGCTGCAGGCGTGTAACGCGGCTGATCGTAAGGAACGCGGTGATTGCTTCTGTAGCTGTTCTCTTCAGAGCGACCGGGCGTTTGCGGATACAGATCCTCCGGCTCTTTGTAAGAGGGGATATCGCTGAAGGATCCGTACTCCTTGACCTGATCCTTCTTTTCCTCTTCTTTCTTTTGCTTATTCCTGGAACTCTCGTAGGTTGCAAACTGAGTTGCTCCGCTTTCTGCCGGCTTATCTGACTTGGGATAATTCTTGCACTCGGAAATCGTTTCCTGAATCGCCATGTCTTCAAACAGTGCAGGATCGGTGACGGATTTGATCCGAACCTTCAGATTATCAAAGACAACACGGATGATCGTCTCCGCTCTGGAACGGTCGCCGAGTTCTTTTTCGATAACCTCGCACAGTGTTTTGTGAAGAGCGTCACGAAGCCTTTCAAGAGCTTTTTTCTTTCCCTTTTTCGCTTCTGATACCAAAGAAAGCTCATACTCGCTCATTGACATAATCATTCAGCCTTTCCGCCCACAGAGAATTCGGAGTCGATTCGGACGCCGTGTGCCTGTCGTGGGCTGACAGGAAGTCGGCTCGCGCCGGTTATTTCAGTGCGCTGAGAAGTGCCTCGACACGGTCGGTCTGCTCCCAAGCGGGCGCAAGGTCTTCTCTGCCCATGTGACCGTATGCCGACATCGGGGCATATTCGGTATCGAGCAGCCGCAGCTCGCGGATAATCGCCGCGGGGCGGCAGTCGAATACCTTTTTGACGGCGGCTACGATCTCTTCTTCGGAATACTCCGAGGTGCCGAAGGTGTCCGCCATGATGGATACGGGATAAGCTACGCCGATCGCGTACGCGAGCTGGATCTCACACTTCTTCGCGATCTTTGCCGCGACGATATTTTTCGCGATATAGCGGGCATAATATGCTGCCGAACGGTCGACCTTTGTCGGGTCTTTGCCCGAGAAAGCGCCGCCGCCGTGGCGCGCATAACCGCCGTAGGTGTCGACGATGATCTTTCTGCCGGTCAGTCCGGCGTCGCCGGTGGGTCCGCCGATAACAAAGCGGCCGGTGGGGTTGACAAAGATCCTGGTATCGTCGTCAAACAGCTCTGCGGGGATGATGGGACGGATGACCTTTTCGATGATATCTTTGCGCATGATCTCCAGATCGATATCGTCGTGCTGAGCGGAAATGACGACGGTATCGATGCGCTTGACGACGTTGTCGTCGTACTCAACGGTGACCTGTGACTTTCCGTCGGGACGCAGGTAGGACAGTTCGCCGGATTTTCTGACTGCGGTGAGCTGTTTGCAGAGCTTATGGGCAAGCGAGATCGCGAGAGGCATCAGTTCTTCGGTCTCGTCGCACGCAAATCCAAACATCATACCCTGATCGCCCGCGCCGATCACGTTCAGCGCGTCGTCTGCAGAGGAACGGTTTTCGAAAGAGTTGTTCACGCCCATTGCGATATCGGGAGACTGCTTGTCAAGCAGGATGTTCATCTTTGCGGTATCGCAGTTGAACCCGTACTTATCGTCGTCATACCCGATATATCGGATTGCTTCGCGCGCAATGCTTTCGATATCGATATCACAGGTCGTGCTGATCTCGCCGATCACGCTGACATAATCGGTCGTAACGGCGGTCTCGCACGCGATATGCGCAGATTTATCCTGTTTTAAGATTGCGTCAACTACCGAGTCTGAGATCCTGTCACAGACTTTATCGGGATGCCCTTCCGTAACGGACTCAGACGTAAAAAAGTGTTTTGCCATAGTTTTCCTCAACTTCCCTTGTTTTCCGCGGAGCCGTGCAGAGCTGCACGGCTCCTTATCATTGATCAATTTTTCAAATACTTCGAGAACGGCTGAAGATCCAGTCGGATATCCGCCAGCTCCGCGATCTGCGGCGAGTGGGTAACGATGATGACACAGCGGTTCATCTCGTGCGCCAGATGCGAGAACACGTTCATGATATCGATGCTGGTGTCCGTATCCAGGTTACCCGTCGGCTCGTCGGCGAGGATAACGCGGGGCTGGAAGCTCAGCGCGCGGGCGATCGCGATTCTCTGCTGCTGACCGCCGGAGATGTGCAGGATACGCCGGTTGCCGATCTCGTCGGGGTCAAGTCCGACCTCGCGGATCAGCGTATCGACATATTCGCGTTTGTTTTTATAGCTGCCGATATCGCGCAGCTTTTTGCCGGAGATATCGAAAGACAGCTGGATATTTTCTCTGACCGTGAATTTCGGCAGAAGGTTGTATTCCTGAAAGATTACGCCGACGTCTCTGCTGCGGTAGACATACTTATCGCTTTCGTCAATCGGGTAGCCCTTGTAGGCGATATAGCCGGAGGTGGGCTCCATGATGCCGGACAGCATGGAAAGCAGCGTCGTTTTGCCTGCGCCGGATTTACCGGTGATCGCGTAGACCGTTCCCTCTTCAAATTCGTAGTCAAGATTCTTGATAACGGGGTTGTTCGGATAGGAAAAAGATAAATTCTTTAATTCGATTACACTCATGACTATCCCCCCTAATCCCTGTTCGCCAATATCTGTTTTGGATCGTACCGCAAGATGAACAGTATCGATGTGAAGCCGGATACAACCGCGAGAAGGATACCGATCAAAAGCATCTTCAGGATGACGACGATATCGACGGAGAACTCGACGGAATCGACATAGTCGACTTCGCCCGTGACCTCGCCGTTCTTCGGGGTCTCCTTGCCGGCTTCCATGCCGGGCTGCATCTGCTGTCCCTGCTTGCTCTCATTCTCTTCGATCTGTTCGTCGACCTGAGAAGACAGCAGACTGTTCGTAACGGGAACCGATGCGGCAGAACCGACCGCTGCGCCGATGATGATCGCGATAAGCGTGATCGTCAGCACCTCGATCATGAACATCATGCTGAGCTTGAATTTCTTGATACCCATCGCGGCGAGAACGCCGATCTCGTACTTGCGGTCGCGGATGCTGATGACCGAGATAACGATCAGGACGATCGCGCCGATCGCAAGGATCAGATACAGGAATGTCGTCGCAAAATTCTTCAGGTTCTGAAGCGGCTTCAAGCCCTCCTCGAACGACGCGACGTCGTTGGAGGTGACGATATACATATTGACGCCTTCGACATTAACGTTTTCGTCGTCCATCTCCTTGCTCTCGACCTGCGTCTTGAACTCGTTGTAGTGGTCGATATCCGCAAAGATGAATACGCCGGTGAACTGGCTGACGAGCGCGTCGGGAACATCGCTGCTGTCCGAATCGGAGCCGGAGCTGTCAGTGGACGCCGCAGAGGTCGCGGCGGTCGTCGCAGCTTCGGTCGCGGCGGTCGCTGCAGAGGAACTCGCCGTCGAAGAAGTCGTTGAGCTGCTCGAGCTGCCGTTGGTTTCGGATGATTTGGATTCGATATCCTTGACCACCGCATAGCTGGTGATAATGGTATTGTAAGCGTCGTCGCCGGACGCCATCTTCTCGACATTGCTGTCGAAGATGCCGACGACTTTCAGCGAATAGGTCTCGTCCTCGTTCTTCGGATTGACGATCGTGATCGTGTCGCCGACCTTGATGTCGTTGTACTCCTGAAGGTTTTCCTCGATCACACACTCGTATTCGGAGGTGTTGTCCGCGAAGAATTCGCCTTCTTTGAGCGTAAAGGAGCTGTTGCTGTCAGAACCGAATTTTTCTACCTCTTCGAGACCGGCGTAAGCGTTATAACCCAGAAGATTGAAATCTCCCGGCTTTTCCATCTGCTGTTCGTTGCCCTGAGGAGGCGCTTCGGCTTGCGTCGCCGCCTGCATCGTGGGCATCTGGATCTCGATCAGATTGCCGTCTTTATCATAAGCGGTGGGCGCAGGCATCGTAGGCGCCTCGGTCGGCGCTTCGGTGGCGGCGACAGTCGCCTCGGTGCTGCTTGTCGAAGAGCTTGATAAATCGTACTTCTGAAGATCGTCGTTGCCGTTGACGGAAATGGCGGCGCTGTAGTAATAGGTCTTTACCAGAGGATCGTCCGAACCGTCCTTTGTGATAGAAGCATAGCCCTCCATGTCATCCAGACTGAGGGAATACTCCTTCATCATGTCATTCATCTCAGGCATGAGTTCCCGCATATCCTCGGTTCCTTTTTTCGATTTTGCGGCTTCAAAGAGGTACTTTTTGTCGATATTGACCTGGCCGGCGATCGACATGCCCTTGAGACTGTTGGCGGCGGCGGACTCTGCCGCCTGCTGGATGGACATAGCTACACAGGCGGCTGTCGCGATGATCAAAACAATGAGAGCAATCAGGATGTTTCTGCCGATGGAGCGAATGATGCTTTTTAAAGCATACTTGATTATGAACATCCGGACTCCTCCTTATTTGCTTTCGGTGGCGGGTCTTGTAGGCGGATCCGGAGGCAGCTCGCCGTTAGGTCCGACTTCTCTCTCGTAGGTGTTGGGATCTCCTTCCTGACCCTGCTGCATCTGCTGTCTCTGATCGGGCCGTTTGGGATGGGTGAAGAAGCCGACGGCAAGGAATGCCAGTACAGCCACGACGACTGCGATGACGATGCCGATGACCAGCGTCTTTGTCGACTTTCTCTTCTCGGGAAGCGAGAACGCGATCGCGGAATAATCGTCGTTGGGGTTGATCCTGCCGAGGTTGTCCCAGAGCGCCTTGAGCCAGCGGTCACACTTGACCTCGGAGACCTGCTTGCTGCCCTTCTGGGAAACATGGGTCGCGCGGATGAGTTCGTTGCTGATGATCTCTTCGTTGAGCGCCTGAGCGAACTTTTTGGAGCAGATCAGGAAGGTGTTGGTGCCCTTTCCGAAAGCGACGGGCTCGCTGACTTTCGGAGAGGAATAACGGACATGACCGAGATACAGCGGATCGCTGCCCATGTCGCCGGCAAACACCTGACGCAGCTGACCGTTGACAAAGTGGAAGATCACGTTGTCGCCGGCTGTCGCCATGACGAACTTGTTCTTGAGCATGTAGATGGAGCTTGCCGACACGCACGCGGGATACTGCGGGCTCTGGTCAAGGAGTACGCGGTCGTTGGCGCGCTTGTAGATCGCGTCGGACGCCTCGGTGCTCAGCGAGGGGCGCTTCATGAAGCTTTCGGTGATGATTCCTGCGATCTTTGCAGGAGTAGTCTCTGCGTCCGCCTTGGGCATATTGATGCCGCACGCGAGGGTGCAGACTCCCTTTTGGCCCTTCATTTCCAGAACGGCATTGTTGGGATTTGCTTTGTTACTAGCGTGGTTGCTGATCTTTGCGCATTTTAATTCCATTCTTTTTCTCTCCTACTTTTACTTTTTCTTCTAATTCAAATACTAATACGAACCTTTGGGGGATCAGCTGAACCTTTTTTACCAGCTTGAATCCGTAGTAGGAAAGCTGGGAAATGATCAGTTCGGGCATTATTCCGGGGCCGTAATATGCCGGTGTGTCGCGGTCTGTGACGTCGTTGTCGACGACGATGAGCTTGCCGCCCTTCTTCAGACCTTTCTGGATGCTTGCGATGAATCTGTCCTTGACATATTCGATATCCGTGATATACACGGCGTGGTACATCGAACACATGAAGACCTTGTCGCAGGAATTCTCCTTGAGCTTACAGTCGTCCATCTTTGTGACGACGGTGCTGATGTTCTTCACATGATACTGATCCTTCAGAGCGTCAAGGTATTTCATGGCGTCTTTGTTGATCTCGGTCGCGTAGACCTTGCCGTTTTCGCCCACGAGCTTTGAGAACTCATAGGTGAAGTAGCCGCCGCCGCAGCCGAGGTCGGCGATGGTCTCGCCTTCCCTGATATCGCACGCCTCGAGCATCTCGCCGGTCTTCTCCCAAAGATGACGGTTGGGATTGTTGAAAACGAAATACTCGTTCCATTCGTTGAGGGTACCGATCTTGAAATCCTTGCCGCTGTACTCAAAGGCGGTCTTGATATTGGAATCGGGATCCTCTTCGTGCTCCAGATAGAACTTGATGTACAGGTATTTCTTGAGCTTTTCGTAGTCGTTGCCGCCGAAGAAATCGAAGTACATCCGATCTCTGGGATCGGCAAGCATCCTCTCTTTTTCGGCGTCGTCGGCGAGGTAGTACTCGCAGAACCACATGAACGCCGTATAGTCGTCGCCGATACGCTCCTGCGGCCACAGGTCGGCAAACATATCGTGCGCTTTTTTGATGAGGGCGGCGTCATTGTTCATGAAGCCCTCGTACATCACCTTGCCGCACGCCTTGCCGCGGATGGTATAGCCCGCGGTAGAGGTGCCGATGATGCGGTAACGGATCAGCGAGCCTGCGGAATTGACATGGATATTGCAGGGGTCGTCGATGCTGTTGGGGATCGGGGTATCGTTGTTCGGGATATCGGTCTTCTCGTAGATCAGCACATAGCGCTGCGGGGTGAACTGGTAATCATCGAGCAGCTTGAAGCCGTAGTAATGCAGCTGTGAGGTCAGCAGCGACTTGCTGATATAGGGACCGTGGTAGGGCAGCTCTTCGCTGTCGACGAGGTCGTTGTCGACGATGATCAGCTTGCCTCCGTCAACCAGCGCGTTGCGGATGCTGCCGACGAACTGCTCGCGCTCAAAATCGGTGAACGCCGCATAGACGTTGTGATACAGCGAACAGATGAATACGGTATCGACCCTGACGTCCTTATCCAGACCGATGCCCTCGAACTGGCTGACAACGACGTCGACGTTCTTGATCTGATTGGACTCGATGTGTCTTCTCAGAAAATCGAGATGCATGGGATTGGTCTCGATCGCGTAGACCTTGCCTTCGTCGCCGACGATATCGGCGAATTTGAAGGAGAAGTATCCGGGACCGGAGCCGACGTCGGCGATGCGCTCGCCGGGACGGATATTGAACTTCTCCATGTTCTCTCTGGTCTTCTCCCAACGCTCGCGGTCGGGGTTGTTGAAGAGGATGAAGTCCTCGAGGAAGCGCAGCTTCTTCTTGGTCTCGGTATCGTTTTTATCGACTTCCACGATATGGTATTTGAGCCGGATGTACTGTTTGAGGTCGGCAAAATCATCCTTTGACAGCACCTCATAAAAGCTTCTGACCAGCGGCTGCTTAAGCAGATCCTGCTGTTCCTTTTCGGGAGTCAGCAGCAGCTTGCACATCCACTCGAGCGCGGTATACTCGCCGCCGAAGTTCTCGTCGGGGATGATCCTCTCGTAGATCTCGATCGCTTTGTGAAGCTGTTTTTTATCGCCGTTCTCAAAATAACTGAGAAGCAGTTTGCCTGCTTTGATGCCGCCCTTTGTGATATCAAAGGAGTCAAGGCTTCCGACATGGACCAGGCTGTCCTTCGCCTCGATCCTGATCTCAGTCGGAGTCTCGTAAAGCGGATTGCCTTCGTGCATATGAATCACTCCAATCTGTCATGCTTACTGTTTACATGGTTTATTTCAAGCCGAGGGCGTCCTCGGTCGTATTGTCATCGTACGGGAACAGCTCGCCGTGGATGTATTCGTCCTCCGCCCACGGGATGAACTCGTTGCTGTTGAACTCCTCGGCGCATTCGTCGGCGACGAACTTGCCCAGCTCGGTCAGCGTATACGAGGGATAGCCCAGCACCTTTTTGTCAACGACAAGACCGGCGTCCATGAGCTTTTTCCACTTCTTCTTGAAGCAGTCCTCAAGCTCCATTCCGTTGATCTTTCTGAAACGATCCTTGCGCACCTCGGTGTTCTTGAGGGGCAGGGCGATCGACCAGCGAAGCTGTTGTTCTTTGTCGCGCACATAGCCGCGGTTGAGGGCGAGCTTGCCGCTGTCGACCAGCTCATAATACTCGTCAAAGCTGTCGGTATTGATAAAGAAGCGGTCTCTGAGCGAGCTGAACGCCGTCAGTCCCAGACCGATCTGATCGAGCTGAGCGCAGCACTGGTTATATGCGTAGTGGGAATAGATATAGGGGTCTTTGGTGTAGACGCGTCTGAGGTTGCCCTTCAGCCCGTAGAGCTTCAGGACCTCTTCCGCAACCGCCTTCTGGAGCATATTCTCCTCAAAATCAGGGAACAGCGAAGGCTCGCGGTCATACAGCAGACCGATGATACCCTGGAAGTCGCCGTATGCGTCGACCTTCAGGCGATAGAGCTGGATCTCGTCGATCAGGCCCTTCTGGTTGAGGATGCAGGCGCGTTCGATGGTATCGGCAAAGATATCGACGTTGACGCCCATGAAGCCGAAGATGAACTCAAGGTCGAGGATAAAGCCCTTGCGGCGGGTATTATCGAGCAGCTCCTGGGTGATCTCTACGCCTTCTTCGCGCATCTGATTGATCTTTCTGTAGTCGACACAGTCGACTTTGTTGCGGCAGTTATCGACCGCCTCGAGGATGGTATCGACGGTCGCCTGACGGAACATCAGCTTCAGGATCTCGGGATGGAACGACTGGGAGCCGATGGTCAGACGGTCGACGCCGTACTTGGACATGGTAGCGAGCCGCTTCATGCCGTCTTCGCCGACGAGGGTCACTTCGTCAACGTCAAAGTTGAACTGGGTGACGGTGGTGCGGTCGATGCGGTCTGTGAAGAATTTCATCATTCTCTCAAACAGATCGGGATCCATGTGCGAGGGCGTGCCGCCGCCGAACAGGATCGAACGGGCTTTGATCTTTTCAACGCCCAGCACCTTCATATAGTTATCCATCTCCTTCTCGAGATGGTCGAGATACTTGATCTGGTTCTCTCTGAGCGCGGTGCAGGAGCCCAGCTCGCCGGGATAGTGGCAGAAGCTGCAGTGCTGTGCGCAGAACGGAACATGAACATAAATATCGAACATGCCGTCCTCGGGATTCTTATAAGTCGCCATGATCTCTTCCTGGGAATGGAAGGGATACTGTGTGATCGGCGGATAATGCACGGAGGGCACGAATTTTCCCGTTGTGCATATCAAGCCCTTCTGCTGCAGCGCCAACACCTCGTCGACCCTCTTGCGCGCCGCCTTCATGATCTCGTCTTTATGCTTGACATAAAGCGAGTTCTCCACAAACTCAGGCGTTGTTTTTTCTACTCTCCTGACGATCTTTCTGATCGCCTGATACTGTGCATCCGAACACTCTGTCTTAGCCAGCATTTCCCTGTCCCCTTTTCATTGTTGTTTTTGCCGGAACAGCCGATCGTACGGATCAGTTCATCCCGATATATTGATTTTGATATAAGCCGCAGTAGACGCCTCGCTTCGCAAGCAGCTCCTTGTGCCTGCCTGTTTCCACGATCTTTCCGTCCTGAAATACGGCAATTTTATCTACACTCCGGATCGTTGAAAGCCGATGGGCGATGATGACGCAGGTTCTGTCGCGCATCATGGTGAGCATCGCTTCCTGGATCTTCGATTCCGTCGCGGAATCGACCGAGCTCATCGCCTCGTCCAGCACCAGTACGCCGGGCGTTGTCAGTGATGCGCGTGCCAGACATAACAGCTGGCGTTCGCCCTGACTGAGCTGGGTATCATCACCGGAGATCTCGGTATCCATTCCTTTTTCGAGTTTTCCGATGAATTCATCGGCGTAAGTGATTTTTGCAGCGTTTTCGAGTTCTTTTTCGTCTGCGGAGAATCTGCCGTAGGCGATATTGTCCCGAATCGTGCCGTCGAGCAGCGCGGTTGTCTGCAGTACCGTCGTCACCTTCCGCCTGAGCTCCGCTTTCGGGATCTCGCGGATATCGACGCCGTCAAGCAGGATCCGTCCGCTGTCCGGCTCATAAAAGCGCATCAGCAGGCTGACGAGCGTGGTCTTTCCAGCTCCTGTCCGTCCGACCAGCGCGACCCGCTGACCGGGTTCGATCTCCAGTGAGAAATTGTCAAGGACCGTAACGCCCCGGACATAAGAAAAAGTGATATGTTCGAAGCGGATGGAACAGGCGCTCGCATTACCGAGCGTCTTTCTGCCTTCGTCCTCCTCGGGATCGGCGTCGATAATCTCGAACACTCTCTCGGCGGAGGCAAGGGCGGTCATCAGCTGGGAAATGATCCCCGAAAGCTCGTTGATCGGCTTTGTGAACTGTCTTGAATACAGCGTAAACGCCTGGATGGTGCCGATCGTTATGCCGAAGCCGCCGTTGATGTACATCAAAGCGCCGACAGCGACGATCAGCAAAAAGTTGATATTGCCGATGATACACATCAGCGGGGGCATCGCGCCGCCAAGCACCTGTGCTTTGACCGAAGCGTTCATCAGCTCGTCGCTGAGACGATCGTTCTCAGCGATGCATTCGTCTGTAATATTATAACTCTCGATGGTCTTTTTTGACGCCACCGACTGTTCGACATGGCTGTTCATCTCGCCGACCGACTTCTGCTGTTTGCGGAAGAATCCGAACATCCTTTTTGACAGGATAACGGTGCAGAGGATGTTGAGGATCACGGTGCTCAGGCAAACCAGCGTCAGCAGCGGGTTTTTGATGAGCATGATCACGACGCAGCCGACGATGACGATCACCGCGGAGATCGCGGTGCCCAGCGCCTGACTGATCAGGGTGGCGATGTTATCGATATCGTTGGTCAGGCGGGCGATCATATCGCCGCCGCGGTGCGAATCAAAGAATCCGACCGGCAGCCTGATGAGTTTTTCCGAAACGCTTTTCCGGATCGTCAGGGTCGTGGTACGGGTGAGCTTCGCGGCGAGCCTGCTCTGAAAATAGGTAAATAATGAAGAAAAGACGAATACGCCCAGCAAAATGAGCAGCAGCGTATTCAGCTGAACCCAGTCGACGGTCACTCTGCCCGCAGACAGATCGAGGGTATCGATCGCGCGGCTGATCAGGTCGGGGATCAGCAGATTCAGCAGTGTGGAAGCGATCAGCAATACGAGCATTCCGATGATCAGCCCGCGGCTTTCCTTAAAATAGCTGAACAGCCGCTTTGTGATCTTGGCGACGCTGCGGGGCGATTCTCTTTCTCCCTGCTGCTGAGGGGGCATCATGTTATCCAACCGCTTCACCCCCTTCGGGATCCTGCGATTCGCTGATAGAGCGATACTGCTGCGAGATCTCGAGAAGCTGTTCATGGCTTCCCTCGGCGTCGATCCTGCCGTTGTGCATCAAGAGGATCCTGTCGGTATCCCGCATACAGGAAACGCGCTGGGAGATAACAATCAGCGTCGTATCGCCGTATTCCCGTCGGATTCCGTCCAGTACCGCGCGCTCGGTGCTCATATCGAGGCTGGAGGTGCTGTCGTCGAGGATGAGTACCGACGATCTTCTCAGCAGCGCACGCGCCAGCGCGACACGCTGTTTCTGTCCGCCTGAGAGGGTATTGCCGCGCTCGGCGACACGGGTATCATATCCGAAAGCAAGACTCTCGGCGATCTCGTCGACCCGCGCGACCCTGACTGCTTTTCGGAATTCCTCTTCGGTGCAGCCGGGACAGCCGGCGGTGATATTCTCTCTGAGCGTTGCGGGAAAGATATCGCTGTTCTGGAACACCAGCAGTTCCCTGCTGCGAAGCGAGGGCAGCTGATAGTCTTTTATATTCTTACCGTTGATCAGCACTTCGCCCGCGTCGGCGTCATAGGCGCGGATCAGCAGGCTTGCAAGCGTGCTTTTGCCCGAGCCGGTAGGACCCAGGACGCCGATGCACTCGCCGCGTCTGACGGTCAGCGATATGCCGTCGATCGCGGGATAAAGCGAATCCTTGCTGCGCGGATAACGGAAGGTAACGTTTTTGCATTCGATGGTTTCGATCGGCGCGTCAAGTACGGTATCGCCGGATTTGACGCACGGCTCCATATCCATGACCTCGCAGATCCTGTCCGCAGACACCTTGGAGCGCGAGATATACTGAAAGATGCTGCCCATCGTCATCATCGACATAAGGATCTGCTGGGAATAGCTGATAGCCGCCATGATCGAGCCGATTCTGATCGCGCCCGCCTCGACCTGGAAGCCGCCGATAAAGATGACGGCGACAACGACCGCGTTGAGGATGAACATGACCAGCGGGTTGAGGATCGCCATGAACAGCTGCACCTTCATCACCGTCGCGGTAAGGTCGATGTTCTGGCGGTCAAAACGTCCCGCCTCGTAATCTTCTTTGACATACGCCTTGATCAAGCGGTTGTTGGTAACGATATGGATCGCCGACGCATTGAGCTTGTCGACCATCTTCTGGATAATGCGGAAGATCGCCGCCGAACGTTTGATAAAAAAGATCATCAGTCCGATCTGAAGCGGCAGCGATACCAATAATACGAGGCCGTAGACGGGATCGATCGACACAACCATGACAATGCCGAAGATAAAAAGCATCAGCGGCTTGACGACCGTCTGGATCACCACCGAGGAAAACTCGGTGACGACCTTGGTATCGCCCGTCATACGGGTGATCAGCGAGCCGGAGGTGATCCTGTCGCCCTGTTCCGCAGAGAGCGACATCACCTTTCTGAACAGCGACTTTCTCAGGTCGTTGCCGAATCGCTGGGAATAGATATTGGAGAACACGCAGGAGATAAAGCCGCCGATACCGCCGACAAGCGCTACGACCAGCATCATCACGCCCGCGTGGATGACTACGTCGATATTCATTTGCAGAACGCCGTCGTCCACGATCTGTTCCATGTACTTCGGCTGAAGCACGTTGGACGCCACCTCGGCGATCATCAGCACGACCGAAGCGATCACCATCGCGGTATACGGCTTTAAGTATCGAAATATCTTACGAAATGAAGTCATTGTGTTCCTTTAACAGATCATCCGGCGGGTATGGCTGTGCCGCCCGGGCGGATGTTATCTGTGCTTTGCGTAAGAAAAGCGCTTCGCCGAGAAGATCTCAAAGCCGAGCTTTTCCTGTAATGTTCCGACAATCCCCTTCGGCAGGAAGAGGATGGTCAGGATCGTGATCGTTCCGAGGATGATATTCGACCAGCCGGGGAAACGAGCAAGGTATTCCTGCAGGAATACATAAATGACCGAGCCGACGATCGGACCGCCGACCGTGCCGGATCCGCCGACGATCACGATGAAGATCAGCGAGACCGTCCAACTGATGGAGAAGCCGCTCTCGGGATAGACGATGCCTTTGTTAACCAGAAAGATGCCCGCGGCAATCGCCGTGAACGCCGCCGCGATCGCGTAGACCAGCAGCTTATGGTTGAAGACATTGACGCCGACTGCCGACGCGGCGCCGATATCGTCGCGCATCGCCGTCAGTCCGAGGCCGACCTTTGTCCTCAGCAGCAGATACACTGTCGCTACCGCAAATACGCAGACAGTCAGCGCGACCACACAGATCTCGTGGATGCGCGGGTACGGTACGATGCGGATCGTCATTCCGCTGCCCTGTCCGACATATTTCCAGTTGAGGAATAGCTTTTCAAAGATCTCCGCCACTACCCATGTCGCTACGGAAAAATACATGCCTTCCATCCGATAAAGCAGCAGCGACATCACGAGGGCGACGACGACGCTGATCGCGACGCCGATCCCAAGCCCTAATCCCAGTGTAAGGTGGAGCTTTGTGGTCGCGACTGCGACCGAATATCCCGCAAGGCCGATGTAAAGCTGTTGTCCGAGACTGGTCATACCGGTGAATCCGGACAGCAGGTTCCACATTTCCGCCATCGTGATATATAAGAAAATCTGTATCATATAGCGCATCGAGTTATTCGACGCGATCCTTGCCAGACAGACAAAATACAGTGCGCTGACGAGCGCGATGCAGATGATCAGCATCGGCAGGGAATCAAGCACCCTGACATTGCCGCCTTTAAGACGTCTTTTTGCCATGATCCCCCTCCTACTTTCCGAAAATGCCCTTGGGCTTGAAGATGAGTACGAGCAGCAGGAGGATATAGCTGATCAGCAGGCCGTAGCTGGCGCCGCCGATGACCTGAGCCATTCCGAAAAGGATACCGGCGACCAGCGTACCCGGTACGCTGCCCATGCCGCCGATGACGACCACGACAAAGGCGATCAGCAGATAATTGCCGCCGACGCTGGGATCGTAGGTCCATTTCATACCGACACACAGTCCCGCGACCGCAGCGCTTGCCATCGCGATTCCCATGGCGATCGCGTACACCCGGTTGATGTTTACCCCGGACAGTGCGGCGACGTCGGCGTCATCCGCTGTCGCGCGGATGGCTCTTCCCATATATGTATTCCTGAGAAACAGGGATAATAACAGGATCGCGATCAGGCTGATGGCAAACAGCACAAGGTGGAGTACCGAGATCTCAAGCGCTCCGATCTTGATCGTATCTTTACTGTAAGGAACAGGGATATGTCTTGCGTCCGCCGAAAAGATCATCAGCATTCCGTCCTGCAGGATGATGGAAAGACCGAAGGTCACCAACAGCGCAGGCTCGCTTCCCTTTTTCATCGCTCTTCCGATCAGTCCGTACTGCAGCAGAAAGCCCAGGATGAACATCAGCGGAACCGTGATGGCAAGGGTCAATATCGGATCGATACCGAGAAGCGGGGCAAGAACGGTGGACAGATAGGCGCCGAGCACAACAAACTCGCCGTGGGCGAGGTTGGTGAGCTTTACGATGCCGAATATCATTGTCATACCGATGCCCAGCAGCGCGTATACGCTGCCGAGCAGGATGCCGTTCACAAGTATCTGTGCTATGTACATAATTGGTTTCGTCCTGTATGGCTGATTGTGTCAGCCGTGTTTATTTGTGTCAGATGCCGAAATATGCTTTTTTCAGCGTTTCGGGATCGACTTCGTCGGATTTTCCGGAGAGGACCACCTTGCCCTTGAGCATGACGTAAAATGCGTCGGAGGTCTTGAGCGCTCTGCGGATATCCTGCTCGATCAGGATGATCGAGGTGTTTTCTTCTTTATTGATGCGCTTGATGATGCGATAGATGTCGTTGATGACGACGGGCGACAGTCCCAGCGAGATCTCGTCAAAGATCAGGCATTCCGGCGAGCCCATCAGCGCGCGTCCGATCGCGACCATCTGGCGCTGTCCGCCGGAAAGGTTGCCGGCGGGACGCTGTTTCATTTGTTCAAGGTCGGGGAACAGCTCGTATACGCGGGCGAGCATCGCCTTGGCGTTTTTTCGCGCCGTCTTCGGAAAGCTGCCCATCAGCAGGTTATCCTGTACCGACATGCGGGTAAAGCATCTGCCGCCCTGCGGCACCAGCGAAAGTCCTTTTGCAACGATCCTGTCCGCCGAGAGAGCAGTGATCTCTTCATCCTTGAAATACACCTTGCCCGAAGAGGGCTTGTGCAGACCGGCGACCGTGTTCATCAGGGTAGTCTTTCCGGCGCCGTTGATGCCGATCAAGGCGACGATCCCGCCTTTTTTGACCTCGAGCGATGCGGAATCGACAGCAACAAAATCGCCGTAGCCGGCGTGCAGGTCTTCGATCCGGAGCAGTGTGTCACTCATCGTCTTCCACCCCCAGATACAGCCGCTGGACCTCTTCGGACTCGATCACCTCGCGGGGATCGCCGCTGATAACGCAGCTGCCCTGCGCCATGCACATCAGAGAATCGGTCGATCCGACCATTGTTTCGATGATATGCTCTATCCAGATAATGGAGTATCCCGAGTCCTTCAGACTCGCGACCAGCTCCATCATGTCTTTGACTTCCGCGTCGGTCAGACCTGCAGCGACCTCGTCGAGCAGCAGCAGCTTCGGATCCGTACCGAGCGCCCGTGCGATCTCAAGCCGTTTGCGGTCAAGCAGCGTCAGCTCGCCTGCTCTGGTCTCGCGCTTATCGTACAGGCCGGTCAGCTTCAGACTGCTCAGCGCGTGGTCCTTTGCAAAGCGCTCGCTCTGGGCTGAGCCGTGTACCGCAGCGACCAGCACGTTTTCATACAAACTCATATTCTCAAACGGACGCGGAATCTGAAACGTCCTGCCGAGTCCCATTTTGCACCGCACATTGGCGGACATGCGGGTAATATCGACGCCGTCAAAAATGATCCTGCCCGAACCGGGCTTGATCAAACCCAAAAGCGCGTTGAACATCGTTGTTTTTCCGCTTCCGTTGGGTCCGATGACGCCGTATACCTCGCCCTTTTTGACCTCAAAAGAGAGGTCGTTGAGGATCTGGACTCTGCCGTAGCCCGCGTTGACGTCGATGAATTCCAATATGTTATCCATTGTTTCCTCTTCAACCCATCCTTCTGCCGGTTTTTCGGCAGACCGCAACCGGAGTATCCGTCTGTGATCGGTCGGGTATCGTTGTTTCCGGACATTCCCCGGAGCATCAATATGCATCCCGCTTCAAATCTGCAAACCTCTCCAGTTTACTACCGTATAAATGTACCATAATCTCGTGTTTTTGTCAATAAAGAATGCTTGGCAAGCCTTGGTTTTTTTGCATTCTTCACAATTTTTTCATCGTTGAACAGAGGCTCCGATATCGGATAAAGTTGCTTCTTTTATTCGTCACAGGGAGGCTTTTTTGCATAATCTTCTATTTTTGACCCTCATTCTTATTGATTTTGCCTTTTTTATATGTTAAGATAAATTCGGTAGAATAGAATTATGGAGAGAAATCATATGCGCAGACGATCTTACCTGCTGATCATCATCGCCGTTATGTTTTGTTTAACGGCGATAACGGTTCTGATCATTTCCAGACAGCCCCCGGTAAAACCCGAACCTCCGGGGCCCGAAACAAATATGCGTGTTCCCCCAAACAATCCGATGCCCGGGCTCTTTGACAACCCCGAAGCCGCAACAACGGCTGCTCAGAATACGTCCGGCGGCGACCCGAAGACACAGACGGATACGTCAACTGAGAAAGAGAAGAAAGCCGAGGAGTTGGATTTCTTCAAAACATTCTCTGATTTTCCGAAGATGTTTGTTTCGCACGGCGTCAGACCGGGAGACGAGATGTCGAGCGAGTATAACTTTCACGCAACGTTGGAGATCTCCGAAGACGGAAAGATCAAGGGGACTTACTTCAGCAATCTTGATTCGACCGACGATATGACGATCGAAAGCAGGAGCAGCTGGAGCGCTGATATCAGCGGCAAAAAGGTCTATCGCGACGCAAACGGCAACTATTACTTCTGCCTCAAGAACGTGAAGTACGACAAAAAGCCCGGATCCGCCGAGGAAAGCGACGGCAAGATCGTCAATTATGTCTACGGCTACGGCCTGAATAAAAAAGCCGACAACAAGATCAAGCTTTACGCGCTGGATACGGCGATCAAAAAGATCCCGACCAAGGATCCCAAAACGGATATCCGCAACTTCCTGTCTTTGATGCGCAAATCGGACAATAACGGAAAGCTGAACTGCTATCTGATCATCGGAAAGGACGACAGCTGTTATGTCTCACTGACCGATGAAGAGATCGAGATGGCAAAAAGCGGCGATGATACCGGCGGAGACGAGCCTGCGCCGCCTCCCGGACAGCCGGGCGATATGCAGCAGCCGCAGCGGCCGTAAGCTCTCAGCTTCCTCCATACATCCAAACATGCAGAAAAGGCGTTCTCAGCAACGAGAACGCCTTCTTTTTATGCATTGTTATTGATTGACCTGTCATGCCTCTGCTTATTTGAGAAATCTTCTGATCGTCATCTCGTCCGTATCGGGGAACAGCTTAACGAAGTGGTCGAAGATGCGTTCGTAGGATTCTGCGGGCGTGCGCCGGTAGACGTTGTCCGTGAACCGATCGCCCATAAATCGTTCGGGGGTCGCGTACTCCGCTACGCCCCAGCCGTATCGTCTGCCGCGTTTGTCGGTCATGTACACAAAATCGCTGATCAGAACATAGCACTGCGACTGCAGACGAGTGATCATGGTGTCGAAGCCTTTGACCCCGTCCTTGCGGTAGTTGCCCAGCGCTTTCAGTTCTTTGGACAGAACGGGCGCGTTGGCGTCGATCAGTTCGTAGAGCTGTTTATCCTTCAGCGGCGCAAGTCCGTCGTCGTAACGCGCGTCAAAATCGTAGCCGTCGCGCCGGTAATTGGCAAAATCCGGAAACCACGCCGGGCTGATATAGCATGCTTTTTTCTCAAAAAACTTGCCGTAGGCACAGCCGGTCTCTCGGATAACGGGGCCTTTCCACTCCCACGCGGGCCAGTCGCCGGATTCGCCGGAGTACCAGCAATCCCGCGCGATATGTTCTTCGATCGAAAAGCCCTCGATGGAATTCTCAAAAAACGGCAGAAAGCCGAGTTCATTGACGGCGTCCATCAAGTCCGCCATGCTGTTGATGGTAAAGTCGATCATCCTTTATCCCCTCCGGGGTCATTCGTTATCGGTTCCGTCCGATCAATACTCGACCTTCAGGCTGTCCACCCCATAGGTGCGCTTGAATTCTTCTTCGTCTTTTTTGGAACGGATGAGCATGACCTCGGTAAAATGACCGTCGTGCTTATCCCTGAAGCCGGCGACCTTTTCGCCCGTGCAGATGGAGCTGCGGATCACAGCGATCTGCTTTTCGGGATCGTAAGGCTCGGCAGAAAAGCGGCCTCTGCCGCCCGTCTTTGCAAAATGAAACATATTCCTGCCTCTTTTCACCGTCCGTCTTGCGCCGGACTCGGATTCAATGATACCTGACAGAAAAACCGCGCTCGTCCGGAATGACCGCGAGGGGCTTTGTGTCCATGTAATCGATGCGGATATAGGTGCCGCGCTGTATGCCGTCGATGACGTCGTCGATCTGCTGCTGTGTGCCCTGGATCTCCATCGACACCGAACCGTCGTATTCGTTCCGCACCCAGCCGGTCGCGCCGTAAAGATCCGCGGCTTTCCGTGCATAATAGCGGAATCCGACCGACTGCACGCTGCCGTAAAAGCGGATGTACCTGCGGATCGTATGGATGTTTGTCTGCATTTCGATCACTCCGTTCTGAGAGGGGCTCTGCACGCGGACGACGGTTCTCCGGACCGGATGCTTCGGGACAAACTCAGCGCCGCCTCATCATACTGTCGCTATTGTCATATCACGCAAGTTCTGCGAGCATCTGCGAGGGATTGTCCGCCGCCTTGACCTTGTCAAAGCCTTTGACGATGATGCCGTTCTCGTCGATCAGGTAAGTCGTGCGCACCACGCCCATGCTGACCTTGCCGTAGAGCTTCTTTTCCTTCCAGACGTCGTACGCCTGAATGACGGTCTTCTCCGTATCGGAGAGCAGGGTGAACGGCAGACCGTGCTTTTCTTCGAAGCGCTTGTGCGACGCGACAGAGTCCTTGCTGACGCCGATGACGACAGCGCCCTTTTCGCGGAACTGCGGATACAGCTCGCCGAACGCGCACGCCTGTTTGGTGCAGCCAGAGGTCATATCCTTCGGGTAAAAATACAGGATGACTTTCTGTCCTTTGTAGTCCGACAGCGCTCGCATCTCGCCGTTCTGATCGGGCAGGGTGAATGCAGGCGCTTTTGTACCGATTGCTAACATATTAATCCCTCCGTCTTGTGGTTCTGTAAAAATATTATCCTTCGATATAGGAACGATTGCCGATGATGTTTCTCAGCTGAGCCTCTGTCAGTTCGCCGACGGCGAATGCCTGCGCCGCTTTGATGAAACCGATCGCGTCGGTCAGCGCCTGACGGTACAGCGGCTCGAATCCGCTCAGATCCATATCGTCGATCGCTTTGCTTTTGTAGGAGATCAGCCCGAGCTTTGTGTGCGTTTTGCGGGTAAGGCGATCCAGTCTGCCGCTTTGATCGGTGACGATCCGATAAAACGACGCCATGTCGCGGCGGCCTTCACGAAGCATATCCCATGCGTCTGTCCAGCCGTAGATCCGGGTGATCGCGCCGCCGACGTCAGGGCGCATCGACTCCGGCAGGAACGGCGGGATGCGGATGTTGCCGCCGCTCATACGGTCCAGCCTGTGCTCGATCGCCATGTGCATCGCGCCGCTGTTGTGCGCCAGACGGTTGATGTACGGATGCGCGGTCGAATCCAGCGCGTAGTGGCACAAAAATCCGCAGAGATACGAAAACACCGCGCGGCTGTGTGCGCCGCGGCGCGCAAGCTCGATCAGAAAATCGGCGGTATGCTCGCGGTGCATAACGGACGCGTAACGGCTGACGCGGCTGCGCAGCGGCGGTACGAACCACCGATAGAACAGGTACGGGTCCGGCCCGAGCAATCCGAAATCGAAGATCCTGCGGTCGAGATCGGGCTGCAGCCGTCCGACGACCTCCGCGCCGAATTGTGTATGCACGACGATATCCGGCATGACTGACTCTCCTTGTCTGATTGATACAATTATTTTACCATGCCGCATTTGTCAAGTCAATCGTCTGCGTGTGTTATCAAGCGGAAAAAAATAAGCCTTCCGCAACGAATCGGATCGATGCGAAAGGCTTGTCTTTAAAGATGTATCATCTCTTTTTGTACAGAACGAGTTCGGGATCGGCTCCGTCCGCGCCGTAGGTGCAGATCAGGATGAAATCCGTATTGGCGATTACGCCGAAGCATCTGTCGCCGCCGGACTCCGACCGGAGCTGATTTCCCAGATAGGTCGCGCCGTCGTCGAGGAATCTTGCGTTCATCCCGCCCGGCAGCCGATACTCCAGATTGACGAACTTTCCGACGAGCGCGTTCAGGCTTTCGACCTTCGGCATCCCTTCGATCTGAAGCGCGTTGATCTCATCGATCAGCTTCTGCTTGAACGCGTCGAACTGTCCGTCGTCGCTGAGCTCCTCATAGCGCTTCCAGTAATCCAGCTTCGGGAGCATCTCTTTCATATATGCGCGCGCCTGCTCTTCGGAAAAGCCTTCCTTGACCATGTGCGGGATACAGACGTCGATCAGGCTGTCCATATCGCTGTAGGTGTACGCGCCGTCGGCATAGCACCATTTGCAGTAATCCTCGTTGAGCGTTCCGTCCTGATTCCTGCCGATGAGGTCGTCCTCAAGCGGCATACCGCAGCACTGGCAGAACAGCTGGCGCGGCGCGCCGAGCAGGGTGTTGATGGAAACGCCGAACAGATTTGACAGCAGCTTCAGCGTTTCGGTGTTCGGTACCGTTTCGCCGTTTTCCCAGCGGGACACCGCCTGACGGGTCACATAAACCTTTTCGGCAAGCTCGTCCTGCGACAAGCCGTTCTGTGTACGCAGTTTAAAAATGATCTCTTTTGTATCCATTTCGACACCTCCTGAACAGATAATAACATATAAGATGCATCATGAAAAGCAACGTGTTGTTGCGTAATGGTATTGCGGAGCGATGACGCAGCTCTGCCGATAACCGATCAGAATAGCTGACCCGGCAGCTTGAGCTTTTCTTTGCACGGGAACGACTTGTCGAATTCCTCAACGTCCGCGTCGGCGACATAGTAGCCCTGCGGGGTCTGATAAACGCCCGAAACATGATCAAGATAACCGGGGATCAGCTCTTTGCAGAGGAAGAACGACGCATCCGCGTCCTCGGGCAGATCGTGATAGCGGATGCCGAACCGGCTCGCGAAGTCGAAGCCGCTTTTGCCGTAAAAGTCGATATTGCCCTCGAACAGCACCGCGCCGTAGCCGAGGTCGGCGGCTTTTTGAAGAGAATCATCCAGCAGCGCCTTACCGTAGCCCCGACGCTTCAGATCATTTGCAATACAGATCGGACCCATCGTCAGCACGGGGACGGTTCTGCCGTCGTCTGCTTCGATGACCGTTTTCATGAACACATTTTGTCCGATCAGCCTGCCGTCGAGCTCCATCACAAAATCCAGCTCTTTGACAAACGCCTGATCTTCGCGCAGGACATGGATCACATAATGCTCGCTGCATCCGGGGCGGTAGATGTTCCAGAACGACTCGCGGATCAGCTCCTCGACCGCCCTGTGATCCTTTGTTTCTTCCGGTCGGATGAGATAGTTAGTTTTCATCGCACTTTACCTCCTTATACAGCGACAACAATGCGGCGCTGATCAGTATCCCGCCGAGGATATCCGTGAACCAGTGAACGCCCGAGATCAGCCTGCCGACGACCGTCACGCCGATGATGACCGCGCAGATCGCCCGCAGCGATCTTTGCAAGCCTTTTCCTTTGATATACTTTTCGATCAGCATCATCGCGCTCCCCATGATCACGCAGACGATCATCGTATGCGATGACGGGAATGACGCTTCGGGACGCGTGTTGTCCGGCATGATGATCGGTCTGTAGTTGACGATCACATTTTCAAAGAACAGGTACAGCCCGATAACGATGATGTACAGTCCGCCGAGCGTCAGGATCTCCCGATCGACTTTCAGCAGGCTTTTTCTTTTGATCAGCTGTGCCGATCCCGTGATCGCGAATACGATCGCGGTCAGGATCGCAGCGATCCCGAGCCAGTCCGTGATCGTGTACCAGAGCAGATTCACACCGAACAGCTCGAATACATACCGATTCAGATGCGACAGCCCGATACTTGTCCCCTCTGCCCCGATCGGCGCGACGTCGACACAGCGGACGAGCACGATCAGGATGACTGCCGACAAAGCGCTGACAGCTGAAATAAGAAAGCCTCTTCTTTTCATGGTATCACCCTTTCATACGGGATTGCTTTCGACAAGTCCATCATAAGAAAAGTCGGATGATACCGCAAGAAACGCGCGTTCACATCGGCGACACGCTCCGTGTCATTTGTTTTTGATCAGCAAAACTCCCTTGATCAGCAGGATGCACAGGCAGAATACGCCGGCATACGGCTGTCTTGTCACGATGAACAGAAGCGTGCCGACGATCGATAGACCGACGCCCGTGATAAGACAGCGCTTGCTCAGGCGCGGCTTGTCAAAGCTGCTGATCACCACGCCGCAAAAGCCGTTGAGTACCGTCAGCCCGATAACGGCGATAAAAACGATCTTCAGCCAGTCGCCGACGCCTGTCAGCGCAAACAGGATGACAGATGATGCGCCGTCATTTCCACCGTTTCCGAATATCGGAAGAAAAAGCAGCAGGACGGTCAAACAATCGAGAACGCCGCAGATGAGCGCCGTGTTCTTTTGCTTTGCGGTTTTTTGATCCTGCTCGGCAAGCGTGATCATTTCTTCTCCGCGGATCAGCTCATCGATGGTCACGTTGAAGTATTGCGCGATGACCTTCAGCGAATCGATGCTGGGATAGCCGCGTCCGGACTCCCATTTTGAGATCGCGGTGCGCGAAACAAACAGCTTTTCCGCCAGTTCCTCCTGCGTCATGTTTTTGTCTGTTCTCAGTTTTTGCAGTTTTTCATTGAATTCCATTTTTGCCTCATACTATAGTTCAACGCGCCTGTATGCTATATTCGCATCGTCAGCGAGATACGATTCTTTTTGACGTCCACCGAAAGGACCTTTACCTTGACGATATCGCCGACCTTCAGCACCTCTGAAGGATGCTTGATGAATTTGTTGCAGATCTGGGAGATGTGTACCAGTCCGTCCTGATGGACGCCGATATCCACAAACGCGCCGAAATCGATGACGTTGCGCACCGTGCCGGTCAGCTCCATGCCTTCCTTGAGGTCGTTGATATCGAGAACGTCCGAGCGGAGCATCGGCTGCGGCATTTCATCGCGCGGATCACGTCCGGGCTTGCTGAGCTCTTTGACAATGTCATTGAGCGTGGGCAGACCGACGCCGAGCTGTTCGGCAAGGGTCTTTGTGCCGAGCTGTTTGACCCTTGCGGGCAGGTCGGCGAATTTTGCGGATCTGATCTCTTTGTCGGAATAGCCGGCTGATTTGAGCAATTCCTTAGCCACGGCATAGCTCTCGGGGTGAACGCCGGTATTATCCAGCGGATTGCGGCTTTCGGGCACCCGCAGGAAGCCCGCGCATTGTTCAAACGCTTTCGGTCCGAGCTTCGGCACCTTTTTCAGCTCCGCGCGTGAGTTGAACGCGCCGTTTTCTTCGCGGTACGCCACTATATTTTTACAGACCGTCGCATTGAGCCCCGATACCCGCAGCAACAATGCGGGCGATGCGGTGTTCAGATCCGCGCCGACCGAATTGACGCAGTCTTCCACCACGCCGTCGAGAGTCTCGCCGAGGCGTTTCTGGGGCATATCGTGCTGGTATTGTCCGACGCCGATCGCCTTCGGTTCGATCTTGACCAGCTCTGCAAGCGGATCCTGCAGCCGTCTGGCGATCGATACCGCGCTCCTGAGCGTCAGGTCAAGCTCCGGCAGCTCGGTTGCGGCGAGCTTCGAGGCGGAATAGACCGACGCGCCCGCCTCGCTGACGACCATATAATACACGGTATGATCGGCTTCTTTGATCGCGTCGGCGGCAAACATCTCGGTCTCCTTGCTGGCGGTGCCGTTTCCGATCGAGATGATATCGACGTTGTGCTTTTTGATCAGCTCGAGCAGCTTTCGCTTTGACTGCGCGACCCTCTGCTCGGAATGGGTAGGATAGATGACCGCCGTGTCGAGCACCTTGCCGGTATCGTTGACGACGGCGACTTTGCAGCCGGTGCGGTAGCCGGGGTCGAGTCCCAGCACGGTCTTGCCCTTGACGGGCGGCTGCATCAAAAGCTGTTTGAGGTTGGTGGCAAAGACCTTCATCGCGTTTTCGGCGGCGGTATCCGTCAGCTCGGCGCGCACCTCGCGCTCGATAGAGGGAAAGATCAGCCGTGTATACGCATCTTCGCCGGCGGCTTTGAGGATATCCGAACACAGGGGATTCGTTCCCCTGTCCAGCTCGCTGTTGATAACACGCAGCGGGTATTCGCTGTCCAGCACGATCCCGACCTTCAGAAAGCCCTCCTTCTCGCCCCTGTTGATCGCGAGGATACGGTGACCGGCAATCTTTTTGACCGGTTCGGAAAAATCGTAATAGTTGGTATAGACGCTGTCCTGATCCGCATCGGACGCGACAGATTTCAGCGAACCGTTGATATGGAAGATCGCGCGCAGCTTTTTGCGGATCTCAGCACTGTCGGAGACCTGTTCTGCGATGATGTCCATCGCGCCGTTTATTGCGTCCTGAACGGTGGGAACTTCCTTTTCTGCATCGACAAAGTCCCCGGCGCGCTTCATGGGATCGAAGCCCTTTTCCTGTTTGAGGATCTCCTGCGCGAGCGGCTCAAGCCCGCGTTCCTTCGCGACTGACGCCCTTGTCTTGCGCTTCGGTCTGAAGGGGCGGTAGATATCCTCCAGCTCGCTGAGTGTCTGCGCTTTATCGAGCGCCGCGCCGATCTCGTCCGTCATCTTCTCCTGACCGCTGATCAACTCGCGGATCTCTTCTCTGCGCTTATCGAGTCCGCGCAGATAATCCAGCTTTTCGCTGAACGCGCGGATCAGCTGGTCGTCCATGGAACCGTGCATCTCCTTACGGTAGCGGGCGATGAACGGGATGGTGTTGCCTTCGTCAAGCAGCGTGATGATATTCTGCGCATACTCCTCTTTGATGTTGAATAACTGTGATAATGTAACTGAATATTCCATAATTCTCCTTTTGCCCGATACAGGCGGGTGCTGTCAGTTTTTTCTGATGATATCATACCAGATAATGAGAACTTTGTCCACAAAAACCCGTCGGTATTTTCGGACAGCCGACGCAGCTCCCGCTATGACGGATGCGGTGCTTTTTGAGATAAAAATCGTGCGATACAAAACAGGGACCGTCGTGCTTTGTGACGACAGTCCCTGCTGTTTGTATTGAATTCTAAAGGATAACCTCAAACATTCCGTGGCGGTTGCAGTATGCGCAGATCTTCCTGACTCTGCCGCGCTTGAATCGCGCTTCGGCGCCGCCCTGCGGATACAGCTTTACGAACTGTGTCCCGAAATCGGATATTGCCGCGAGAAACGAGATCGTATGTTCCTTCGTCATCGGATGATCCACGGTCACATAATACTCGTCCTCGACGATCTCAATCCGGATCTCATGTTCTTCATCAGCGGGCTCCGCTTCGACCGCCGGCAGCGTAACGCCGCAGCAGCTGATCACCGCCTCTCCGACAGAACGGATCACGTTGCCGCAGACCGGGCAGACATAAAACTTGCTTTTGCGCATATCGGAATGCGGATTGCTGTTGCGGATGTCTTCGCCCGAAAGCAGTTCGATCACCGAGAGGCCCAGCGCCTCTGCAAGCGGTTCCAGCAGGCTGACGTCGGGAAAGCCCTGACCGGTCTCCCATTTGCTGACCGCTTTGCTGCTGACATGGATCTTCTGCGCCAGCTCTTCCTGCGTCAGCTTTTTGCTTTCACGCAGTTTGCGGATCACCGCGCCGGTCACATATTTGTTCATGCTATCGCCTCCTTACGATAACATGATACGCCTTGCCCCGATCCGCGTCAACCTACGCTGCGTGGAGACGTCCGGATCGTTATCGGATCGCCGGGGCGTTTTGAGGGGATCCGACCATGCCGATACGATCCATTCCTCAGCCGCTTTATTGCACGGTAAACTCTGTCCATTCGATATGATTGTACTGCATGACGTCATCCGACTGTTCCATGCCGAGCTTTTCATAGAACGGTACGGCGTTTTCGTTCGCGATCAGATAGACCGCGATATCCTTTTCTCCGCCTGCAAGTTCATGGGCGGTTTTCATCAGCCTTTTTCCGATCCCGCGGCGTTCATAGCTTCTGTCGACGCCCAGATCCGTGACATACAGCCAATAGCTGAAATCGGTCAGGCCGAACAATACCCCGACCAGCTTCTTGTCTTCGTTTCTTGCGGTCAGGCTGATATTGACGTTTTTGACCAGCTTTACTATGCGCTCCGAAAAGCGCTCTTTCGGGTACTGCGAGCCGAGATCCGACCGCTTCAAAAAATCGATATACTCCTCAGCGGTGACTCTTTCTTCCCGTATCGTGATCGGTTGCATACACGGTTCCTTCTTTCTGCCGGGATTATCCGTTTGCCTCACGTTTCTCTATGCCGATTCTCGTTTTCCCAGATCAGCTCCTCAAGCGTCTGATACAGATGATCAGGCTCTACCGGCTTTGACAGATGCGCGTTCATTCCAAGCTGCAGCGATCGCTGCACATCCTCGTCAAATGCGTTCGCCGTTAACGCGATGATCGGGACCGTTTTTGCATCCGGTCGGCTGAGACTGCGGATCGCTGAGGTTGCCTCTAAGCCGTCCATCTCCGGCATGCGCACATCCATGAGGATCGCGTCATAATACCCCTCTGCACTTCCGGCGAACATTTCCAGCGCTTGTTTTCCGTTTTCCGCGTGATCTACCTCTGCCTCTTTTACCCCGAGGATCTCTTTGATGATTTCCGCGTTGATGATGACATCCTCCGCCAGCAGGATATGCTTGCCCTTTATATCCGTCCTGCGATCTTCACGGTAGAGATCCATCGCGTTCTTGCGCGCAATACGTTCGAACTCGGTGATCACCGTGGAGGCAGACAGCGGCTTTGCGATGAAACTGTCGACGCCGTTTTCCTGCGCCTCTTCAAAGATCTCGTCCCAATTGAATGACGTCAATATGATCACGGTGGTTTCTTTGCTGTATCTCGTGCGGATCTGCCGCGCTGCTTCTACTCCGTCCATCCGGGGCATTTTCCAGTCGATGATCACCAGATTGTAAGGCGTGTGCTTCGTGTGCGCGATCTCCATCAGCTGCAGCGCTTCTGACGCGCTGAAACAGACGTCCGGCTTGATGCCGACTTCGTCCAGTACCAATCGCGCATGCTCTGCGTCGATCAGATCGTCGTCCACAATCAGCACCCGCATATCCTCCGGCTTGATATAACTCAATACCGGTCCCTGATGATCGGAATTCTTCAGCGGGATCGTGATCGTGAATTCCGTGCCGACCCCTTTCTCAGATTCGACAGAGATCGTGCCGTTCATCAGCTCGACGATATTCTTGGTGATCGCCATACCCAGTCCCGTGCTGCCGTATTTGTTGTTGCGGCTGCTGTCCTCCTGTGAAAACGAATCAAAGATCTTCGGAATGAATGACTGATCCATACCGATGCCGGTATCCTTGACGGAAAATCGGAGCGTCGACTGATCCAGATAAGTCGTTGTCTGTTCGACAGAGAGTGTGACGCATCCCGGCGCGTCCGTGAATTTGATCGCGTTGGACAGAATGTTGATCAGCACCTGCTTGAGCTTCATGTCGTCGCCGATATAGTAATCGTTTACACCGCTCTTGATGTTGCATTCGTATTTCAGGCCCTTTTCCTCGCACTGTGACATGACCATCGTGTTGATCTGTTCAAGCATGTTGCGGAAGAAGAATTCCTCTTTTCGCAGGACCATGCGGCCGGACTCGATCCGGCTCATATCCAGGATGTCGTTGATGAGTCCGAGCAGATGTCTTGCACTGCCGCCGATCTTTTCGAGATAATCCTGCGTCTCGGCGTCCAGCGTCTCATTGCGCAGCGCCAGACTGTCAAGACCGATGATCGCATTCATCGGGGTGCGGATCTCGTGACTCATGTTGGAAAGGAAGGAGGTCTTTGCCAGATTCGCCTGTTTTGCTGCATCCAAAGCCTCGCTGAGAGCGCGGTTTCTGGCAAGTGTTTCGCGCATCTCGGCGTCAATGATCGTAAATCCCACGCCGACTGCATGGACGATTTGATCGTCGCGATCCTCCGCCCGGCGAACGCCCGCCACGCGGAACATCTCATAATACTCTTTGCCGTTTCGTCTGACGAGATAACGGTAGGAAATGATATTCTCTCTGGTAAGAGCCTCCCGGATATTCTCCGGGTCGATCATTTTCAGGAAGCCCTCGCGATATTCCTCGTCTACAAATTGCTTTCCGTAACCGGAAAACCTCTCGTAATAGGGAAAATGGACGCCCACGGGGAGCTGTTCGGGATCAGTGGGATCGGCGCGGTAGCATACTGCGTCGTTCTCGTCCAGATTCACGAGATAGACGTTGCGGTAATCCGCAGCCATTGCCGTGATCATGTTGCTCTGCTCAAGCAGCTCGTCCTGCAGCGCCAGACGCGCCTCCATTTCATGCTGGCGGGCTTCCACCGCCTGTTGATAGGCTTGCTTTTGACGGACTTCATCGTCTACGTCCCTGAAGCCGCCGACAATGCCGATTTTTCCGTTAGGCAGATCGGCTCTGATAAAATCCAGTTTGTAATGGCGGATGCCGCTTTCAAAAATCCGTCGGAACGAAACGGAGTAGATCTGCCTGTAAACCGTGTTCTTCTCAATGGCTTCAGGCTTGACCGCTTCCAGAAATCCCTGTCGGTCTTCCTCCACGATCAGCTGGGAGTAGAATATGCAGGCGTCATAAAACCGGGTGATCTTGATCGCCTCACGGGCGGGCAGGAGATGCGCCATCTTTTCATCGATGCGGTAGAGCTCAAAGCTCTGGGTCTTGATGTCGCTGATGAGCCACACCGAATCGTAGGGCTGGGTGAGCCCCTCAATGACGGCGGAGCGAAATGCATTGGCGGATTCATTCTGAATGTGCTTTTCGGTAATATCCGAGATGAAAACGTAGAATAAGCCGCCGTGACGTTTTGTTTTCAGATAGCGACCGTAATCGTCTACCCAGCGAATCTCGCCGTCTTTACGGACGATCCGGTATTCCACGTAGTCCATGTTATCCGCGTTGGTTTCGATCTGATCCTTGATAGACGCAGCGATCCTGTCATAGTCCTCTTTCAGCACCATTCCCTTAAAGGTATAACCGGTCAGCTCCTTGAACTCTTCGAGATTCGCACAGCCGAAAATATCAAAGCACGCCTTGTTTGCATAAAGCAATTCCTCCGGCTGTTCCGCTTTGTAGATAAAGAATCCTCCCGGCATATGGCGTCCGATTTCTTCTACCAAAGATATTGACTGTTCAGTCAGTTCAAAGTTATTGTCAAACATATGAAGCTCCTTCGGGCTTACCGCCCAATCAAGTTTTTCCGTGGATATGGAACTACGACTTGCTGCAAAGAGCGAAAAACATTTATTCATAATATATTATAGTATAATACATCGACAATTTCAAGCAAGAATATTCAATATCCGACAGAAAAACCGCAGGTATATGCAAAGCAGACCGCTGCGACTTGGCAACGATCTGCTTTATGTATGCGCTGAACTGTCTGTATCCGTAAGCGGAGTCTACGCCCTGATGATCACCGTAAACATCAAATCGAATATCCGCAAAGAATCCGGCTCAAAAACGGCTTATCCAATTATCCAAAAACCGCATTTGTTCTTCGGTACGGAACCAATGCTCGCCGCCCTCCATGACGGTGAGTTTTGCATCATGGCCGGCGACAAACGCCGTGATCGTATCAAGAGAAGTGAGGTTATCTTTACTGCCGTAGAGGACAGCGGTCGGCGCGTTCCATGTGATTGGATGCCTGCGCACATAACAAAGATACTCCCACGATAAATCCTCGCCGAATGAAGTATGGATAACCCCTTTCGCTTGCAGCTCATCCTCCGTGACGTTCGCCCATGCCATCATGTCGGTGATCAGCCGTTCCATATCGACGATCGGCGAGATAAAATACGCCTGTTCAATCAGGCTGTCGATATCCGCGTTCATAGAGAAAAACGCGCCGATGCTGTTGGCGATCAGGATAATGCTGTCGTATTCCGCTTTCAGCTTCAGTACGGCGGAGCGAATCTCTGCGCCCGTTTCCCACGGCGTAAAGGTCTGATACTCCAAACCAAATACATCATATTCCGGGAACAGCGGCTTGTAATGCCCGCATTCCGCCGCGGAGCCGCCTTTGCCGTGTAGGTATAATACTGCGTTTTTCATGATTCCTCCAATGTCATTTCAGATAAATCTTTTTCCATGACACAGTCCTCTGTCAATCAGAATTTACTTACTGCAATATACCGCAATTGCTTCACAGATAAACGCAGCAGTACCGTCAGCGTGCTTATCAATGTTTTTTGTAAAGCGCTCGTCAGCTACATACATCTGACCGAGACTTGCCAGTATTTCGTTTGTACAAAGATAGTAATTCCCGGTGATATGATCCTGCAGCATTTTTACA
>CADBOO010000006.1 GCA_902796225.1 uncultured Ruminococcus sp.
GCGGTGGGATTCGAACCCACGAGCCCGTGAGGACTACCTGATTTCGAGTCAGGCCCGTTATGACCACTTCGATACGCTTCCGTATGCTATTTTCTCAGCACTGTCCATTTTACTTTGTTTTGACGTTATTGTCAAGAGTTTTGAAGCAAATAACCGATTACCGAATTTGATACCAGAAAGCCGTTGACCGTTAACGAGAATGAATCGGCAGACATTTTGACAAAGCCTTTTTCCGACAAAATCTGCGCGGCTTGTATCATTCTGTCGCTGACAGGTTCTTTGAATCGTTCTTCATAACGCGCATAATGCAATCCCTCGGTCAGTCTGAGGGCAAGCATAATGTATTCTTCTTTATCGCCGCCGGCGCCCTCGTTGAGCACCGCTCCGGAATAAAAGGCGTCAAAGCTGTTATCATAGTAAAAGCGCTTTCCGTCGATGAAAGAATGGGCTGACGGGCCCAGTCCCAAATACTCTTCGTCATGCCAGTAGATCAGATTGTGCCTGCTCTGAAAGCCTTCTTTTGAAAAATTGGATATCTCATACTGGCGATAGCCGAGTTTATCCAGACAGCGCACAGCTTCCTCATAAATCGCCGCCTGCGCGTCATCTTCAAAAAAGGGTAATTTATCTCTTTCCTGATAAAAACGCGTTTCAGGCTCTATTTTGAGGATGTATGCGGAAATATGATCCACGTGTCGATCGGCACAGTAATCAAGCGTGTTGTGAAGCGATTCGATCGTCTGTCCCGGGATCGCCAGAATGACGTCTAAAGAAATATTCTCAAAGCCCGACCGGCGAGCCGCAGTTATGGTATTGTCCGTATCTTCGAGGCTGTGTCTGCGCTCGAGGATCTTCAGCTCGTTTTCATTAGCCGATTGCAGTCCGACGGACAAACGATTGAAACCCGCGTTCCTCAGTGCGGCAAAATCCAGAAAATTTGTTGAAGAGGGGTTGACTTCCAGCGTGATCTCGGTATCATTAGATAAGACGAACGACTCTTTGACGGCGTTCAGGATTCTGATCAGCCGTGAATGACCGAGTAGGGAAGGGGTACCGCCGCCGAAATAGACGGTGTCGACGGTACGGTCAAGGCGCTCACCCCATGATCGGATCGCGCGATCGAGGTGTTCAGTATACAGATCCATTTCGGCTTCGGTCGATTGCTTGCTGAAAAAATTGCAGTAATTGCATTTTCCGTCGCAGAAGGGGATATGAAAATACAGTCCGAACATCGGGGAACACCTCCTTTTTTTGCTTCTGAAAGGGGTGAGGCGAGAACTTTCGTTCTCGCCTCGGTTTGGAAGGTATATGAAAAAACTTAGATGAAATCGTTTCTATGGTTATATATTAATAAATCGCAGAAGAATTGTCAATAGATTTTGTGTATTTAGATGTAGAAAAAAGACAAAAAAACTTGTTGACTTTTACTATAATTTTAGAGTAAAATTATTAAGTATTAACAAATTCAGGCGTCATTTTTGCACGGAGGCTGACATTGAGTAACTTAAAAGAGCAAATTAAGAAGCGTCGTACCTTTGCGATCATCTCGCATCCCGACGCAGGTAAAACGACTTTGACGGAAAAACTGCTGTTATACGGCGGCGCGATCAACCTTGCCGGTACAGTCAAGGGCAAGAAGAATACCCGTCACGCCGTATCCGATTGGATGGAGATCGAAAAGCAAAGAGGTATTTCCGTTACATCTTCGGTACTGCAGTTCAAGTATGACGGATACTGTATCAATATTCTGGATACTCCAGGTCACCAGGACTTTTCCGAGGACACATATCGTACCTTGATGGCGGCTGACAGCGCGGTCATGGTTATCGACGCCGCGAAGGGCGTTGAGGCTCAGACCCGTAAGCTGTTCAAGGTCTGCACGCTGCGTCATATCCCGATCATCACCTTTATCAACAAAATGGATCGTGAAGCCCAGAGTCCTTTTGATCTTCTTGAAGATATCGAAAACGTTCTGGGTATCAACACCTGTCCGATGAACTGGCCGATCGGCTCCGGCAAGGAGTTCAAAGGCGTATATGACAGAAAGTCTCGCAAGATCCTTTCGTATATCCCGAATAACGGTCAGCAGGAGGTCGAAACAGTCGAATTATCGCTGGATGATCCCGACCTCGACAGTAAACTGTTTTACGGACAAAAAGACGCGCTGTTTGATGATATCGATCTTCTGGACGGCGCAGGGAATGCGTTTGACATTGATCTCGTGCGTAAGGGTCAGCTGACGCCTGTATTCTTCGGATCGGCGCTGAACAACTTCGGTGTAGAACCGTTTTTGCAGGAATTCCTCGAGCTGACGACCGGTCCGCTGCCCAGAGAAGCAGGCGGCGAGCTGATCGCACCCGATTCCGATTTCTTCTCGGCATTCGTGTTTAAGATCCAGGCGAATATGAATAAGGCTCATCGCGACCGCGTGGCGTTCATGCGTATCTGCTCCGGCAGGTTTGATAAGAACATGGATGTTTACCATGTTCAGGGCGACAGAAAGATGAAGATCTCTCAGCCGCAGCAGATCATGGCGCAGGAACGCGAGATCGTCGAAGAAGCGTTTGCGGGCGATATCATCGGCGTATTTGATCCCGGCATTTTTTCGATCGGCGATACCATTGTATCACCCGGTCAAAAATTTGCTTTCAAGGGCATCCCGACCTTTGCTCCCGAGCATTTTGCTCTGGTGCGCCAGAAGGATACCATGAAGCGCAAGCAGTTTGTCAAGGGAATGAACCAGATCGCGCAGGAAGGCGCTATCCAGATCTTTCACGAACCGGAATCCGGTATGGAAGAGGTGATTGTCGGCGTTGTCGGCGTTTTGCAGTTCGATGTATTAAAATACCGTCTGGAAAACGAGTACAACGTGGAGATCATCATGGAAAGCACGCCGTATCAGTTTATCCGCTGGATCGTTTCCGACAGCGATTACAAAACGCTTGATCTCGCGTCCGATACAAAAGTTGTCGCGGATTTCAAGGAAAACAAGCTCTTGCTGTTCCGCTCCGAGTGGAGCATCGATTGGGCGCTTGAGCATAACAAGGATCTGCGGCTGCAGGAATTCGGCAACGCAGAATAAGACAGGCAACATAACAGCACCTCTTGAATACACATATCAAGAGGTGCTTTTTATGTTTGCGTTTTTATCCTATCTGAGCCAGTACATCTTTCTGTTTATCCTGCATATCACAAACAGCGAGAGCTTTCCGAAGCCGCTGACCAAAGCGCAGGAGACAGAATACCTTGAAAAAGCTGCAAAGGGTGACATCCATGCGCGGAATGAACTGGTAGAGCATAATCTCAGGCTTGTCGCGCACATCATCAAGAAGTATTACCAGAACGCCGGCTCACAGGAGGATCTGGTATCGATCGGTACGATCGGATTGATCAAAGCGATCAACACCTATGACCTCAACAAGAACATCAAACTATCCAGTTACGCGTCGCGCTGTATCGAGAATGAGATCCTGATGCATTTTCGCAATCTTAAAAAAACCGCGCAGGATGTTTCACTGAACGATACCATCGACACCGACAAGGACGGCAATCCGCTGACGCTGATGGATATTCTGGCGGATAATCGTAATATCGACGATGAGATCGACACCGTGATGAATCTGCAGGTACTGCAGGAGTATATCGACTCGGTACTGACCCCGCGCGAGAGGGAAATTATTATCTGCCGCTACGGACTTTCGGGAGCTGAGCCGCTGCCGCAGCGGGAACTGGCAAAGCGTTTGAACATTTCGCGCTCCTATATCTCGCGGATCGAAAAGAAAGCGCTCGGTAAGCTGAGAAAACGTTATGAACAAGGGTAATCGGATTAATTCCCGCCATTGTATTGACGGACAGATGATTTGGAAATATAATAATATCAGCGAATCCGTCATATATATCATCGGGTGATGATAATGAAGTTGAGAACGGTATATCTCCTGGTATTCGGCGCGATTTTTCTGGTCGTACTGCTGGTGATGATCTCGTCTTTTTCCAATATCGCAAAGCTGGTCTCGCGTGATGTGGAGCTGTCCACACAGCCGACAATCATCATCGACGCGGGTCACGGCGGCGAGGACGGCGGCGCTGAAGTTGACGGAGTGGCG
Source organism: uncultured Ruminococcus sp. (assembly GCA_902796225.1). Lineage (GTDB taxonomy): Bacteria > Bacillota > Clostridia > Oscillospirales > Acutalibacteraceae > Ruminococcoides. Next base: position 4,107 of record CADBOO010000006.1, read on the forward strand.
GAAAAGGATATCAATCTTTTGATATCCCGCAAAACAGCCGATATCCTGCGAATGTGCGGGTATCAGGTCAAAGAGGTGCGCAACGAGGACATTTCCGTCTACTCGGACGACGCGGATACCCTGCGCGAGAAAAAAGTGTCCGACCTGAACAATCGTGTCGATCTGTTCAACAAAAACGACTCTAATATCGTGATCAGCATCCATCAGAACAAATTCAATAACAGCAAGTACTATGGAACACAGATCTTTTATTCGACAAATAATCCCGAAAGCGCCGATCTGGCAAAGTCGATCCGGACGTCGGTGGTGATGCTGCTGCAGCCTGACAACACGCGCGAGCTGAAGCCTGTATCTAAGGGAATCTATACCATGGAACATACCAAAGTTCCCGCTGTGATCGTTGAATGCGGTTTCTTATCAAATCCCGAGGAATTGACGAAACTGAAAGATACGAAGTATCAGCAAGAGATGGCATTTGCGATCGCTATGGGCGTGATTGACTGTCAGCGCCAAAAACAATAAAACAGAGGAATCGTTATGGCTAAAATCAAAAGTGTTTATATCTGCTCGGAATGCGGATACGAAAGCCCGAAATGGTACGGGAAATGTCCGTCCTGCGGCGAATGGAATACAATGAACGAAGAGGTGCGCGATACCGCTAAGCAGAGTGTGTCGACTGCACGCGCTGTCAGCTACGCGCCGCCGGTCAATATCCGGGAGATCTCTACGACCGACGAGATCCGTTATAAGACCGGCTCGTCTGAGCTTGACCGCGTTATGGGCGGTGGTATCGTCAAAGGCAGTCTGATCCTGCTCGGCGGCGATCCGGGTATCGGAAAGTCGACGATCCTGCTGCAGATCTGCGAGCATTTGGGCAAAAGCCTGAGCATCTTGTATGTATCGGGCGAAGAGAGCAAACGTCAGTTGAAGCTGCGTGCCGACAGGCTGGGAGTCGATTCAGACAACCTGTTTATCCTGACACAGACAGACGTCGAGATGATATGTGAAACGGTGCGTCAGGACAAGCCAGATATCGTGATGATCGACTCGATCCAGACGATGTCGCTCTCAGAGCTGAATTCATCGCCGGGATCGGTCACGCAGGTCAGAGAATGCACCAATTACCTCATGCGTACCGCAAAATCGATGGATATCCCGATGATCGTGGTCGGTCATGTCAATAAGGAAGGTTCGATCGCCGGTCCGAAGGTGCTGGAGCATATCGTGGACGCGGTACTGCATTTTGAGGGCGATAAGCAAATGTCGTATCGCATCCTGCGCGCGGTCAAAAACCGTTACGGCTCGACCAATGAGATCGGCGTGTTTGAAATGACCGATAAAGGACTGAGCGAAGTGGACAACCCCTCGCTGATGCTGATATCCGGTCGCCCGAAGAATGTCAGCGGCACCTGTATCGCATGTGCGATGGAGGGTACGCGTCCGATCCTGGCGGAGATCCAGGCGCTCGCTACTGCGACCGGCTTCGGGAATCCCAGACGAATGTCGACCGGCTTTGACTATAACCGCATGAATCTGATCATCGCGGTATTGGAAAAGCGTGCGGGATACTATTTTTCAAATACCGACGCGTATATCAATGTAATCGGCGGCTTGCGGCTGGATGAGACCGCGGTCGATCTGGCGGTTGCGATGGCGCTGGTATCGTCGCTAAAGGATATGCCGATTGCCGACGATGCGATCGCGTTCGGCGAGATCGGTCTGGCGGGGGAGATCCGTTCGGTCAACCATGCCCAGCAGCGCGTCAATGAGGCGGTACGGCTTGGGTTCAAAAAGATCATCGTGCCAGCGCATAACGCCAAGGATATCACAGCGCCGGACGATGCGCAGATCATCCCGGTCAGGAATGTCAGACAGGCATTTGAGGCGATCTGTGAATAATGTGATTCTGTCCGGCGAATATCCGGAATATGCAGAGCGGCTGTCACAGCTCGGATATCATGTGATTTTTACGGAAGAACTGCCGCAGCTGATCGAATATGAACGATCTCACGCCGATCTGCAATGCCTGATCACCGAGGGTACCGCATTTGTGCTGAAGGAATGCACCCATCTAGCTGAACAATTAAAGAGCAGTTATCATGTGGTATTCACCGACAATGACGTCGGCGGAAAATACCCTGCGAATGTGCGCTTGAACGCTGCTGTAGTCGGCAAAACCGTGATCGCAAATATGAAAGCGCTGGATATGCAGGTCGTGCGGTATTGTGAGAATCACGGCTACCGGATGATCCACGTGAATCAGGGTTACGCTAAATGCTCCTGCGCGATAGTGTCGGATAATGCGATCATCACAGCAGATAACGGCATTTATAATTCTCTTGAAGAAACAAATATAGACGTACTGAAGATCAGGCAGGGGAGAGTAAGGCTGGATGGGGCAGAATACGGCTTTATCGGCGGTGCTTCCGGCTTGGATATACACCACAATAATCGGACGTTGTATTTTGCCGGAGATATTCAAACCCACACCGATTATCAGCAGATACGGCAATTCTGTGAGAAGCACCAGACTCAGATCGTGTCTTTGACAGATTCGGAATTAGTCGATATAGGCGGGATACTATTTTGTTAAATTTTTAACAAAGCAGGGGACGTTATTACTTATTTGAACCGGTGTAGGTAATAATAACAGAAGCTCTCAATAGGATAAGGATGCAATCATCATTTCTAAACGAATAACAAACACATTTTTTAACACGGCGTATGTATTTCATTCATGCGCCGTTATTTCAATACCCGTTACAATACTTCAATAACAATCATGTGCTGTATTGAATTCTAAAACCCTATCATATATAATCTGATCATATCACGGTTAATCGAGTAAAAAAACCAAAGAAAAACTGCACTCAGTTTTTTTCGAATGAACATAGATTCATTCAGAAGATTTCTATTTAAAAAATGAACCAAAAAAGAATTATGAGGTGACAGGATTTGAACCTGCGACCTCCGGAAATGGTTTTTCAAATGTAAAACGTTTGATCAAGAAAGCTTTTGGAAAACAAATCAGAAATAATCTACATTATTCAACGCCGCCGGTTTATCGCTTTTTATTTCGTAATTTGAATTAAAATACGATATGTACTGCAGATTATTGATAATCCCCTTCCCTTAATTACATAAAATATTAATTTTATGTAATTTTCTGTATTGGAAAAATCAGCCCCCTATTATAGTGTATAATTCTGTTATAGAAACTCATCCTCTTAGTGTGGTGATCGAATGACTGATTTTTCTGTTGAAGCGCCCGAAACCATCAAAGACTTTTTGTTTTACTTACAAACGATTAAAGGACGTTCTCCTTCTACGGTCGATGAATACTATCATGATCTGCGCACATTCTTTCGGTTTATCAAGCGCCGTAAAGGTTTTGCTCCCGCGTCTGCTGAGCTATCCGATATCCCTGTTGATGATGTCGATTTGGATTTGATCGAGTCTGTCACCTTAACGGACGCGCTTGAATTCATGAATTACTTGCAGCGCGTCAGAAAGAATGACAGCAAAACGCGTGCGCGTAAAACGACAGCTATCAAGTCCTTTTATCATTATCTGCATTTCAGAAAAGGTTTGATTAAGCATAATCCCGTCGAAAAGCTCGACCGTCCCCCACAGCGTGAAAAGAACCCCCTCCCCAAGTATCTGACTCTCGAACAAAGTATCGAACTGCTGAATGCGGTCGACGGCAAATTCAAAGAACGCGATTATTGCATCCTGACATTTTTTCTGAACTGCGGGATGCGTTTGGCGGAGCTGGTCGCGATGAATTACACGGATATACGGTCTGATAACACTGCTCAGATCGTCGGCAAGGGTAATAAAAAGCGGATCGTATACTTTAATGATGCGTGTATGAGCGCCTATCGGGACTATATGAAGGTGCGGCCTGTTGAGGGCGTGCGTGCCGAGGATAAATATGCGCTGTTCCTTTCATCCCGCAACCGCCGAATCTCGCGGGAAATGGTACAAAAAATCGTCTACAAATACCTGGAGAAGATCGGTCTGGATGCGCAGGGATATTCTGTCCATAAGCTGCGCCATACCGCTGCGACGCTGATGTATCAGCACGGCAACGTCGATATCCGCGTGCTCAAGGACGTCTTGGGGCACGAACAGCTCAGCACGACCGAGATCTATACGCATCTGGATTCCAGTCAGATTGAGCGCGCCGCAAAGAGCAATCCGCTGTCAAAGGTCAAACCGAAAAAGCAGTGATGGTTATTTTGTGCCGTCAAGGCGCTGTTCCCTACTCAGTCATCATAAAAAAGCCAACGCAAGGTTTCTTCCCTGCGTTGGCTTGTTCATTATAGTTTTATTGCCGGCGAGTCGCTTTCTTCTTTTACCTCTTCTGCGTCCTCAAAATCATATTCAAAGTATGACGACAGGTCATCGTCTTCGAATACAATGTTTTTATTTTCGGAGAACAGCTTTTTGAACAATTGAGAATACTTCTCGGGCGCTTCGATCAATTCTTTGTGGTTTGCGTAATCATACGCCATTGACGCCAGATAATACTTGTCGGCAGTCGTGTCACGGAAAATGATCAGGATTTTTGATGTGTCTGTGAACAACAGATTCTTGTCGCAATACATTAACGAGAATGAACTGTATGTATGATTCTTCAGCTTATTATATTCGATCTTTTTGCCGTTTTTCAGCGTTTCGTTGATCGCAGCAGTTGACTCGTCGTCGATCATCTTTTCATCGATCTTTACTTCGTAATCACTGTTCATCTCGTAGGCGATTTCGTCCGAAGAATCGCTGTCCTTGAGTTCAAAATCCTTCGTACCGTAATCATAATAGTAATAATGATCAAGGTTTCCGTCCTTCAGTTCCTCATTCAGCTCATCGAAATGATCCTCTCTGACATAACATTTTTCGTTATCATACTGATAGCCGTATACGGACGTACTGTTAACAAGAAAATTGTTGTTTGTTTCAATGGAGCTTTCTTTATAGCATTGGATGACAACCGGTTCATCTGACTTTATATCATACGCGATCTCCTCGCCGAATACTGAGCTGAGCAATACCGGAACATCCTTTGTCGTAACGTAAGCAGTTGCTCCGATATAATCGTAGGGAGTCACGGGGACGATGGATTCTGAAGGCAGTGTCAGTCTTTTGTAGTTGTTGCCTCTGAATTCGATCGTTTCCTTGCTGTCGTCGGTATACACCGCGTGATTGCGCTTCTTATCGTCCAACTGCTGACAGGAGCAGAGGATCATGCCGAGAAGGGCGATACACATTAAGGCAGCGATGATTCTTGTCATTCTTTTCATGTTTTCCCCTCCCCTATGCCAGATTCAGCTTTTTGCTCATGATAAAGCGCGTGATCAAAAAATAGATCAGCGAGATGATTGTCTGCAGTACAAAACCGCCGCAGAACACGATATGCAGGAATGCGATCGTGTGCTGGGATATCCATATGGCGATCTCTACCGTGAATTGGAAGCTCAGCGCGGAAAAGATCACGATGATGACCGTACCGATCAGCTGACTGATACAATACAGCCCGAAGTAAACGCCGAATGCCGCCAGGACCTTTCTCTTTTTTGCGAGCTGACCAACAGAAATGCAGAAATACATACACAGCGTCGTACCGACGATTGATCCGAGGATCAGCAGGATGAATTCAATCGCAAACAGTACGACATGACCGTGGACCTCTTCGCTCAACTTTCCGATCAGGTAACCTGCCGCTTTGAAGAGTTCGATATTCACCTCGCCGAGGGTAACGATCATGAACGACAGGAATACCGCCAGAAAACTGCCGAGATAGAACAATACGGTTGTCAGCAGCTTGGAAAAGATATGCTGGGTCGGCGTGACGGGAAGCGTGTGGCTGAGATAGCCTTCGCTTGAGTACATTCCCTGATAGAACCGTACGATCGAAACCACCAGCGTCAGCACCATCAGAACAGAGATGCTGATAACATATAAGACGATCGATGAATAGAAAAAGATATTATATGTATCGGAACTGTTTTCAAACAGCTGTACAATGCGGTTCAGCGCAGCGATACCGAGCAGGATCAGCTGAACCGGCAGCAGAAGCCTCATATAGGAGGCAAAGTCGTATTTGATAAGCTTCTTTACCATTTGAATACCTCCCTGAACAATTCATCAACGCTTTGGTTGTGTTCCTCGCGGATATGATCGACCGTGTCTTGCAGAACGATCACGCCGTCCTTGATGAAGATGACCTCGTCCAGTACAGACTCGATATCGGAGATCAGGTGTGTCGAGATCAGCACGGAAGCATCGGGGCTGTAGTTGTTGATGATGGTAGAAATGATATAATCGCGAGTCGCGGGATCTACGCCGGCGATCGGCTCGTCAAGCAAATAGAGCTTTGCGCTGCGGCTCATAACAAGGATCAGGCAGACCTTTTCTTTGTTGCCCTTAGAAAGATTTTTCAGGCGCTCCTTTCGGTCGATCCCGAGGCGCTCGATCATCTCAAAGGCAAGTTCGGGTCGGAAATCCTCGTAGAAATCCGTGAACATCCCGACGATCTGCTCGACGCTCATCCAGTTGTTCAGATAATTGACGTCCGGCAAATAGGATACAAGCGGCTTGGTTTTGATGCCCGGCTCATTCCCATCGATCGTCAGACTGCCGGAATTCGGCGTCAGCAAGCCGCTGATCAGCTTGATCAGCGTAGTCTTACCCGCACCGTTCGGGCCGAGCAGACCGATGATCCTGCCGCTTTCGACCGACAGCGTCACGCCGTTGATCGCCGGCTTTGCACCGTAGTTTTTATAAAGGTTTTCACATTTTAAGATCTCACTCATGATCATACTCCTTTATCGTACTGATGATATCGTCTTTGCTCAGCCCGAGACTGTACATATCGTCAAGATACTTACCGGTTTTACTGCGGACGAGCTGCTGCAGAGTCTCTCGTGCGATATGCGTGTCTTCACAGACAAACCATCCCGAGCCGCGGCGTGAGTAGATGATGCCCTTTTGTTCGAGCTGTTCAAAGGATTTTTGCACGGTGTTCGGCGTAACGCCGGCTTTTAGCGCTACCTCGCGCACCGACATCAGCTTTTCACCCGGCGCGATCTTTCCCGTCGCGATGATGATGCACAGATTCTCGCATAGCTGGGGACAGATCGGTCGTTTTTTATCCAGGATCCAATCCATATGACGCCTCCTAACTGTATTACTGTACTAATACAGTATCACAAAAATCGTGCTTTGTCAATAGTAAAGAGCCAAAGATTCTCTCTTTGACTCTTTTTCTATCATTCGTTTGTGTAATTGTCAAAATAGCCCTGTACCAGTACGACCGGAGTACCTTTATCGCCGGAGCCGGAGGTCAGATCACACAGCGATCCGATCAAATCGGTCAGCTGTCTGGGAGTCGTACCCTGAGACGCCATGTTGCCGACCAGATTCGCATCCTTGGTGCGGATGCTCTCGGAGATCGCAACCTTCAGCGCATCGCCGCTGAGATGCTTATAATCGTTATCGGCGAGGTATTTCAGCTTCAGTTCGTTCGGAGTGCCTTTCAGACCGGCGGTGTGCGCGGGAGACACGACCGGATCGGCAAGCTCCCAGATCTTGCCCTGAGGATCCTTGAAAGCGCCGTCGCCGTAAACCATGACTTCAACGTGCTTACCGGTAACGGCAGAGATCTTATTCTGGATGGTCTCGACCAAAGGCTGTGCGTCCTGAGGGAACAGCTTAACGGTATCTTCGGTGGATTTGTTGGAACCGAGCAGGCCGTAATTCTCATTATAGCCGGAACCGTCGACAGGAGCGTTCATGATATCGTCAAGTCCGCAGACGATCTTTGCACCGGCGTCCTTAAGAATACGTTTTGTGCGTTTGCGGGAGTGTATATCGCAGGTGAGGACGACGTCTGTGTATTTGAGGATCTCTTTGGGACGATTGGCGAAAATGATCTCTACCTCTGCCCCGCTTTCGCGGATCAGCTCACCGTAATACTCGACATAGTCGACGCCGGTGAATTCGTGCTTGTTGACGCCGAAAAGTTCACGGTATTTCTCGAGGGTGAGAACGTCGCTGTAGGGATTGACGCCTGCATCGTCGAGCTTATCCAGCGATACCAGTTCGTTGCCTACCTCGTCGGACGGATAGGACAGCATCAGGACGATCTTTTTGCAACCCATCGCGATACCGCGCAGGCAGATCGCAAAACGATTGCGGGAAAGGATCGGGAAGATCACGCCGACTGTACCGCCGCCGAGCTTTGCCTTTACATCGTCTGCGATATTCTGAACAGTCGCATAGTTGCCCTGTGCGCGCGCTACGATGGATTCGGTCACGGCGATAACGTCTTTGTCGCGCAGCTGAAAGCCCTCGCTGTACGCAGCGGCAAGGACGCTGTCAGTGACGATGGACGCAAGATCGTCGCCGGTACGGATGATCGGACAACGGATGCCGCGTGATACGGTTCCTACTAATCTTTCTTTGTTCATACGATTTCTTCCTTTACGGTTTAATGATTTACTATAGAAAAGCCGTTTCTAATTATAAAGAAGGATTGACAAGTTATAATTCGAATTCGGAATTATAACGAGTTATTCCGGTAATTTTTTGTATTATGGATCGCACTGTATGAAAAAAGTTGTACTTTTGTTCAGAATGTGATATAATATTTTTTAAATATAAATCTGACGATTTCGGAGTTTACTATGAAACAACTAAAATCGATCATATCTGTGCTGCTGGTGATAACGATGTTGGCTTTGTCCGTTGCTTCGGCAGCGGCGGATGACGGCGGAATCGAAGCAGCGGATAATTATAAGATCCTCGGCGATATCGATAAGGACGGCGACGTTACCATTCTTGACGGATCGCTCCTGCAGCTGCACATTTCGGAGCTGAGCGCTCTTTCCGACGGCGCTTTGCTCAGAGCCGATACGAACCTTGACGGCGATACCGACGTTATGGATGTAACGCATTTACAGCGATTTGTCGCTTTGTTTGACGGCGCATTTTACCTTGGGCTGGAAATCGATGAAGCAAAGGCAAAAAAGGCTGAAGATGAAGAGACTGCGCGCCTTGAAGCGGAATCGCTTGCCGCGGCAAAAGCGCAGGAAGAAGCTGATGCGCAGGCTGCCGCACAGGCACAGCAAGAAGCGGATGCGCAGTATAAAACGGAAGTTGCCGAAATGAAGCAGCGCACCAAAGAAGCCAAGGCTGAGTATAAAAGGCAGCTGGAGCTGATCAATCAGAATTCCGAAGAGGCAAAAAAAGCAGAAGTAGACGCTTTGATCAAAAACTATAAAAAGACAAAAGGCGTTGATATCTCTGAATTCAACGGAAATGTTGATTTTAGCAAGCTGAAAGCCGCAGGTTATACATTCGTGATGATCCGTCTGGGATTCGGCTCGAATCTGTACAGTCAGGACGACTCCATGTTTGAAACGAATGTTAAGAAGGCAGAGGCGGCGGGAATGCCGTGGGGCGCATATATCTACTCTTACGCGCTGAATACTACCTCCGCCCAGAGCGAGGTCAAGCATACGCTGCGTTTGTTAAAAGGTAAAAAGCCGACGCTGCCGATCGCATTCGACCTGGAAGAGGACGAGTATAAGGACAGCCACGGTATGACCAACAAAGCGTTGCATGACGTCACTGTCACGTATATGAAAGGAATCGCCGCGGCAGGCTACTACCCCATCCTCTACACCGGCTATGATTGGCTGAAAGGCCCGCTGAATACCAATGACGTCGTCGGAACCTACGATATCTGGTATGCACAGTGGTACACGGTGATGCAGTACAACACGCCCAGAGTCGGCATGTGGCAGTACGGCGGCGAGGTCAATTACCTCGAAAGCCCGTATATCAAGGGACTCAGCGGTGCGTTTGACAAGGATTTCTGTTTCAAGAACTATCCTGTTCTGATCACCGCTTACGGCTATAATAATCACCCCGGAATGTTTGACAAAAAGCTTGCTCCGACAGCCGAAGATATCTACGGCGACGAGATCTATGTCGAAGACGGCGAACCGATCCCGGATGAGTACAGGGATAAGGCCGTCATGGGTGAATCCTTCAGAAAGACTCAAACGCAATAACCTGTTCCAAAATAACAAGCGCTTCACTGACAGCATCAAGTGAAGCGCTTTTCTGATGGAGTTTATCTTTTTGATCTTTGTTTGGCTCTTTCGATCCAGCGATCGGCGATATGGTACAGGATGTTGAACAGGATCATGCTTCCGAGAGCGAACCACAGCAGCATCCACCAGCCGTTTGTATTGAGATCCGCAAGCATAAAGAATTTGCGGAAGAAGATAAATGCGATTGCAAAGCCGGCGACACTGAGGCTCAGCATCCCGATACGCAGGGCGTTGAGCGGGATGGAAAGCCTGACGATCAGCATCAGACAGATCAGTGACGTCGTATAGACGGAGATCGTCGTCAGTTCCTCGGCAGAGATATTCGTAAGATCAATCAGCACGGCGGTCAGGATGATATTCAGCGAGACACACAACGACGCAGGTGCTGCTCTGGCGATGATATTGAAGGTGAAATTGCCGCGGACGATGTTTTTGTTCGGTTGCAGAGCAAGCACAAATGACGGGAATCCGATCGCCAGTGCGCCGATCAGCGTCAGTTGGATCGGCAAAAACGGATAGGACAGCGATGTGAACATGAAGAATACGGCGAGGATCATGGAGTACATCGTTTTGACCAGATAGAGGGACGAACTGCGCTCGATATTATTGATGGTACGTCTTCCCTCTGCCACTACCTGCGGCATACACGCGAAGTCATTGTTGACCAGAACCATCTGGGATACATTGCGCGCCGCCTCGCTGCCGGACGCCATTGCAATCGAACAATCGGCTTCCTTGAGCGCCAGAACGTCGTTGACGCCGTCGCCGGTCATCGCAACAGTATGACCGTTTGACTGCAGCGCGAGCACAAGCTTTTTCTTTTGCGCGGGCGTGACTCTGCCGAAGACATTGCATCGTTCAGCCGCCTCATTTAATTGTTCATCCGTTTCGATCGTCGACATATCCACGCCGTTTTCTGCGCCGGGGATACCGGTATCGATCGCGATATTCTGCACGGTCTTGACGCTGTCGCCGGAGATCACTTTCAGGGTAACGCCCTGCTCTTTGAAGTAGTTGATGGTTTCCTCAACGTTTTCTCTGAGCTGATCTCTGATCAGGATCAGCGCCATCGGCTTCAGATCATCCGGAAGCGCTGCGCCCTCAAGACGCGTATCGGATGACGCCAGTACAAGGATACGGACGGTCTCATTGATCCCTGTGATCGTTTCTTGAATCTCGGGGAACTTCTCCGCATCCGGAAAAACAAATTCCGGTGCGCCGATCACATAGGACCGGTTGTTCTCAAAATAGCCTCCCGACCATTTTGTTTCGGAAGAAAACGGCTCAAAATGCACGTTATTGATCGCAGAGGTGCCTGCCGTATAATCGCTGATCGCCTGCAGGGTTGCGTTGATATCCGTACTGGCTGCTGCGATCGATGCAAGCGCAGTCTTGACCGAGTCGGCGTCCGTGTCAAAGGGAATGACTCTTTCGACGTTCATTGTCTCTGCAGTCAGCGTGCCGGTCTTATCCATGCACAGGACGTCTACGCGTGCGAGCGTTTCGATACAATACATCTCGTTGACCAACACTTGTTGTTTGGCAAGTCTGATGACCGATACAGCCAGAACGGTACTGGTCAGCAGGATCATACCGCCGGGAATCATTCCGACCAGTGCGCCGACGGTGCTTTCGATCGCCGCTTTGATCGTCATATGATTCCAAAAACACTTCGATACAAACATCAGGATGCCGACCGGGAAAATGACTGCCGTACAGATATTGATGATCGTTTTGAAGGATCTGAGGATCTGTGAGTTATTCTTTTTGATGTACTTTGCTTCGGCGTTGATCTTAGACGCGTAGCTGTCGGCGCCGACGCGATTGACACGGCAGTAACAGCTTCCCGCAGAGATAAAACTACCGGAAAGCAATTCGTCGCCGGTGTTTTTATCGATCAGATCGGATTCGCCGGTCAGCAGGCTTTCGTTGGCTCTGCAGCTGCCGTCGATCACGATACAGTCGGCAGGAACCTGATTGCCGCGCGACAGGATCAGGATATCATCGAGCACCAATTCATCCTTGGAGAGCTTGACGATCTCTCCCCCGCGCAACACATCCAGTTTGCTTTCGGTTAAGATCGTCAGGGTATCGACGCTTTTCTTGGAACGGATCTCCTGAACGATACCGATGACCGTATTGAATATTACAACGCCGATAAACAGCATATTCCTGTATGAGCCGACAAGCAGCAGCATCACGAACAGGATGATATTGATCAGATTAAACAGCGTGCAGATATTGTCATAAAAGATCCGTTTGACGGATTTTGTTTTGACAGTCGTCGCCAGATTGACTTTGCCTTCTTTGATGCGCTGTTCGACTTCCTGCTGCGTCAAGCCCGATCGCTTTGTGTCCGGATTATCCACGGTGACCTCCTTGATAAACGGTTATGTCAGATTCTATTATAACCGCAAGTTCAGGATTAGGCAATGAATAAATGGTAAATTCCGCAGAAATCTGTCATCTTTCCTGATTATTATCGAAGTGACAGCGCGTTTTCAGCACAGCACGGTCGCCTTCAAATCCTGTCACCTCTCTCAGCTTTCGGGATAGTATTAAAACAGGGAGACACCTCAAGGTATCTCCCTGTTTTAATATGGTACGAGTGTTCATAACGGATTAAATAATTGAATTTCGTCACCATCCTCCATGACAAAAAATATGTTCAACAGCAAATGTCATTACGGTAGTTAAAACATTAGCAGCAAAAATAACCGCAATTAAAA
>CADBOO010000007.1 GCA_902796225.1 uncultured Ruminococcus sp.
GGTCACTATGCATGAGGAGCCGCTTTCGATGGAGATCACCTTTATCGACAGCGGCAAGCCGTACGATCCTCTCGCAAAGCCAGACCCAGACACCACGCTTTCTGCCAAAGAGCGCAAAAAAGGCGGGTTGGGCATCTATATGGTCAAGAACAGCATGGACGATGTGAGCTATGAATACAGGGACGAAAAGAATATCCTTACCATCAAGAAAAAACTGAATTGACAGAGTAGAATCAGTATTACGTTAGTGGGGCTTGTTATGAAAGGCTTTTGCGAAAAGAAATTCAGTTCTATGCTGATATCCGGCACATTTACCAAGGCGGTTATGTATTTGATGCTGCTTAGTGACAGCATCATTGCCGGGTTCTTCATAGGTAAATCGGGCGTTGCCGGAATCAATGCGATCACACCGGTGACCGCTGTTGTTACCTTTTTCGGAGATCTGGTTTCGACAGGCGTCGGGATTGTTTTCACTCGCGAGGTCGGAGCAATGAAGAAGCGCCGGGCTGATGAAATCTACGGACAGGGGCTCATCATCAGTATTGGTATCGGACTTCTCTCTGCACTTTCGATATTTGCGTTCCAGAATGCATATTTCAGTATAAGCGGCATTACGGGGGATATTCTGGAAAAAGCGCTCCAATACTACCGTTTTCTTCCGATCAACGCGTTCCTGACCATTGTTATTTTCTATCTTGAACAGATGGTATACAGTGACGGAGACGAACTGTGCAATAATATCTGTTACGGTTTTCAGATCGGCGGGAACATTGTTTGCTCTGTCATACTGACCAAATACCTTGGTATGACGGGTATTATTCTGGGATCTGTGATAGGGAACAGCCTCGGTATCCTGACCTGTCTCTGGCACTTTTTCAGAAAGAAGAATACCCTGCACTTTGTATGGCATCTGTCCTTTAAGGATTTTTTGTTGACGTCGCGGTACAGCATCGTGGATTCTTCCGTATATATCTGTTGGGGACTGATGGACTTTGTGATGATAGGATTTGTTTCACGTCACTACGGTGATCCCGGATTGATTACATTGGCTGTGGTCGTCAGCCTGATAGAGTTCGGCGTTGTTTTGGACGGCGTGGGAATGGCGATGCAGCCCCTTATCGGCACCTACTTCGGTGAAAAGAATCATAAGCTCATCAAAAGAGTCATGAGATCAGGGATAAAAGCTGCTGTCATTGAAGGCGCGGCTGCAACTATCTTAATATGGGCTTTTGCAAAACAGTTCTGCGGTCTGTTCGGAGTTACCGACGCCACAGCGCTCTCTTCGGCAATACCTGCCATCCGGATCGTTTCGCTCGGGTTTATCTTCTGCAGTACGGTGTCGCTCACGACTTCTTACTATATGCTGATCGACCGTATCGGTTTAGCTGCCTGCATCGCGTGTTTTCAGAACGGTTTATTATACATTCTCCTTCCGATAGCGGGATCCCTCCTTTTTGGGACATATGGTATGTGGGCAGGGTTTGCGGCAGCTCCGATCCTGACGCTTGTCTGCGCCTTACTCTTTGTGTATCTGAGATACGGCAAGGATAACTTCCCGTTTTTGCTGAACGATATGACCGCGGAAATCGTTGTGATGGATGATATCCTTACGCCGGAAAATGCAACTGTGCTTTCCGCGCAGGTCGCAGACAGCCTGCTTTCACATCAGTATCCGAAAGAGACTGCCAATCGCGCCGCGCTGTTTACGGAAGAGATAGGATTGACGATTCTCGAAAGCAATCGGCAAGCGAAGAAGCCGATATTATTTGAGCTTTCGCTTTTCTATGAAGCCGATCATGTTCTTATCATAGAACGTGATTCGGGAAAACTGTTTGACCTGACCGACCCCGATAATCAGATCAAGGGTCTGAGCGGATTTACACTCAGCGGTTTGATGGAAGCACACCGCGAAAAAGCATATCTTGTGACCACCGGCTATAACCGTAATATGATACGCTTTTCCCGTACACAAAAAGAATCATAAGAGGCGACAATATGAATGTATATGATTTTGACGGAACGATATTTCCTACGGATTGTTCGATAGGCTTTTTTATCTGGTGCATGAAACGGCATCCTAAGCTGTGTTTCACCTTTGCTCCGAAAGTGGTCAAAAACCTGATCAAGCGTAAAATGGGAAAAATGCCGGAGTATCTGATGCAGCGCGAGTTTTTTTGCTATCTGACGCTGATCGATGATTTCGACGAACAGATCGAGCGGTATTGGGATAAGAATGAGAAGAAGATAGCCCCTTGGTATCTCAAACAAAAAAGACCCGACGATCTGATCATCAGCGCGTCGCCCGACTGTATCATCGGACCTATCGCAAAGAGACTCGGCGTGAACTTCATGGCGACGGAATTCAACCGCAAATACGGGGTTTTTCTGCATAATCTGATGTACGCGCAGGAAAAGGCGCAGTACATGATCGACCACGGCTTTCCGAAGATCGATAATTTTTATTCCGACTCTCTTGCGGATACGCCGCTTGCGCTGTGTGCCGAAAAAGCCTTTCTGGTCAGCGATAAAGCAAGCACCGTGACCGAGTGGCCCGAACTGGATGCGGAGACCCTGAGAAAGGCGAAAGAGAAGGTCGACACGGGATGGACCATCCATCTGGAAGAGTAAGAGCTTATGTATATCATCATATATGACTTCGGAACCGGCAGCGTAAAAACCTGTCTGTTTCAAATCGATTCACAAATACATCTTTTGGCCGGGTCAACTGCCGAGTACGGTCTTTATATCTCCGATGACGGAGGTGCGGAGCAGGATACGGAGGAATGGTGGGCGGCGCTGTGCTCGACCACGCGTGATGTGTTACAGAAATCGGGTATCAAGCCTCAGGAGATAGAAGGAATGGCGTTCTGCTCACAGATGCAGGGCTCGGTTTTTGTCGATGAGAACGGCAACGCCCTCAGACGCCCGATGAACTATCTCGATCAGAAGGGCTTCAAAGAATACAAGGAATGTATGGGGCGCGGCGTTATCAAGGTTTCCGGCTGCAGTCTTTACAAGCTTGTACGGAATCTGCTTGTGAATTACGCCGGCTCCACCAGCGCCAAGGACCCTGTCTGGAAGTACAAGTGGGTGGAGAACAACGAGCCGGAGGTTTTCAAAAGGATCTATAAATGGCTGGATATCGGCGACTATCTTGTGTCGCGCTGTACGGGCAGGATCGTAAGGACTGCCGATACCGCCTTTGCGACCTTCCTTTA
>CADBOO010000008.1 GCA_902796225.1 uncultured Ruminococcus sp.
CGGTTATTTTCTGTTGCACTTTCCCTGGGGTCGCCCCCGGCGGCCGTTAGCCGTTATCCTTGCTCTGTGAAGCCCGGACTTTCCTCGCGCAGAATCTTTCGATCTCTGCCCGCGACTGCCTGGTTTACTCGGGTTTATTATACCATATAGATCGTGAAAGTCAAATATCGCCTCTGACAAGACAGAAGCGATAATATCGTTGTATACTATTTATATGGCTTTCGCTGCGGCAATAAGGGCGGGTTTATCATTGCTCAGCTCGCCGGTGATGACCATATTGAGCAACGCCTGGAGGGTCTTGCCGATCTCTTCGCCGGAGGTGATGCCGATATGCAGCAGATCGGAACCGTTGATATCGAGCATCTTCAGGTTGTAGCACTCGCCTCCGCTGATGATCTGTTCCGTCAGCGATTCCACGGCGTCCTGATTCCTGAGCTTCTCTTCCCTCTGATACATCGACTGAGCGAGGATATCGGCGCGCTGTACCTTGTACAGACGGCGGACGGTATCGACGCCGAGTTCTCCGAGCAGCTTTTTGATCATAACAGGTTCGGGCTTCAGCCGGATGTCATGATAGCGGATCAGGGTGGATACCTCGTTGATGAACAGCCGCGGCATCGCCAGCCGTCTGAGGATTTCCTCCGTCATAGCCGCGCCCAGAATGGGATGGTTACGATAATGCGATACGCCGTTTTTGTCAATGGTATGCGACAGCGGCTTGCCGATATCATGGAAAAGCATAGTGGTTCGCAGGATCGGATCCGGTTCGATATTCCTGAGCGCCGCCACTGTATGACGATAGACGTCACGGTTATGATGCTTGGTGTTCTGTTCAAAGTCAAACGTACCGACCAACTCCGGGATAAAGACCGCGAACACCGAACGATAACGGCGCAGGACAAAGTCTGCGTTTTTGCCGCATAACAGCTTGAGCAGTTCTTCCCGGATACGCTCCGATGCGATCGCCGACAGCATCTTTCTGCCGGACAGGATCGCCGAGGCGGTGGAAGGCTCGATCGAAAAACCGAGGGTCGCTGCAAATCGCAGGGCGCGCAGAATCCTGAGCGCGTCCTCGGCAAAGCGGTTGGTCGCCACGCCGACGCAGCGGATCACGCCGTATTCCAGATCCTTTTGCCCGTTGAAATAGTCTACCAATCCGTCGGTATCATTATACGCCATGGCGTTGACGGTGAAATCACGGCGGGACAGATCGTCCTGCAGACTCGAAGAAAAGCTGACAGAGTCGGGATGGCGGGCGTCGGAGTATTCGCCGTCCAGCCGATAGGTCGTCACCTCGTACTGCTCGTTGTCGAGAATGATCCCGATCGTGCCGTACTGCTTGCCGAAATTCAGGGTACGGCAATCGGAGAAGACCTTCTCGATCTCCTCTGGCAGCGCGGAGGTGGTAAAATCCCAGTCAGCCGGCTCTTTGCCTAAGATACTGTCGCGCACGCAACCGCCCACAGCATAGCAGGTATAACCGCTTTGCTGCAGTCTGTTAATGATATATCGCGCATTGTAAGGTAAAACCAGTCTCATAGGCTCACCAACTCATATTCTTCTTAGTATTTTAGTATAACATGATTTTTATGAAATTGCAACAAAAATTTTTCACATTTTAATATATTTTTAATAAAGTAAAAAATAGCAGTTTCAGGACGCATTTTTTCTCCAAAGCCCGATCTTTCGGGCGATCGATCCGATATGCATAGCAAATACAGAAGATTTAGCGAACTTTCCCTTTATCAAATCGATCAAAAGCCAAATAATATGATTGAAACAAATTCATTTTTGTTTCGAGCAGACAGCATCGCCGGCGCTCCCCATGCGATCAACAACAGCGGCGGCGATGGAAAAGGAGGGATTGGATGAAAAAAGTAAAGCGATTCTTTGCGGCGATCATCTCGATAGTTCTCTTCTGCCCCATTTTCGCCGCAAGCGCCGCTGAAAAGGAAGTCATTCTCGGCGGTCAGCCGTTCGGTCTGACAATGTATACCAGCGGCGTGATCGTCATCCATGTGGATGACAGCCGCGATTCGCCCGCGCGTGAGGCAGGTATCAGGGAAAACGATATCATCACAAAAGCGAACGGCGAAGAGATCTCGACCAATGAAGACCTCAAGGAAATCATCAAATCGTCTGAGGGAGAGGATATAGAATTATCCCTGAACCGAGGTAAGAGCCCTATATCCCTGAGTATCACTCCCGAACAGAACGAAAACGGAGAGTACGAGGTCGGAATGTGGATCCGGGATTCCGCCGCAGGGCTGGGTACGGTCACCTACTTTGACGAGGGGAGCTATTCCTTCGGCGCGCTGGGTCACGGAATTTGTGACAAAGACACCGGGATGCTGCTGCCGCTGAAAAGCGGAAAGGTCGTCGAGGCAAAGGTGACCTCTGCGACAAAAGCGCAGAAAGGCGTCGCAGGCGGTCTGAACGGTTATATGATCGACAACGCGATCGGCGAGATCTCTGTCAATACCGGATTCGGTATCTTCGGCAGGTATGCGTCGGTCTCGCAGGGCAAGCGCGTCGAATGTGCCGGGATCGACGAGATCCAAACCGGCGCGGCACAGATCTGGTGTACCGTCGACAGCGAAGGCGTGAAGGCATATGATATCGAGATCGTCAAGGTCAACGCTGATAACAATGTCGGTCAGAACATGGTCATCAAGGTGACAGACAAGAAATTGCTGGAGAAAACCGGCGGTATCGTACAAGGGATGAGCGGCAGTCCGATCGTGCAGAACGACAAACTGGTAGGCGCGGTCACGCACGTATTTGTCAATTCACCGGAGACAGGATACGGCATCGCAATCAGCAATATGCTGGAGAGCTACCAAAAGTACGGAGGACTTTAAAGAAGTCGGAAATTGGGAACTGATGCAGCGTATCGCAGGGGGCGGCGCTTGACACCCGTGTCGACGCCGTTCCCCTGATACTTCGCGGCGTCGTATGGCAGCAGTGTGCCTGTGTCGAAAAATGTCGAATGGTTCTTTGAAAAATTTTTATGTTTTCTCTTGCCAATTTTACCAATTTATGGTAAACTATCAATACAAACTGAAACAGGAGATGTAAAAATGACTGAAAGAATCAAACTTTTGATGACGCAGGACTCAGCTGAAAATATTGTCAACACCAAAAACGTACTCGAAAAATTCGGTATCGACGTCAGTTTCTGTCCGAAGGACGGCGAAGATGTGATCGCCCGTATCACCGCTGAGGCTCCCGACGTCGTGATCATGGATCTGTTCATGACGCGGATCGACAGCATCGGAGTAATGCGTTCTGTCAGACGCGCGAAACCCGAGAAGCTGCCGATGTTCGTGGTCTATTCCGGCTTTGACAGTCCCGTTCTGGAACGCGAGGTCATGAGCGCGGGTGCGACATACTTTGTGCTCAAGCCGTTCAATCTCGGCGATCTGGCGGAGAATATCATCCGCCTGAGCAAGAACCGCAGGGCAAAAGCAAAGGGCGGTATCCGTCAGGCGGGATTTGATAACTACAGTATCGAGGTCAAGGTGACGGAGATCCTGCACCAGATAGGCGTGCCGGCACATATCAAGGGCTATCACTATCTCAGGGACTCCATCATCATGTCGATCGAAAAGCCGGAAATCATCAATGCGGTCACAAAACAGCTCTACCCCTCGGTCGCGAAGAAATACGAAACGACTTCATCGAGAGTAGAACGCGCGATCCGTCACGCGATCGAAGTCGCGTGGGACAGGGGCGACGTCGAGGTGCTGAACTCGTATTTCGGCTACACGATCCAGGGCAGCCGCGGCAAGCCGACCAACAGCGAATTCATCGCGATGATCTCGGATAAGCTGCGATTACAAATGAAAAACGCAAGCTGAAAAAAGGGACTGCTTCGGCAGTCCCTTTGAACATATCGGTCTGATTGGATTACGGTTCTTATTCCGCTTCGGAAGATGCGGCGATCTCTTTGCCTTCGTCCGCCTGCGTCGCTTCTTCAGCTTGTTCTGCGTCATCAGCGGCGGAGAAGTCAACGGTCTCGGTCAACTCTGCGTTGCCTTCCAGATCGGCGTAAACGGTGACGATGACATACGTGGACGCCGCGTTGGGAACGACCGGGCCGGACTTGCAGAGGATACGGTAGTTGGTGCCCGCTACGATCTGAGTTCCCAGCAGCGCCTTCGGCTCTAAGGAAACGCCGTCAACCGACTTGTACGATGTTTTAAGAGCTGTCTTGACTTCTTCGGTCACCTCGTAGGATTCCGGTTCGCTGTAGCCGCCGGCCACGGGATTCTCGGGATCATAGGCTTCGGGAGCCGCTACGCCGCTGTTCTTGATATCGGTGATCTCTGCGTTCCCCTCAGGATCCGCATATAAGGTGACCAGCGCATAGGTGGTAACGGCGTTGGGGACGGTCGCAGTTTCTTTGCAGAGCACCAGATAGTTGGCGCCTGCGACGACCTGGGTTTCGAGAACGGCGATCGGCTCGTACTGTGCGCCGGCAAGCTTTTCATTCGCCTTATCAAACAGCGCCTTGACGTCGTCGGTGACAACGATCGACTGTGTATCGCTCCATCCGCCGTCCAGCGTCTCGCCGTCTGATTCGGTAGCGTCAGCCTCTGCTTTTTCAGGGGCTTCTGTTCCTTTTGTGTCTTCTGTCTTGTCCTTCTCACCGCAGGCAACCAGCGAAAATACAAACAATACAGCCAATAATAATGCGATCATTTTTTTCATGATAATTCCTTCTTTCTTTACGTCGTATTCTTCCCTACACCATTATAGTGCAGAATATCGGACGAAGTGTTGCAATCATAATCGAATCGCTTCAAACTGATTTGATTATAACATGACTGTCAGGCTGCGTCAAATAAAAAAGAATCGTGTTGACAGGTATATTTGGCGGGTGGTATAATAACCATATAGATAGGTAACAGGAATATGAAAGGCGGTGCAGAGATGGCTTTTGATACATTTGATGAAGGAATCGTTCTGGGCGGGATGCGCTCAAAAACCGAGATCCGTACGCTGATCTGTTATATGCTGAAGAGTGTCGGCACGCCGATGAGCAAAGAGATGATCGTCAACGCGCTGATGGAAAAAGGGCTTGCCAACTATTTTGAGACAAGCTCATGCTTTGACGACCTGATCCGTCACGGCAATATCAGGCCCTCCGAAGAGAACGGCGTGCTGTATATCAATACCGAAAACGGCGAGATGATCGCCACCCAGTTGGAGGATACCCTCGCCCCCACTGTCAAGGAACGCGCCACCGAATGCGCCCTGAGCCTTTTGAAAAAGCAACAGGTGGAGACCGACAACAAGGTCACCATCGAGAAATGCGAGAACGGCTTTAATGTCAATTGCGCGATCTCCGGCGGCGATATGGATCTGCTGCGCTTTTCGCTGTATGTTCCGGATATCTCTCAGGCGCGTCAGATCCGCAAGAATTTCTATAAGAATCCCGATATGTTCTACTCGGTGATGATCGCGATGCTCACCCGCAACAAGCGCGCCGTGACAGAGATACTCGACGAGCTGGGTTCGGTTATTTAAAACGCCGAGAGGATCACCATCAGCGCGACGCCGGGTACGCCGCCTGCAGAGGAGATAATGAGTGACAGCTCGGTCACGGGTACATAGACCGTCGTCAGCGGCGACAGAAAATCGATCAGCGCCAACGTCAATACGCCGGTCAGCATCGATAACAAAGCCCTCTTGAAGGGCTTTTTCTTTTTTGACGCATAATGGATAAACGAGATCACCAGGAAAATTCCGACAAAAATCAATACCGTCTTCAACTTTTCTGCTCCAAACAAAAAGGACTATCGGATAAGCCCGATAGTCCATTTTATGTGCGTTTGTTCTGAAATATTATTCAGCAGCCTTTGTTTCTGCTGCAGCGGTAGCCGCGGCGGTCTCGCTCTTAGCAGAGGTCTCTTCCTTAGCGGAAGTGCCTTCCTCAGCGGCAGCATCATCGGCAGCTTCGGATTCTTCGTCAGCAGCATCGGAAACAGAGGTTTCGTCTTCGGCAGTTTCGACAGCCTTGCCGTTGAAATACGCGAATACGTTCAGAGCCAGTACGATTACGACAAAACCAACCGCGAACCACTTGGTCGCGCGGGCGAGAAACGCGTCATAGGAACGCGCCTTATTCTTAGAGAAGAAAGTATCTGCACCGCCGGATACAACGCCGACGCCCTGCTGGTTACCTTCCTGCAGGATAATCACGATAATCATAACAATGGAAGCGATAATCAGAAGAACTCCC
>CADBOO010000009.1 GCA_902796225.1 uncultured Ruminococcus sp.
ACCTTGGAGAGCGACAACGCGACGTTGTCCTTCAGAGGACCTGCGTACGGCACGAGGGAATCGACGCCCTCTTCGAAGCTGAGCTTCTTGTCGCCGCCGAGGTCATAACGCTGCCAGTTGCGCGCTCTCTGGGAGCCTTCGCCCCAGTACTCCTTATAATAAGTGCCGTTGATGCTGACCTTGTTGGAGGGGCTCTCGTCAAAGCGGGCAAAGTATCTGCCCAGCATGATGAAGTCCGCGCCCATCGCCAACGCTAAGGTGATATGGCGGTCATAGACGATACCGCCGTCGGAGCAGACGGGGATATAGACGCCTGTTTCTTCAAAATACTTATCTCTCTCTGCACAGACTTCGATCAGCGCGGTCGCCTGACCTCTGCCGATACCCTTGGTCTCGCGGGTGATACAGATCGAACCGCCGCCGATACCGACCTTGATGAAGTCCGCGCCGCTGTCGGCGAGAAAGCGGAAGCCCTCGGCGTCGACGACGTTGCCCGCGCCAACCTTGACGCTGTCGCCGTAATGCTCACGGATCCAGTCGATGGTCAGCTTCTGCCACTCGGAGAAGCCCTCGGACGAGTCGATGCACAGCACGTCTGCGCCTGCCTCGATCAGCGCGGGTACACGCTCGGCATAGTCGCGGGTGTTGATACCTGCGCCGACAACATACCGCTTATGCGCGTCGAGCAGCTCGTCGGGGTTCGCCTTATGCGCTTCGTAGTCTTTGCGGAAGACAAAGTAGCAGAATTTGCCGTCCTTCGTAATGATCGGCAGGGAATTGAGCTTGTGATCCCAGATGATATCGTTCGCCTCTGAGAGGGTGATACCCTCATAAGCGTAGATCAGCTTGTCAAACGGAGTCATAAAGGTCTCGACCTTTTCGGTCGTATCCATGCGGCTGATACGGTAGTCACGACTGGTGACAACGCCCAGCAGCCTGCCCTCGGAGGAGCCGTCCTCGGTCACGGCGAGGGTCGAATGACCCGTGCGCTCGGTGATCGCGATAACGTCCGCAAGGGTCGCATCGGGACGGATGTTGCTGTCGCTCTTGACAAAGCCCGCCTTATAGCTCTTGGCTCTTTTGACCATCGCCGCCTCATCCTCTACGCTCTGGGAGCCGTAGATGAAGCTCACGCCGCCCTGTGTCGCCAGCGCTACGGCAAGGCGATCGCCGGATACCGCCTGCATGATCGCGGATACCAGCGGGATATTCATGGTGATCGCCGATTCCTCGCCCTTTTTATATTTGACAAGCGGGGTTTTCAGCGTCACGTTTGCGGGAATACACTCGCTGGACGAATAGCCCGGGATCAGCAGATATTCGTTAAAAGTATGTGCCGGTTCGTTAATAAATGTTGCCATAATCAGATGATCCTTTCCTCTTTGGTTTCGCAGTACACACAGCGGTATACTTTATTCTCTTTATCGGTGAGCTTGAACACATGGTCAAGCTCCTGTTCCGTCGTAGTGATACAGCGGGGATTTTTGCATTTGATAACGTTCGTCAGTATCGCGGGCATCTGGATATTCATCTTCTCCGCCCGAACGCCGTCCTTGATGATGTTGACGGTCGCGCCGGGATCGATATAACCGATCACGTCGATGTTCACGGGGATATCGGCGTCGACCTTGATGATATCCTTCTTCCCCATCTTTTTACTGGTCACGTTCTTGATGATCGCAACCGAGCAGTCCAGCTCGTCGAGCTTCAGCAGCTCGTAGAGCTTCATGCCCTTTCCGGCAGTGATATGATCGATCACGATACCGTTCTGAATGGAATCGATATTCATATTCTGCCCGCCTCCTTCAAAAGCTTCAGCATCAGCGCCATGCGCATATATTTTCCGTTCAACACCTGCTTGAAATAACAGGCGCGGGGATCGTCGTCGATTGCGATCGAGATTTCGTTAACTCTGGGCAGCGGATGCATGATCGACAGATCCGGCTTCGCATTCTTCAGCTTCTCCGGGGTGAGGATGTAGCTGTCCTTGAGTCTGAGGTAATCCTCCTCGTTGAAGAAGCGCTCCCTCTGGACGCGGGTCATATAGAGGATGTCGAGATCCGGCATCGCGCCCTCGAGATCGGTGGTCTGGATATAGGGAATGCGCTTTGCCTTGAGCACGTCGCGCTTGACGTAGCTGGGAACTTTTAATTCTTCAGGAGAAATAAGAACAAATTTATTATTCTCATACCGCGACATCGCGTTGATCAGCGAATGAACGGTGCGGCCGAATTTCAGATCGCCGCAAAGACCGATGGTCAGTCCGCTGAATCCGCCTTTTTCGCGGTGGATGGTCAGCAGATCGGCAAGGGTCTGGGTCGGGTGGCAGTGGCCGCCGTCGCCCGCGTTGATGACCGGGATCTTTGCCGCTCTTGCCGCGACCAGCGCCGCACCCTCCTTCGGGTGACGCATCGCGATGATATCCGCATAGCAGGAGACCGTCTTTGCGGTGTCGGCGACCGATTCGCCTTTAGCGGCTGAGGACGCGCCCGCCGAGCTCATCGAAATGACCTGACCGCCCAGCTCGTACATCGCCGCTTCAAAGCTCATGCGGGTGCGGGTGGACGGCTCAAAGAACAGCGTCGCGAGCTTTTTGTATTTGCAGATCTCGCGATACTTGTCGGGGTTTTCAATGATATCGTTGGCGACCGCGATCAGCTCTTCAAGCTCGTTCGTGCTCAGGTCGAGCACATCGATGACCGATCTCATGCCTTGCCTCCGATCCAGCTTTCATCCGAGGGATTGTTGCGGAATCTGATCAGCCGCTGTACATCCTCGGGCTTGATATACCCGTCGTCCGCCGCGACCTGTGCGATCACGTCGAAGTTCGTCAGGCTGATATTCTTCACATCTGCGGCAGCAAGGCGGTCAAGCCCCTTCTGCATCCCGTAGGTGAAGATGGATACGATACCCAGCACCTCCGCGCCAGCGTCGCGCAGGACGTTGACGACCTCGATGACCGAGCCGCCGGTCGAGATCAAATCCTCGACCACGACGACCTTCTGACCTTTTTCCAGTCTGCCTTCGATCTGGTTCTGTCTGCCGTGATCCTTGTGACCGGAGCGGACATAGCCCATCGGCAGTCCCATCA
>CADBOO010000010.1 GCA_902796225.1 uncultured Ruminococcus sp.
AGTTGTCCGAGTGGCCGAAGGAGCAGCACTGGAAATGCTGTGTACCTTTCTGGTACCGAGGGTTCAAATCCCTCACTCTACGCCATAAAAAAGCAGGGTATCAACCGATGCCCTGCTTTTTTGTTACCGTTCAGCGTTGAGTGAGGGATTTGAAGGCGACCGTGCCGAGGATGAAACACAAAGCCGCTAAAATCCGAAGGTGAAAATGCTCCGGCGGAGCGTTTTCAGGGAGAGCGATGATCGGGCTTTTGACGCGCAGGGCGATCCTAAGACGAGATCCATACAGTCGTACACTGAACATACTCACTCTACGCCATAGTAATAACGTCTGTGCCATCAGGTACAGACGTTTTACTTTTGTTATGCGTTAAGTGAGGGATTTGAAGGCGACCGTACCGAGGATGAAACACAAAGCTGCTGAGCGCCGATTACAAAAACGCCAAATTAAAAACCCTGTCATACCGTGACAGGGTTTTCGCTTTCCAGTATCGCAAAGAATTCATCATAAGTTTGGATCTCGTAGTCGCAGAGGGGATTGCCGTCGGGTTCGGCGCCGCGCAGATAGCGGCAGGTGGCGACGCCGGCGTTGCGACCGCCCTGCATATCCGAGGTCAGGCTGTCGCCGAGGATGATCACGCGGCTTTTGTCGGTGACGCCGAGGTCGGAAAAGATGTAGTCGAAGTAGGCTTTGTCGGGCTTGGACGCGCCGATCTGTTCGGAGATGTAGATGCCGTCGACATATCGGTCGATGCCCGAGCGGACATATCTGCCGGTCTGCGGGACGGTCAGGCCGTTGGTTGCAAGATAGATCTTAACGTCGTATTCCTCGTGAAGCTTTTTGACGAACTCGGTCGCGCCGGGCAGCATGAAGCCGCACTCGGCAAGATTCTTCAGGTAACTGTCATTGACCGCATTGAAGTCGACCTCAGCCGCGCCGATCTGTTTGAACAGCAATCTGAAGCGATGGGACTTGAGGCGCTCGCGGCTCAGCTCGCCGCGTTCGAGCGCTTTCCAGCAGCGAAGATTGATCGCGCTGTAGAGGGCGACGGTCTCGTCGGTCGGATCCACGCCGAATTCGGCGAGCGTTCGGCTGACGGCGGTCTTCTCGGCAAGAAGAAAATCGTAGACGGTCTCGTCCGCATCCAGCAGGACGATATCGTAGCGCTTACTCAAAATGCCGCCCCTCCTTAGTGAAGACGCCGGTACGGGTCATGTCCGAGTACAGTTCTGTCCCGCAGTATGTTTCAAACGCTCCGACCAGTAACGACGGATTAATATTCAACACCGGACCTGCAGGCAGGCGCAGTTTCATATTGACAGTCTTGTCAAAGTCTGTACTGAAGTCCAGCAGATATGCTTTTAAATCTACTGTCTTTTTTCCCTTTTTCGTCTTTTTCTCGACCGGGATCTCAGGCTGCGCCAGAAACGTGTTGAGTCGGTTATATAATTCTTCTATAGAAATATCTTTGTCTGTCATCGGCTCGATCCTGACTTCGTAGGATGCGGAATCGATATCGGCGGGCTTGTACTTTGCATCGGCACAGCGCAGCACGCGGATGCCCGCGGGCAGGCAGGCGTTGAGCCGGTCGGGGATCGCGGTCATGTCGGCATTGTCGTCGAGCAGTCGAAAATCCATACTCTCGCAGGTCGAGGCAAATCCGAGGGACAGCGGCAGCGCGAAGGTAATGTAGGCGTGCTGATGAAAGCCTTCGGTGTGCCAGATATCAAGGCGGCTTTTGCCGATGGCGCGCAGCATGACGCGGTTGGTGTCAAGATGCGAGATGTATTTGCATGCGCCGTCCTTGGTGAAAAAGATCCTAGCGTTTTTCATAGCACACACCTCCGCCGTATTTTTTCATGCCGCAGTTCATGCAGTTCTCGCGGCAATTGGGCGAGGGCTGCGACGCATAGGCGCGCTCGCACTCGCGTTTGAGGAATTCTTTGGTGACGCCGTAGTCGAGGTGATCCCACGGGAGGATCTCGTCAAAGTCACGGCGGCGGTTGGCGTAGAACGCAGGGTCGATCCCGCATTCTTCGAAAACGTCCAGCCAGTTCTGCAGCGAGAAGCAGTCGCTCCACGAATCGAATCGCATCCCGCGCTCATGCGCAAGGAGCATCGCTTTGTTGAGCTTGCGGTCGCCGCGGGCAAATACCGCCTCGAGAAACGAGGTGTCGGTATCGTGATAGTTATAGGTGACCTTGGAAAGGCTGATCTTCTTCGAGGTGATCGAGTCCTTGATATGCTTTTGCTTTTCACGCAGGATATCCATACTGTCCTGCGGCTCCCACTGGAACGGCGTGAACGGCTTCGGCACGAATGACGATGCAGATAAGGTCACGCGCGGGGATTTGCCCTTCGGACGGTTCTCGATGCTGTAGTAGGTATCGAGGATTTTTTTCGCCAGCCCGGCGATCGCCGCTACGTCGTCGAGCGTTTCGGTCGGCAGACCGATCATGAAGTAGAGCTTGACCGAAGTGTAGCCGCCCTCGAAGGCGACGCGGCAGGTGTTGATCAGCTCGTCCTCGTAGACGTTCTTATTGATCGCGTCCCTCAGACGTTGAGAGCCGGCTTCGGGCGCAAAGGTCAGACCGCTTTTGCGGACGGTCTTGACCTCGTTGAGGATGTCGTCGGAAAAGCCGTCGACGCGCAAAGACGGCAGCGACAGGCTGACCTTCTCGGGCTTTGCCCATGAATTGAGCTTTCTCAGCAGCGGAACGACCTGGGTATAATCGCTGGAGCTGAGGGATGACAGCGAGACCTCGTCGTAACCGGTGTTGCGGCAGAGGGCATGACACTCCTCGTTGATGCGGTCGATGCTTTTCTCGCGCACGGGACGGTATAGGAAGCCTGCCTGACAGAAACGGCAGCCGCGGATACAGCCGCGGAAGATCTCCATCACCGCGCGGTCATGGACGATCTCAATATTGGGCAGCACGAAATTTTCGGGATAATAGCAGGAATCCATATCCAGGATGACGCGCTTTTCGATTTTTGCGGGCGCGCCGTCACGGGGCGTTACCGCCGCGATCGTTCCGTCGTCACGGTAGCTGACGTCATAGAGCGACGGCACATAGACGCCGCTGATCTGAGCCGCCATGCGCAGGAATTCCTCGCGGCTCTTCCCCTCACGCTTACACGCGCGGTACAGTTCGATGACCTCGAGGTCGACGTCTTCCCCGTCGCCGAGGAAAAAGATATCGATGAAGTCGGTGATCGGCTCGGGATTGCAGGCGCAGGGACCTCCCGCCACGACGATATGGTTCAGATCATGCCTGTCCTTGCTCAGGACGGGGATCCCGCCGAGGGACAGCATATTCAGGATATTGGTAAAGCTCAGCTCGTACTGGAGCGTGAAGCCGATAAAATCAAATTCGGTCAGCGGATCGCCGGACTCGAGCGCATAGAGAGGAATATCGTGGGCGCGCATCTCGGCTTCCATATCGATCCAGGGCGCGAATACCCGCTCGCACCAGATATACGGCTTCTCGTTGAAGAGGCTGTAAAGGATCTTGATGCCGAGGTGGGACATACCGATCTCATAGGTATCGGGAAAGCAGAACGCGAATCGCACATCGACGTCATGCTTGTCCTTGATGACTTCACCCAGTTCCCCGCCGACATAACGGCCGGGTTTCTGAACCTTCAGGAGATATTTTTCGATTTCTTTGGGATACATAGAGAGCTCCTATTTGAAGAAGAATACCGCCAGCAGATACAGCGAGATCGCCAGCAGTGAATAATTGTAGCCGGATCGGAACAGCATCAGCAGTCCTGCCGTAAAGAACGGCAGCAGCAATACAAACGTCGTCAGCCGCAGGATCACGGAACAGGTTTTCGGCAAAAATCGGCGGGACAGCATGAGATACAGCAGCCGTCCGCCGTCAAGGGTCATCACCGGGAGAAGATTGAACAGTCCCAGCGCAAGGTCGGCATAGAACAGGTTTTGATGAAACGGCATGAAGATCGCCGCGCAGAGGAGATTCATCGCGGGACCGCCGAGGGTCACGCAGAGTTCCTGACAGAACCGACTCGGGCTGTCCGCCTTGATCAGCACATCAAAAATGCCGATCTTCACCCGATGCACCCGGATATGAAAACACCGCATCATCAACAGGTGTCCCAGCTCGTGCAGTACAGCCGCAAAGACACAGCAAATGACGCGGTAATCGCTGTCCAGTATCAGCACGGCGGAAATCGCCGCCGCGACCTCGTACCCGATCGATATGTCAGTCTTCAGGAAGCGGAAGTTCATCGGGAGTTGCCGTAACCGTCGTCTGACTGCCGCCGAAAAGTGCGTTCCAGTCCACCGCGTCGAAGAATTTTTGCGAGATAACGGGCTTAGACATTTCGTCGGAATATGCCTGCTTAAAGCTGTGATATGCGCCGGAATCCATCGCGTTGAGGATGAACAGCACCAGCGCCGATAACGTGCATACCGTCAACTGCAAAACGGTCAGCAGCGGCTTTGACGGAACTGCTTTCGAAGGCTTGTCGTGCTGTTGTTTGTCGGTCGATTCATCGACCGCTTCATCGGCGGGTTCGTCAACAGCATCGGCGTCCTTCGCATCGCGCCAGCCATCTTCGTATACGATCTCATCCCGACGGATCACGCTCATACTCTCACCCCATACATCCTATGAGGCGATACGGGTCATTATGACTGTTTGATCGGCTGATCGAGCATTTTGAACTCGCGCGACCGCAGGCGCAGGAAGAATATCACCGCGCAGATCAGCGCGAAGATCTCAGCGATCGGGAATGCGAACCAGATAGCGCTCAAGTCGATCTTTGACAGCAGGAACGCCGCAGGGATCAGGACGACAAGCTGGCGCAGGAACGAAAGGATCATACTGTAGATGCCTTTACCGACCGCCTGGAACAGCGCCGAGAACATGATGCCGAATGCGGCAAAGAAGAACGACAGGCTGATAATGCGCAGTGCGGGGGCACCGACTTCGAGCATCAGCGCGTTTGCCGCCGCGTCGTCGGACGTAAAGAGCGACAGGATCCATTCGGGCGTGATCTGGAAGATCAGGAACCCGACGGACAGGATCGAGAAGGAGATGATGATCGCGATCCGGAAAGCGGAGTACATCCTCTTTTTGTTGCGGGCGCCGTAGTTATAACCGATGATCGGC
Organism: uncultured Ruminococcus sp.; assembly: GCA_902796225.1. Classification (GTDB taxonomy): domain Bacteria; phylum Bacillota; class Clostridia; order Oscillospirales; family Acutalibacteraceae; genus Ruminococcoides. The sequence continues at coordinate 5,140 of CADBOO010000010.1, forward strand.
GACGTTCCCTGCGTCAGGCCGAACACGGGCATGAACACAAAGCTCTGGAGTCTGAAATACGCGCCGAAGGCGTTGATATATGCGTTGGTCAGCGCGCGTGCAACGCCCGCCATCGAAATGATCGCGTTGATGCCGGATACCATCACCGATCCGATGCTCTGCATGACGATCGCCGGAACACCGACCGCATAGATATTTTTCAGAATGAGCCGCTGTATTCTGAATCCCTTGAACGAGATCTTGACAGCGTGCTTTTTGACAAACAGGATGATCATCACGAACACCGCGCCGCAGATCTGACCGAATACGGTCGCGACCGCCGCGCCGACGACGCCCATCTCCGGAAACGGGCCGATACCGAAGATCAGCAGCGGATCGAAGATGATATTGATGATCGCGCCGAGCAGCTGGCTGAGCATGGGCAGGATCATATTGCCGGTCGACTGGAGGATCTTCTCGCCCATGTTGCCGAACATCATGCCGCAGGATACGCACAGGACGATCGAAAGGTACTGGGTGCCGTATTCGACTACCTGACCGTCGTCGGTGAACATCGCGATGAATGCACCGGAAAACAGCAGTCCGATCAGCAAAAACAGGATCCAGTTGAACAGCGCCAGAATGATGCCGGTGGTCGCGGCGCCGTTGGCTTCTTTGAAATTCTTTGCGCCGAGCCGCCGCGCGATCAGCGAATTGACGCCGACCGCCGTACCGACGGCAAACGAGATACAGACCATCTGCATCGGCATTGCCAGCGATACCGCCGTCAGAGCCAGCGGGCTGTAGGATGCCACAAAGATACTGTCGACAACATTGTACAGCGCCTGGATCAGCATCGAGAACATCGCAGGCAGCGACATTCCGAGCAGCAGCGGCAGCATGGGCTTTGTGCCCATCTTATTCTGCGATAACTCTCTCACTCTTTTTTCCTTCCTTTTTCCCCTTAAGTTTTTCCTTCAAAAACAGTATCAGCTGCACGATCAGCACAGCTGTCAGTATGCCTGCAGAGTCGATCAGCATATCCTTAACCTCGCAGGAGCGTCCCTTCGGAAACAGCTGGATCGCCTCGTCGCATAGCGCGACTGCGCATCCAAGCGGCAGCGCCATGACAAAGGCAGTCTTTCGCTTATTCACATACAGATATGTCGTGACGGCCAGCAGCGTTCCCAACAGCGCATATTCCAAAAAATGCGCCGTCTTGCGAACCGTCTTTTCGGTCACGGTGACATCAAGATGGATCGACGCAAAAAAGCGATTGATCCCGTCGACGATCGGAGAACTCATATCCGTCGATTCTGCCGCGTCAAGGGAAGAATTGAAAAAGATCGCGCCGATCACAACGACACACAATATCGTCATAATGATACGGGCGACATGGTTTTTGTTACGGTTCATATTCCACCTCTGATGGTAACAACATTAATGCTATTCTAATCCAATATGAATAAGATGTCAAATACTGAATATCAATTTTAGAGATAAGATTAATTTATGGTTGAAATACCCGGCTTTTTCAGTTATAATGCTAAAAGCAATCATTTTCGATTAAGGAGAATACTATGCTTCATTACATTATCATCTTCCTGATTTCCATGGTACCGCTGATCGAGCTGCGCGGCGCGATCCCGTATGCAGTCGGCTTCCAATGCAATATGGTGTGGGCATATATCATCGCCATCGTCGGCAATATGCTGCCGGTACCGTTCATCTATCTGTTTGCCAGAAAGGTGCTTCTCTGGGGAAAGGATAAAAAATTCATCGGCAAGTTCTTTACCTTCTGCCTGGAAAAAGGTGAGAAGGGCGGCAGAAAGCTGGAGGCAAAAAGCGGCAAGGGACTGTATGTCGCCTTGATGCTGTTCGTCGGCATCCCCCTGCCGGGTACGGGCGCATGGACCGGCACGCTGGCGGCGTCGATCCTCGATATGGATTTCAAAAAGAGCGTTATTGTTGTGTTCCTCGGAGTCATTCTCGCCGGCGTGATCATGGGGCTGGCGTCGATGGGACTGTTCGGCGCGATCGGCGCGATTTTTGCACCGAAGTGATATGAAAAGGCGCAGCGTATACGCCGCGGTCATCGGCGGCGGAGCGGCGGGCATGATGTGTGCATTGAGAGCCGCTGAGAATAACATCGGACAAAGGATCGTCATTCTTGAAAAAGCCGACCGTGTCGGCAAAAAACTGCTCGTCACCGGTAACGGAAGGTGCAACCTCAGCCACCTCGGCGCGGGGGCTGACAGCTATCACGGCGAAGGCAGCAAAGAATTGATTAATATTCTTTTTTCGAAATATAATCCAGACGCAGTTCTTCACTGTTTCAACCGCATCGGACTGTTGACGACTGCCGACAGCGAGGGCAGGGTGTATCCGCGCTCAAATCTGGCGGCGTCCGTCCTCGATGTGCTGCGGATGCGGCTGAAGGACCACGACGTCGATACTGTCTGCGGCGCAGATATCCGCGAGATCCGCAAGGTGCGCGGCGGGTTTGAAGTGATCGCGCAGGACGAGATCATCACCGCCGAAAAGCTGATCGTCGCCGTCGGCGGCAAGGCGGACTACGCCGGTCGTGAAAGCGGTGCAAGCGTCATCAACGACTTCGGACTTGCAGCGGTCAAACCGACCCCTTCCCTCTCGCCCGTCAAGGTCGAGGGCGATCTTCTGCGCTCGCTCAAAGGCATACGCGCATCGGCTTCGGTCAGCCTGATCCATAACGGAGAGGTCGTCAAGTCCGAACGCGGCGAGGTGCAATTTACCGACGGTGCGCTGTCGGGGATCTGCATTTTCAACCTTTCCCGCTATGCCAATCGTCACAGCGGATGCGAGATCGCGATCTCGCTCCTGCCCGAGATGTCGGACGACGAGGTTTTTGATGAGCTGTCCCGCAGGATCAAGCTGAATCGCGGCGGTATCCTGTCGGATATCTTTGTCGGCTTGTTCCATAAAAACATCGGACTCGCGCTGATCAAAACGGCTGGATTGAAGCCGTCCGCATCCTGTTCAGATATTTCTACAGAAGAATTAAAAACGCTGTCAAAGCATATCAATAACTGGCGGTTCAAGACCGTTCCGCGGCACGATTTCAAGAACGCACAGGTCACCGCGGGCGGCGTCAGGCTGAGCGAGATCAACCATCACACCTTTGAGACAAAACGTCACAAGGGCTTGTACATCATCGGCGAGGCGCTGGATATCGACGGCGACTGCGGCGGGTATAATCTGCAGTTTGCCTTTGCGAGCGGCATGTGCGCGGGGGATCATGTATGATACGCCTGTCAAACATCAAGCTGCCCATCGGCTACACCGACGAGGATATCCGCAAAGCGTGCATGAAAGAGCTGAGAGTCCCTGCAGACGCGATCGAGAAGACTGCGCTGCATCGCCGATCGATCGACGCGCGTCACAAGGGCGACATCCACTATGTCACAAGCGTGGACGTTTTCTTGAATACCAATGAAAAGACGGCGTTATCGAGAGCAAAATCGAAAAACGCCGTTTTGACGGAAGCGTACCGCTACATTCCGCCTGCCGTCAAGGACAGGAATAAACGTCCGCTGATCGTCGGTACAGGGCCTGCGGGATTGTTCTGCGCGCTGATACTGGCGCAAAGCGGCATACGACCCATACTCGTCGAACGCGGATCGCGCGTTGAGGAACGCACAAAAGCCGTTACCGCTTTCTGGGACGGCGGAACGCTCGACGCCGAATGCAACGTGCAGTTCGGCGAGGGCGGCGCCGGGACCTTTTCCGACGGCAAGCTGAATACCGGAACCAAAGACGGACGCGCCCGCAAGGTGCTGACCGAATTTGCCGCACACGGCGCACCCGAGGAGATCCTGTACAACGCCCTGCCGCATATCGGCACGGACAAGCTGCGGGATACCGTCCGGAACATCCGCGAGGATCTGTTGAAGTGCGGCGCGGACATTTACTTTGATACCAAGCTCACCGACATCCTCATCCGCGACGGCGCAGTATATGCCGCCGAGGTCGAGGACAGCGCCGGTAAGCGGATCATCGAATGCAACGAGATCGTTCTCGCTGTCGGTCACAGCGCGCGCGATACGTTTGAGATGCTTCACGCCAAGCGGATCGCGGTCGATCCGAAGCCGTTTTCGGTCGGCGTGCGGATCGAGCATCTCAGAGAGGCGATCGATCGTTCTCAATACGGCGAGGCACACAACAAGCTGCCCGCCGCGTACTATAAGCAAAGCGTCCACCTGAAAGACGGCAGAGGCGTCTACACCTTTTGTATGTGTCCCGGCGGCACGGTCGTCGCAGCGCAAAGTGAAAAAGCCACTATCGTCACCAACGGCATGAGCGAATTTGCCCGCGATAAAATGAACTCCAATGCTGCGCTGCTGGTATCTGTCACCCCGGACGATATCATCGGCGACGGCGCTTTGAAAGGGATGTACTTTCAGCGTGAACTCGAGAAAAAAGCCTTCCTCGCAGGCGGCGGCGATTATCGCGCGCCGGTACAGCGGGTCGGTGATTTTCTCAACCGCGGATGCTCCGAACGCTTCGGCGAGGTATTGCCCAGCTACCGTCCGGGAACAGGATTTGCACAGACAGAGGATACGCTTCCGGCATTCGTCACCGAATCGCTGAGAGCGGCGATCCCGATGATCGACCGCAGGCTGAAGGGATTTGCCCATCCCGACGCGGTCATGACAGCGGTCGAAAGCCGCTCCTCCTCACCCATCCGCATCCTGCGCGGCGAGGATCTGCAAAGCGTCAGCGTCAGGGGGCTGTATCCCTGCGGCGAGGGTGCAGGCTATGCCGGCGGGATCGTCTCGGCGGCAGTAGACGGCGTCAAGGTCGCAGAAAAAATCATGGTTTCATAAGAAAGCGCGCATTTCGGAAGCCTCTGCCCGTGTGCCCATCAAGGGCGCTGCCGGGCGGGCACTATCAAACAAAAACAAGGCAGTTGCTGAGCAACAGCTGCCTTTCTGTATGCTATTAAAAAACAACGCCGGGGATTCCTGTTAAGATCCTGCACTTTGTTCAGGATGGCATTTTGATCATCAAAGACTCTTTATCAATTGTCAGACTCCGCGCGAACGCCGTCCCCTGCATCATATACAACGACCTGAGCGCTGTGTCGCACGGAATAGATGGTGCATTCCTTCACAGGCAATGCAAGGCATTGTTCGAGGGCCTCTTTGTACAGCATCAGCTGGGCGGCGTACATCTCGCGAAGGTGTTCGGGTCGCTTGACGCGGTCGGTCTTGTAGTCGACGATCACCAACCTGCCGTCCTCGACGAATGCGAGGTCGACCGCGCCCTGCAGGATCACGGTCTCGCCGCTGAGACTTTCGCCGGGCGCATCGCTGACCTTTTCGGCGGGAATGCGGACGGTAAAGCGGTACTCTTTATACACCCGATCGGACTGCAGACACCGCGATACCAGCGCGCTGTCAATAAACCGCCGGGCGCTGTCAAGATCGATATTCTGCGCCTGCAGCTCGGTGATGAAGCCGCCGTCTGTCAGCCGGCTGAGTTCCGCGCCGATATCCTGCCGTGCGGCTGCGAAATCCGCAAACTGCATGAATGCGTGCAGGGCGGTACCTTTTTCGGCACCGGTGAGCTTCTCGCCCACGAGAAACGCGGGTCGCGCAAGATACCTTTCTCCCGATCGGACGGATTGCTTGTGCGCCAGCGCCGACGCCGCGACCTTGGCGGGGATGTTCTGCAGACCGTCGTAGGGATACACGAATCCCGCATGGCGGCGCAGTTCATCAAGGATCATTTCGTTCGGCTCTGCGGGCGCATCGTCCGCTTTTTCGGCGACGTCAGTCGGATCATCGTCCTCATACAGCGGCGAATCGATCACGCGGCAGTCAAAGCGGAAATCCGCTGTCTGTTCCGCGTCGACCTCCGTATCGATCATCCCGCGCAGCGGCGCGCCGTCGGGGTGGATCATCGCGCACATCGTCATCCAATCGGACATCGAATTTGCCGAGCGCACAACATACGGTGTGAGATTCCGCTGACCGGACAATTTCTTTGCAATGCCGTTCAGATAGGTTTTTGCGCCGTAGGTCGGGGTCGTCACGGCGATCAGCTTTTGCCGCGCACGAGTCAAAGCGACATAGAGGATACGCAGCTCTTCGCTCATCTCACTGCGCTTGATCTCGAGCGACAGCGCCTCGTAGGGCATGGTATTGTAACTGACGGAATTCGCCGCGTCGTATCGTTTCTGAACATAGCCGTACTTTGGATGGAGCAGGACTTTTTCGGATGTATCGCTGATAAAGCCGTGGTTCAGATCCGCCAGGATGACCACGGGGAATTCCAGTCCCTTGCTCGAATGCATGCTCATCACGGTGATCGCATCCGAGCCGGCGTTATCCTCGGAAGCAGCCGCCTGCAGATCGGATTTATTTTCGACAAGGCGGTCGAGGTAATTGACAAATGCGGACAGTCCGCGATGGGTATTCTGCTCAAAGCTGCGGGCGTAATCGAGGAACACGCGCAGGTTGTTTCTCGCGGACGACGCGCTGTCCAGCGCGCTGATAACCGCCATGAACGACGACCGTTCGTAGATGATGTTGATCAGCTTCGACAGCGGCAGAGTAACCGAAAGCTCGCGGTAATACCGGAGTTCTTTGATGAACGACGCGCTTTTTCGGCTGCCTGACTTTGCATCGAGCGTCAGCGCCGCATAGAGCGAACCGTTTCTGTGTGCGGAACGCATCCGTGCCAGATCGTTCGCATCAAAGCCGAACACCGGGCTCATCATCGTGCTGAGCAGGGGGATATCCAGCGCGGGATTGCTGATCACCCTGAGAATATTGGAGATCAGCATGATCTCGAGGCTGTCGAGGAAGCTGTTCCCCGACTTGCTGTGGGTGCGCAAGCCGCAGAGGTTCAGCGTTTCTATGTACTTCGGCGCCTTTGGCATATTGCGCATCAGCACGGCGATATCGCCATAGCGGACAGGACGGTATGCGCCGTTATCGAGGACGGGATAGCCGGAAGCCACCAGTTGATGGATCCGCTCGGCAATAAACCGCGCTTCGCATACGGCGGGCTCTGTCTCGCCCATCCCTTCTTTATCCAGCACATCCAACTCGATAGGGGCTGTGTCGGGCTCCTGATAATCCAGTCCGGGATACAGCCGCTCCTCGTCGTTGTATTCGATATCGCCGACCGACGGCGACATCAGCTTGGTGAAAAAGTAGTTCACCGCAGAAAGAAGCGTTTTTTCACTGCGAAAGTTCTGCTCGAGGATGATCTTTGCAGGAAAAGCAGGGTTTTCGGGATGATATAATACGGAGTTGTTTTTTCTTTTAATGAATAATTCCGGCATCGCATGACGGAAACCGTAGATGCTCTGCTTGACGTCTCCGACGACGAAAAGGTTGCTGTCGTGATCGGACAGCGCACGGAAGATAACGTCCTGTGTCTCGTTCGCGTCCTGGAATTCATCCACCATGATCTCGGAAAAACGGCGGGAGATCTCTTCGGCAAGCGGCGTACGCTGCAGAGTCTTCTCATCCACCAGCAGTTCAACCGCCCAATGCTCAAGGTCGGGATAATCCGCCAGATTCCGTTCGCGTTTGAGCGCGGAATAATTCTCGCGGAACAGCCGTACCGCTTTGAACAGCTGCGCCGCGTAATCCTTCAGCAGTTCGATGTCATACAGGCACATCGACTCCTCCTGCGCGTAGAGCTTTTGCAGGTTCTTGACAACCGCCTTGAACGCGTCGCGCGCCGCAGACGCCTCGCGCTTGAGCGGATGATCGGCATAACCGCGCACGACGAATCTGCCGGGAACAAATGAGAACAGCTCTGTGCGGATATCGTCCCAGCAGGAGCGTTTGACCGCGTCTTTCAGGCGGTCGAGAAATTCGCGGTCGGACCGATACAGTCCGCACGCTTTTTTATAGATCTCTTCTTCGAGCGAGATCGCGCTGAAGCCGCGCTCGTACAAGCTTTCCATATAGTCCGCCGCTTCGTCGGTATAGTCGCTGATGATCCTGCCCCAGACCGAGGTCGACGCATCGGTAAAGCGGTCGAAATACTGCAATTTTTCATCCAGCCACCGATCCGGGAAAGGATGGGACATGATAAAGTCGTACAGCCGGTTGATATTCTCCTCGAGCGCAGTATCGCTTTTGGAGGTTGCAAAGGTCTCGACCAGCACAAAAAAGCTGCTGTTGCCTTCGGCATACATGGTATCCAGCGTCAGTCGCATCGCGTCGGCACGCAGAACGGCAAGCTCGCCGGCGTCGCCGATGCGGTATTTGCGGTCGATGTCCAGCTTGTAGAAATATTCACGCGCAAGTGAAGAACAGAAAGAGTCGACGGTTGAGATATTCGCTTTGCCGAGCAGCGCCTGCTGGCGCACCAATCCCGCGTCGGAGGGATTCTCACGGATGCAGTCGGACAGCGCGGTGAACAATCGTGAGCGCAGTTCCGCCGCCGCGGCGCGGGTGTAGGTCACGATCAGCAATTTGTCGACGTCTGTGCGTAAAGTCGGATCGGGGTCGGTGATCATGCGGATGACGCGCTCGACCAGTACCGAGGTCTTGCCCGAGCCTGCCGCAGCCGAGACGATGACCGAACCGCCGCGCGCGGTAATCGCGTTCTGCTGATTAGCCGTCCATGTTCTCTGATTCGCCATTGTCATCCCCCTTTCCGCATAATTGCGCAAACAGCTCCGCCTTGCTCATATGTTTTCCATCGCGATAGGGCGCGTTATCGTCGCGCAGACATACCGAACGATAGCGACAGTATTTGCACGCGTCATAATCGCCCAGCAGCGGCGCCGCGTCGACGTTGCCGTCATATAACGCCATCGCCATCTGACTGACCAGAACGTCGATGCGCTTGAAGATCGCGCCGAGTTCCTCGATCGTCGCAAGCGACCCTGCGCCCGCGGTGATTTTCTCGCCGTTGAACTTGACGGGGATATATACGCCCCTGCCGTCATGCTCCATCGCGGTCAGCACATTTTCGTCGTCAAGGATCAGGCCTTTCATGGTGTATTTTTCGAGGATCTTTTTCCGGACTTCTTTTTCGTCCGCCGTACCGTCGGCGGAAACGGACGGCGATACGGCGGGCATATAGAGTACGCCCGCAGGGGTCAGATCATCGCCGTAACGCTCGCCGGCGCCGCGTTCGATCGCCGAGAGGTATAAAAACATCTGCAGATTGATCCCGTAATAGATATCGCTCAGATCGAAGGTTTTTGTGCCGGTCTTATAATCGACGACGCGTACATAGCGCACGCCGTCCAGATCGCACAGATCGACGCGGTCGACGCTGCCGCGCACGCTCAGGCTCAGCCCGTTTTCGAGGTCGAGCGTATACGCGGGGATATCATCCCCGATTCCCAGCTCAAAATCGACGGGTGTAAAGTCGCTTTGGGCGAATTCTTCGATCAGGCGCCACACCAGTTTGACGGCGGTCGACTTGATGCGGTAGAACAGGTACAAAAAGCGTTTTGACTTGTCCTTTTCGCCGCCGAAATGCGTCTCGAAATAGCCGTCCAGCAGAGCGGATACTTCTTCTGCGACGTCGGTTTCCGTCATACCGGAAAAGGCGGCGCGGTCATGCCTGCCGAAAAAGCTCTCAAACACATAATGGATCATCGTGCCGTATTCGAGCGCGTTCATCTCTGCTTTGCGGCGCTCCTTGGTTTTCAGTCCGTACTCGCAGAAATAGCGGAAGGCACAGTTGTGGTACGCCTCGATCCGTGTGGAGGACAGGCGCATCTCGCTGCCGAACAGTTTGCGCGTAAGATCGCGCTGTGTGATACGTCGGATATGGCGGTCGGACAGCTTATCGATCGCCGCCGTCAGCGGCGCGTAGGTTTCATGATCTTTAAAATACGCGCGCAGGGCTTCCGTATCCGACGAGCGGCTGCGATAATGCGCGATCAGATAATCGAATGCCGCGCGTTCGGACAGCAGACGGTCGGTGATCGGCACTGTATCGAACGTGCCGACCTGCAATAATGTCAGCGCGGTTTTCAGCTCGGTAACGATATCGGAAGGGGCGCGTTTTTCGCCGACAAGATCGGCTGTGAAATACGATATGTAAAGCTTCTCGGACGCAGAGGTAAGCGCGGTGTAGGCATAGTATCGTTCGGTAGAGAACAGCTCGCCGACAGAATCGGACAGCGGCAGGGACATCGATTTCAGCACACAGCGTTCGGCGTCGGTAAATACGCCCGCTTCGACCGGCGTGCGGGGGAATTCGCCCTCGTTCGCACCGATAACGAACACGGCTCTCTTGCCGCTGACAAGCGAGCGATCGGCGCAGGCGACGTCCACCTCGTCCAGTCCGCGCGGGATACTTGCGACCTCGGTATTGGAGAAATTGACATAGAGCAGTTCGGAGAATCGTTTCGGATCGATCGCATAATCGCCGATCACCGCAACGGTCTTATCCAGCAGTTCGCACATCACGCCCCACATCCGCAGAAGATCGGCGCTGAGGTCATCCTCTCCCCTTTGCTCCATCTCGCCGCACAGGCGGTCGATGTTCTCGTCGCATTTCAACGCGTACAAAAGATCCATCAGCGCTTTTGCGATAGTCCTGCCGTCGGTATCACGGACTGCTTTTGCAAAGCGTCTGAGTTTGCCGATGACGTCTTTTCTCAGCGCCTCGACGCGGGCAAGCTGTTCCTTTTCATCGTCCGAAAAAGTGTCGGAATAGCCCGAGGGATTGGCGGTGAATGCATCAAAGAACCGTCTGCCGCTGATATCCCAGACATAGAGATAATTCTCAAAGTCGGCGATATCCTGCAGGTCATAGGAGCAAAGACCGGTTTTCAGCAGGGTCAGGACGTCGTCGCGGTCAAAGCTGCGGCAGACGATATCGAACGCGGATGATACCAGCCGCACGATCGGCATCGCGTCGATATTCACGGGATCGTCCATGAAATAGCGGATATTGTATTTTTCAAAGCAGGCGTCGAGAACGCCCGCGTAAGGATCTGTCGCACGTGCGATGACGGCGATATCGCGATAGCGGTAACCGTCCTCGATCAGCTTGCGGATGGTACGCGCGACATAGTCGCACTCATCATAGACGCCTGACGCCTCATACACGCTCACCGCGTCACAGGCGTCTGCATACGGAGTCTTGTCAAGGCGATACAGGTTCTCCTCGACTGCCGCCAAAGCGGGATCGAGAAAACGATGCGGTTCTGTCAAACGAATATGCGGCTTGATCACGATATGGTTGTTCCGCGCGATCCGGCTGAGATTTGCGCGCGTCCTCTGCGGCGCGTAAAACAGCGAGGTATCGCCGCCCGCACCGCCGTCGTCCGTCAGCGCGACGTACATTTCGCGGCTCTGCGTCATCAATCGTTCCATCACGCCGTATTCCTGTGCGGTAAAGCCGTAGAACGAATCGACCGCGATCGTATACCCTTCGAACAGCGGATGGGACAGCAGCAGCTCGCTCACCTTTGTCAGCGAATCCAGCGGATCCATGTAGCTCTGCTCCATGATCGCGTTGTAGGCGTCATAGACCAGCGCGCTGTCCGTGAGCTTCTTTGACAGCGTTTCGTCCTCGACCGCTTCGGCGGCAGAACGCAAAACGTCGCTCGACAGCGAGCATTTCTTGTATTCCTTGACGGCGGACAGCATGACCTCGCACAGATCGCGCGAGGCGGAACGTTTTTCGAAGATCGTCAGTCTGTCGGCGACCTGTTCCAGCGCAAGGCTCATCACCAGATTGCGGATTCCTTCGTCGGCAAAGGTCGAAAAGCGGTTGCCGGTCTTCTCAAAGACATAGTCGCTCAATCGCGAAAAGCCCAGCACCAGCACGCGTCCCGCATCGGCAGGACCCAGCAGATCGAGAAACGCGGTCTCGTTCTCAAAGGTGATCTGATCGGGCACGAGGAACAGCAGTTTATCCTCTCCCCCGCGCGCTTTATCCGCGATCAGATCGCGCAGATATTCGGTTTTTCCGAAGCCGGACCGGCCCAGTACAAATTGCAGCATGGATATGCTCCTTCTGTTTTTCTATATCATCGCATAGTCGATGTTCCGAAAAAGGAACACCGTCATTATCGAGGCGTACGCTTGCCCTTCGCGTGACCTCAGCGGAACAGGTTGCAGAAATCTTCCCAGTATTCGACCAGTTTAAAGCGGAAATCCACCTTGTCCGACGTCACGACCTTATACTCGCCGTCGCTCAGATCCTCTTTCATCTTGTCCTCGCTCGCAGCGCCCACGCAGAGCGCGGGATACATCACGCACCACCAGTTTTTGCCGCCGCCGTCGCCGATAGTCAGCCTGAGTGAATCGTACCATCCGGCGGGCATGGTGAAATCGTCGTAGTAACGCGTGTTGAAATACGCCTGACCCACCTCCGCCTTGACCGGATAATCAAAGCCGCGGCTGCGGATTTCCTGCTCGGCAACCTTTTCGATCTCGCCGAGGCGGTCGCGGGTGACCGCAAGCGCCTCGTCCTTGTCTTCGCAGTCGTCGTAGTACGCAGAGCAATACTCCAGCACCCTGTCGCGCACGGAAAGCTTTAAACTCTGGTCGGCGGCGGAATCGGAATTCGCAAGGATATGGACGCGCAGAACGTCTTCGGTTAATTCTTGACAAGAATTAAAAAACGGGATTGCGGCAAATAAACACGCGATGATCAGCGCAGGGATCAGGATTGCAAACAGTTTTCTCAAAAATATTACCTGCCTTTCTTCTTAGATTATCGGCAGGTAATTCTTGTTTATACAAGGTCATTCGATAAAACAGCCGGTCTTGGTCGGCTCTGTCAGGAACACCTTGCTATATTTCTCTTTTAGAATATTAATGCAGTTTTTCGCCTTTTTCTCGCTGTTAAAAATCGCATAAACCGCCGACCCCGAACCGCTCATCGAGGCTCCGAGGGCTTTTTCGTGCAGCATCATGCGTTTGATGTCATTGATCTCGTCGAGTTCCATCACCTGCTCGAACTCGTTGTACAGGCAGGTCGACAGACCGCGGATATCACGGCTGTACAGCCGCTTGATCAGCTCGTCGGTATAGATGAAGCCTTTCGCGGGGCGCGCGTCACAGCGGGCGTAAGCCTCTGCGGTCGATACGGAAAGGTCGGGCTTGCAGATGACGATGAAGCACTTCGGCATGGAGGCGAGCTTTTTCAGCGTCGTGCCGGTATCCGTCGCGAGCATCGTGCCGCCCAAAAGACAAAACGGAACATCCGAACCGAACCGCGCACAGATATCCGCCATCTCCTCCATGGTCAGGCGTGTTTCATAGAGCTGATTCAGCGCCAGTACGACCGCAGCGCCGTCGGCAGAGCCTCCCGCCAGACCCGCCTGCGTCGGGATGACCTTATCGACGTCGACGGTAAGCGGGCGGGGCTTTACCCCGGTATGCTTGTAAAAAGCGCGCGCCGCCTTGCAGACGATATTGCTCTCGTCGCACGGTACATCGGGATACGCGGGACAGGTCACCGCTACGGAATCGCCCTCGCCGTCGGCAAAATCGACGGTCACGGTATCGTAGAGCGACACCGTCTGCATCACCATCGAAACGTTGTGATAGCCATCGGGACGCTTGCCGAGGATATCGAGGGTCAGGTTGATTTTTGCGGGGGCTTTTACGGTAATCATATCACAGCTCCGAGATAAACTCTTTGATCAGTTTCAGCGCCTCTTTGAGGTGCTTGATGGAATACGAATAGGACAGGCGGACATAGCCTTCGCCGGATTCGCCGAACGCGGAGCCGGGTACTAATGCGACGTGCTTTGCCTGCAATAATCTTGTGCAGAACTCCTCGCTGGAAAGGCCCGTGGAGCGAATGCACGGGAACGCATAGAACGCGCCCTCGGGCGTAAAGCAGCTGAGTCCCATCTCGTTGAGGGTTCCGACGACCAGCCTGCGGCGCATATCATACTGCTCGCACATCATGGCGATATCGTCGTCGCCGTTTCTGAGCGCTTCGATCGCCGCGTACTGAGCGGTCGTGGGCGCCGACATAATACAAAACTGGTGGAGCTTGGTCACCATCGAAATGATCTCTGCGGGACCGAGCGCATATCCGAGTCTCCAGCCGGTCATGGCGTAGGCTTTGGAGAAGCCGTTGATGACGACGGTGCGCTCGCGCATCCCGTCGATCTCGGCGACGGAAACGTGTTTTTTGCCGTTATATGTAAGCTCCGAGTAGATCTCGTCGGACAGCACCATCAGGTCGTGTCTGCGGATCACCTCGGCGATCGCTTCGAGATCATTGCGCTCCATGATCGCGCCGGTGGGATTGTTCGGGAACGGCAGGATCAACAGCTTTGTGTTTTCGGTGATCTTTTCCTCCAGCTGTTCGGCTGTCAGGCGAAAACCGTTCTCCGCCTTTGTCTCGATGATCACGGGGGTCGCGCCCGCCATGATCGTCAGCGGCTCGTAGCAGACGAACGACGGCTCGGGGATCAGCACCTCGTCGCCCCTGCCCGCCATACAGCGGATCGCGATATCGATCGCCTCTGATCCGCCGACGGTGACGACGACCTCGGTCTGTGGATCATAGCTGAGATTGTATTTTCTTTTATAGAATTTTGTTATCTCCTCGCGCAGTTCCCTGAAACCGCGGTTCGGGGTATACCATGTACGTCCTTTTTCCAGCGATTGGATAC
>CADBOO010000011.1 GCA_902796225.1 uncultured Ruminococcus sp.
AACTTCATCGCCGTTGTTCTGATGATCCTCGGTTACTCGCTGAACGACACCATCGTCATTTACGACCGTGTCCGTGAGGAACGCAGACTTGCCGACAAGAACGCAAGCCTTGCAGACGTCTTCAACAAGTCCGCTTCCGCTGTTATGCCGCGTACCATCGCGACCTCTATCACCACCTTGGTTGCGATCGGCACCGTCTATGCCGTAGCGGTCGTCTTCAACCTCAATTCTGTCCAGTCCTTCGCGCTGCCGATGATGATCGGTATCGTATCCGGCTGTTACAGCTCCCTGTGTATCGCAGGTCCGCTGTGGGTTGCTTGGAACAACCGCAAGGCAAAAGCAGAGAAATAATACGGCTTTCAAAAGAAACGGGGCTTCCGCAAAACTGCTTGTTTTGCGGAAGCCCTTAGTAGTTCTGCTGCAGTACTGAGCATCGGACGGGATAGGATTCGCAGCACAGATAAAGAATCATTATGTGCATTAACCCGTATGAGAGCAAAAAACACCTCACCGAATGGCAGTAAAAACCACCTCTCCGATGATGATACTCAGCCGTTCCGGGAAGGTGACCGGCGTTCTGTCGGATCGGAGAACAGTCCTGTACCGACGATGTACTCGCCTGAATGGTTTTGTGCCGAATAAAAGATACTGTGAAAGCACTAACCGGGCAGCCCTTACGGACTGCCCGGTTAAGTTTTTTGGACTGTCTTCGTGCGACAGCCCGATTTTGATATGGTTGTTGTTATTCCGGGTAACAGGAGTTGTTGTTGACCAGGTAGTAGCTGACGTCTCCGCTGTCGTCATCCTGAAGCCCGATGCGCCAGTAATGTGTACCGTCGACCTCGATCTTCTCATACGATACGCAGGAGTAGTTGCCGTCGACATTCTGAATCGCGATCGCGATCGCCTGCTTCTGGCTGACGCCGCCGTAATTGCCGGGCTGATCACTGTTGTCTCCGACTGCGGGAATGTCCGTCACCGGCACGACCTGGTCGGAATTGACATAGATGTAGTAGACCGTTTCGTCAGAACCGGCGGTAGCCTGAACGCCGATATACCATGCTTCCTGACCCTGCAGATATTGCTTTTCGTAGCTCACGCACTGATAACCGCTGCCGGCATAACCCAGCGCCTGGAGGATCGCATCCTGACCGGAAAGACCGCCGTATTCGCCGTAGTAGCCTTCATCGGTAGTCTCGCCGGTTTCAGTTTCATCCTCTGTCGCAGCTGTGGTTTCGTCATCATTGTCTGCGTCGGTCGCCTGAGGGACAGGCGCCATCGTGTACGATGAGGTCGTCGGTGCAGTCGCGGCGACAGTGGCTGTCGTAGCCGACGTAGGAGCCTTTGTCGATTCCGTTTTGGTAGAAGATTTTGATTTATCATTCTTGCTGCAGAAGCTGATAGTGATCCCTAAGGCGGCTACCAGCAAAAGAGCGACTGCAATACAGATTGCTTTTTTCATAAACTGATCTCTCCTTTTCGGATATTGGATCCCCGGCTTTCGCGGGATCCTGTTTGAGCAAATTATATCATTATCGAAAGCGACATTCAATACCTATATTATCGGATTATCTGCTGCGATTCGAGCCGCTTTTTGTGAATTATTATGATGGTTCTTGTCTTATTGAATCAAAAACAGCGTTATTATTCTGATAAAGAAAAAAGCACAGCACTGTCATCACGCTGTGCCTATTTATCGTCAGTTGTCAGATAGAAAAGGGGAGATACCCCGCTGCCCATGTGAACGCGATGACCAAGACAAGCGCGGGGATCACGTTCAGCACCCGTATCTTTTTCAGCCCGACCTGACCCGCGAGCATATTGTAGCCTACCATAACGGTCAGGATCCCGCCGACCGCCTTGAAGTTCGCGATCGCCGATGCGGTCAGCACAGGCGCAATCAGATTCGCAAGGAAGAAGCAGAGGAAGAAAACAACCGCCTGCGGCAGCGAGAACAATACGACGAACCATCCTGTTGCAGTCGCGATGACCATGATCGTAAACAGATCCAGCACCGACTTGGCCAGCAGGATGCTGTGATCGCCGTCCAGTCCTTCGCTGAGCGCACCGAAGATCCCCGTCCCGGAAAAGCAGATGATCGCCATCGCCAGACACAACAGCTCGATTTGCTTCGTGTTATCGTCCTGCTTTTGCCGACGATTGATCTTGTCCATCGAAAAGCGGATGAATCGCTGGATACCGCTGTCGATATAACACAGCTCGCCGACGACTGCGCCGATGATGACCGACAGGATGACGACCGTCAGGCTGTCCATCTTGACGATGGAAACGACGCCGATGCCCAACGCGCAGAAGCCGAATGTCATATACAGCATCTCAACCACGCGCTGCGGAAGTATTTTTTTGAACAGACTGCCCGCCAGACCGCCCAGAATAACTGCGGAGATATTGGCGAGAATGCCGATAGGAAATTGCATATCCGACTCCTTGGTAACATCAAAAGCCGCGCTTTTGATGAATTCTACTTCATCATACTACAAGGCGGGAGATTTGTCCAGAGCGATTTGAAAGAGCAGCGATCCATTATTGACAGATAACAGGCATACTGTTATAATCATAATGGTTCATTGTAATGTTTTTTGTTATTATTAAACAACTTTTTGGAGGAGCAAGAATGAAGAAGATTTTATGCCTATTGCTGACGGTGATCCTGACAGTGCTGTGTATCGTTCCCGCGCTGTCGGCAACTGCGGCAGAGTCGGATGAAACCGTCCCGCTGATCGAAGGTACTTACGCGCCGAATCAGGTCGTCGTGCTGTTCAAAAGCGCCGCAATCAACACTTCCACCGCGCCGCGAACACGCGATCTTGCTGCGGTCGGAGAGGATTTCGGCGAAATGATGGATGCTTCGTCTTCACAGGATACGGCCTATGCCGCCGCCGATGAAGAGCTCGGTATTCTGAAAAAGAGCCTCGGCAGCGACTTTGTACTGGAGGACACGCTTGTATTTGACGGCATCGGAGATAACGGCGCGCTTGCATCGACCGGCGCTTCGCCGAACGCAGCTTCCGACGGGTTGTCCATCGCGCTGGTATCTTCGGACAAATACGATACCGCGACACTGATCGAAAAACTCAAAACCAATCCGAACGTCGTGAAAGCGGAGCCGAACTATTACATCTCTCCCGCGTCTATGGACAGCTATTCGCTCAACGACCCCTTAAACAGCTATCTTTATCAGGTGAATTCTCCCGCGGCGAACAATACCGGCGGCGAGAAAGTCGACGACCGCGGTACCGATCCCGAGACCGCGCTGTCCGTCAATGCCGCTTCAGGCTGGAAGAAGCTCAGCGGCAATCAGAAAGAGGTCGTTGTCGCGGTTGTCGATACGGGCGTGCTGTATACCCATGAGGATCTCAAGGATATGATGTGGACGAATCCCGGTAATATCGGATTGAAGGGAACATACGGCTACGATTTCTGCAACAACGATGATGATCCGATCGACGACAACGGTCACGGCACCCACTGTGCCGGCGTGATCGCCGCGCAGGCAAATAATGAGAAGGGCATCGCCGGCATCGCATCGGCCGCGAAGGTCAAGATCATGGCTCTCAAGATACTGAACGAAGACGGAGGCGACGGCTCCACCATCTATTCGGCTTACGGCGCATACAACTATATTCATAAAGCCGTACAGGGCGGCGTCAATGTAGTCGCTTCCAGCAATTCGTGGGGCAGTTGGCATTACGGCACCATTTATGACGATCTGTACAATATCCTGGGCGAGGACGGCGTGCTTACCATTGCCGCTGCCGCTAATTTCGCAAGTGATAATGACAGGATCTCGATGTGTCCTGCCAATTCGGAGAGCGACTATGAGGTTGCTGTCGGCGCGGCTGACATCACCGGAACGCCCGCAGGCTTTTCCAATTACGGAAAAACGTCTGTGGATGTATTCGGTCCCGGTATGAACATCCTTTCCGGCGTCGGCTATCAAACATATTTCCCTTCGATAGAATCGGCGGAGAAGCTGAACGCCACCACCGAGTATTACGGCGAATTCAGCGCCGCTACCGAGCCGAAAAACGGTACCGTTATCCCGACTGTAGGCACAAAGGCAGGTCCGAAAGTCTCGCCGTTCGGCGGGCTGAAATTTGTCAAGCAGGTCAATCCCGATGCGGAATACGATGATGATGACGAAGACGATGACGACGATGACGATGATGACGCCGCAAGCGAGATCCCCGATACAGCGCGGCTGTCGCTTTCTGTCGAAAAAGGCAGACACTTCACATCCGGCAATCCCTACCGGCTGAAGATCACGATCGAGGAAGCGCAGTACGGCGAAGAATACTATATTTACTTCCCGTACAAAAAGAATGCCAAGACCACCTCCGACAACACATATTTCTCTATCGTCACAGAGTGTGTCAAGAGCGAAAACGGCGTTACGGGAGTTTTTTACGGCGGTGAGGTCTATCGTGATGAGGATGACTCGATGGTCATGGCCTACGAGGGCGATTATGCCGGCGATACCACTGCGGAAGACGACAATATGGTGCAACATATAACGAATGCAGAATCTGAGCTCCTTATCGGCGCAGATGATGCTGAAGGCATGGAAACGGGAATAGGCTTATGCTTCAAATGTCCGGAGCAGAATCCGGATGAATCAAACAGCTACTCGATCTATCTCGAGTCTATTGCAGTCAGCAAGCCCGATATCGAATTGGACGCCGATACATCGTACGACGTCATGTCGGGCACCTCTATGGCGACTCCTGCGGTAGCCGGCGCAAGCGCCCTGCTTTCGGCTGCTTATCCGAAGCAGAAGGGTGAGACCGGCGCTGCGTATGCAAAGCGTATCCGAGCAAAACTCTTTTCGTGCGTTCGTCAGACCGCAGAGCTGGAGAATCTTTGCTCCACCGGCGGTTATGTCGACCTGTCCCTGCTCGACGCGGGCGTTCCTGCGATCGCCGATGCGGTATGTGACGTGGATAAGGAGACGATCACCCTGACCGGCGAAAATCTTTACGCGGGAAGCACCTTGACCTATCTGCGCCTCGCCGACAGCGAAGCAGAAGAATCTCCGCTGCCCGCCGGGATGACTGTCAACTACGCGGCAGACGGCACAGAATTGACGATCTGCAATGCAAAGAGTCTGTTCTCTACCTATACTGCGTTCACGGTAAAGGCAAAGAACGGAACAAAGGGTACGGGCAAATTCTTCCTTGTCAAGGGGCAGAAGAAGTTAAGAACGGTCGCTTCCCACATGGAAGACTCTAATAATGGTGTTACTCCGCCCTATCTGCTGACCGACGCCGCCGGCAGAAATCTTTACGGCTATACGGACAAAAACAACGTCTGCTATTTCGAGTCAGGTCAGTTCGTCACCTTCAGCGACAGCAATCCGGAAGAATCGCTGCGCAAGCATCTCGTCAAAAACGGAGAAGACACCTACACGGTTTACAATGATTATCAGATCACCCCATTCCGGGTAGATGCGCCACTGAATGAAAACGGCGTTATTTATGCTATTACCGGCGTTTACCTCCGGAATCAGAACGCAGAATCCGATGACGACGAATACGGCTCCCTCACCTGTATCGGGTATTATCTGGGATCCTTCGACCTGAACGAGAAGAACCCCTCGTGGCGTTTCAGCAAGATGGCGGATCTCCCCGACGCCTTAGTCTATCAAGGTGATATTTATATGACGCAGACGATCTGCGACGGCAAGATCTATTGTATCGGTTATGATTATTCTGATTCGGAAGTCTTCGACCGTCCGATGTACAGCTATACTATCTCTACCGGAAAATGGAAGAAAGAAGCTGCTTTGCCGTGTCTTTACGATACCTTTGACTTCTTTGCGTCGAACGGCAAACTCTATGTTATGTTCTGCATCTACAACGAGATTACCCTTAAGAACGAAGATAAGGTCAAATCCAACGTATACTGCTATAACGGCAAAAAGTGGGAGAGAAAAGACGACATGGATTACGTCGGCAGGTACAGCGAGATATTCTCCGGATTGTTTATCTCACATTCCTCTGCGATCGCGCAGACGAAGAACGGGCTGATCGTCATCGGTTCGTCCGTAGACGGCGGCGGCAATGCGTTCCTGTACCATACCGATACCGACAGGATCGAACCGCTGTATTACACCGTGTCTGACTCGTTGTGTGATTCTCAGGATGTTTACAACTCCTGCGTTACGACACGCGACGGCGTCTATTATATCTATCAGTGCATGGATGAGTACAAGATGGGATGGAAGCTCTGTCTGCTGCCCGCTGAAAGCGGCGCATATGAGAGCCCCTTCACGGACGGAATCCTCGGCGATGCAGACGGCGACGGTTACGTCACGATCCTGGATGCGACGGCGATCCAGCGAGTGATCGCCGATCTGCCCGTCTCATCGTACCACGAGAAGCTGGCGGACGTTGACGGCGACGGAACGGTCACCATTGTCGACGTGACCGCCATCCAAAGGTTTGTAGCCGAGCTCCCGACTCAGGCGCAAGGCATAGGCGAACCAAAATAATACCGCGCCAAACGCTGCCGATATCCCGCAGCTGTGCGATTCATTGAAACAACCCAAAAAGCCCATCCCGATACCGGAACAGATCCGGTAACAGGATGGGCTTTGCAATTGTGATCATTTCGTACAGGTGCGCCGGAAGTAGGTTTTATCTGTAGGAAACAGGCTGCCTCGTCTTGGGAACGACACCTCCTGACACAAGTCGCGCCTACGCTCTCGCTAAAAACGCCATTCTATGGCGTTTTTGTCTGCGCGATGCGCTGACGCTTACATCTTGGCACGCTCGCCTTCGAGTCCCTTCCGGCGCACTACGGGTCAAATCAAATAGAGGGTACCCTAATGGGTACCCTCTATTTGAAT
>CADBOO010000012.1 GCA_902796225.1 uncultured Ruminococcus sp.
GTACAGCGCGATACCTTCGCCCAGCGCGACGAAGATGATCGCCTTACCGAACGCCTTGGGATCCTCGCTGGTCGCGCCGATCGCCGCAGGAGCCGCGTTGCCGACTGCGATACCGCCGCCGATACACGAAAGTCCCGTCGCCGCGGCAGCGCCGATATACGCCATTCCGTCAGCGCCGCCTGCCGCCGAAGCGTCGCCGGTCGCCGCGCTCGCGATGAACGGGCATACCATGCAGACAGCAAAAACGAACGCAAAGGATGCGAGCTGCATCAGGGTAGTTCTCTTTCTGCTTTTGCCGTGCGAGACCGCCTTGACGGCGATCAGAACAGATGCGATCAAAAAGACGACCGGCAGAGCCAGAATCAAGTAATCAAACAGTGACATAATCATTACCTCCGAAAGTTGTATATAAAATCAATTATTCTTCAATGGTCATTCTGACGGGTTCAAACGGTCTGCCCTCGCCCGAATAGAAGCGGCTGAACATCTCATAATACTCGAGCCTGAGTACCTGGATGGCAACGAGCAGCGCCTCGAGCACCATGACCAGCACGTTGCCGATGACGACGATGATCCAATAGCCGACGCCGCCGACGGTCTCGGCAAGCACGAATACGACCAGCATCATGCCCGCGTGCACCAGCACGAACGCGCCGACACGCAGAAAGCTCATGGTATTGGTGACGTAGCTTAAAAGCACCTCGATCGATTCAAAGAGCTTCTCGACGATATAGCCGCCCCAGCTCTCGGGCTTCCAGTCCTCCTCGCCGTTGACCAGATCCGTCAGCGGCTCCGAGAAGAAGATCAGGATGAACGGTATGACGATCAGCCCGATGATATACAGCGGCGACATCACATGCATCCCGAGGAAGATCTCGGCAAGCAGTCCGAAGACCACCGATGCGTAAAACACGATGCCCGCAACGCCGCTGGTGCTGAACAGCGCCCGTCCGTAATTCTTCTGCTTGAGAGAAGAATAGATATTGAGGAACATCGCGACGATCAACAGGAACACGCCGATGCCGATCGCGCCGAGGATGATTGTGTTGGTATTTTTGCTCGCCATGACCTCGAACGGCTTTTCTTTGAAGCCGACGGCGCGGAACACCGGCGTCATCAGCTCTTCAAAGCCGAACACACTGCCGAAGATCGTGCCGAAGATCATCGCGGAAATTCCGCACGGAAACAGGATCTTGCCGATGGGCATCTTTTTCAGCTTCCACATCAAAAGTCCGACGATCGACAGGCACAAGCCCTGTCCGAGGTCGGCGAACATGATGCCGAAGATAATGATGTAGGTCATCGCGACGAACAGCGTCGGATCCATTTCGTTGTATTTCGGTACGCCGTACATCTCGGTAAAGAACTCGAACGGCTTGGCGAAGAAACAATTCTTCAGCTTGACGGGCGGATTCTTATCCAGCTCATTTTTCGCGTCAGAGAAATCGAGTTCGACGCTTTTGATCCGCTTGAGCTTCTTTTGCAGCTTCTTTTTGCTTTCCGTCGGGATCCAGCCGACGATAATAAAGCTGTTCGAGTGCTGCATCGCCTTGCTGCGGATGCCCGAGTAAAGATACAGCTCCTCGAGCTTTGACAGATAGCGCGTGATCTGTTCGCTGTTCTCGTCGATCCAGCCGTCAAAATCCTCCTGCGCTTCCTGATACTCCTGCTCGAGCTTCGGGAGCTTTTCCTCGTATTCTTTGATGATGTCCTCGGGATTGTCGCTATCGCCAACCAGCTCGGTCGGCTCAAAAAACAATCCCTTGAAAAACGCGTCGATCTGTGCCGCCTTGCCCTTCGGAACGAAGTAAACGCCCCAGCAGCGGGATTTTTCTTCGGTACAGACGATGAATTCCGCGTTTTCGCTGTTCTTATATTCCGCGAGCTTCTCAACGCTGTCCTTCGGCAGACTGCCGAATCGCGCGCCGGTATACTTCAGCTGCAGCGCCTTCTGGACGTCGGGAGCCAGTCCCGAAAAATGCTTTGCAACGCTGAGATTCTGCTGCGCTTCGGAAAGCCTTGTCTGCGCCTCGATCCTGCGATCGATCAGCGCGTCGATCTGTGCCGCTGTCGCCGTCGAAAAGCTGTCCAGTTCCTCGAAAGACGGATTGAAATCGCCTGTATCCGCCAGCGGAAAACTGCGCTTCGTGCGGTTCAGCGCGACCTTCAGATTGGTCAGCGGCTCCGCGTAGCTGTTATTTGACTGCAGATGCGTGAATCCCGCGAGGTCTTTATAAAAATTGCTGACCTCGTCGGGGTGAAACACGCCTGATTCACCCAATACCGTGATGACTTGATCGATATGATTGATCAAACCGATAACATTCACGGCCTGCATAGATGATACTGCCAAGTTGAAATCACCTCTTTATCACAGTCATCGGATGAGCAATGACTGAATTACTTTTGGATCGACCCGATAGCGGACGCCCTCGATCAGGCTGATCACGTTCTCGAGCTCTGTATCGCTGAGGATCATGAACGCCACCATCACGACCGACGGATTGTCGGAAAAGTGCAGATAGCGCTTTGCGATACTGTATTTTACTGCCGGGCCGATATCGCCCTCGCCGGTGTAAGAGAGTCTGTCGAACAGCTTGCCGTAGCGGGTGGAGCGCAGGATCCGATAGACCTCTTCGACCGACTGCGCGTCGCACATCCTGTCGATGATCTTAGGGCTTATCGTGCCGTACTCGGGCTGCATATTCTCCTTGATGACCTCGGGGCTGAGCTGATAATACTCTTTCATGCGGATGATGCGCGAGACCATGCTGTAGTCGTTGACCTTGCGGAAGATCTCCGTCAACTCGCGGCGTTCATCGCCCTTTGTTTTTTTGTTGATCAATTCCAGCAACCGCTTGGACACGCGGGTATACAGCCGGTTTTCGATACGGGATACCGGCAGCCTGCCCTTATCATCGGGGCGGAACTCCCGGAGGATCTCGTAGTAGGAGGTTTTTTGTACAGCCTCCAGAAACGTGCTGTAATCACGCGCGGCAGCGATCTTGTTGAAATCCAGTTCGGTGTGCTTCGAAAGAAACGCAGGGTACTGAAAAATGAATCTCTCCGGCGAATTGGAATTGAGCAGGATCAGGTAACGGATGATCTGCTCCACCTCCGCTTTTTCTACCACATAGCTCGAAAAACCCGCGCTGATACCGGAATCATAACGGCACATCGAATCGATCTCGTTGAATTGGTATTGCCTCAGGAGCATTTCCAGCCAACCTCTGTGAACGTCGCGTTCGTTGACGTCAGCGAGGATCGACGCGAAGTGGGTATGGGATTTGAGGTACACCATGACCTCGGGAACGCTCTGGCAGGCGAGAAGATTCTCATAATCGCGGTCAGACAGAAACCGTCCGAACTTGGAACGTGCTTTTGCCGAGACCGCATAGGATGTATTCGACATCAAATCACCTCCGTCAGCCGATCACGCGGCTTACGATCTCGTCGACCCATTTATCACAGTTTTGGTCATAATCCGCCTTGAGCTTGATCAGGACCGATTCCTGCTTAGCCGTCGAGTCGCTCAGCTTCCTTTCGTACATTTTCCGGAGATGCTCGTCGTTCTTTTTGATTTCCTCCTGCGCGTTGTCCATGTATTCTTTGTAGATCGATTCGGCTTCCTTTTCAATGCGCTGTTTTTCCTTCTCGGTCGCTTTGATGTTTTCCTCTTCAAGCGCCTTTGCCTCGTTGTCCGCCTCGACGATCCTTCTGATCATGTCCTGCATAATTCTCACCTCCGATATCGCGGGATAGCTTTCAATACTTCGAAAACCTATTCAATCTGCATTATAGCACTATTGTAAACCGTTGTTAATATAAAAAACGAAAAAAGCCAAAAAAATTCCATCATCAAATAAAGGGAAACGAAGTACGGTACCCAGGCAAAAAAACAGGACCGCATCTGCAGTCCTGTTTTTTAAATCAAAGGCGGCGTGCGGTCCGATACAAATCCATCCGTCAAGCAGCCGGCTTTCTTATTGATATTTTACGGCGTAAACGGCGACGCCTTCACTATAGCCGTCGGAGATCAGATAGATCATATCGCCGACATAAAGACAGCGTTGGATCAGCGCGTTATAGCTTTGGCTGGTTTTGACCTCGGGGCGGGCGATCTCGACGATCCTGCCGTTTTCGACCTTGAAGTTCAGCGCGCCGCCGCGGATATCCGGCTCTTCATACTCCATGCTGTCGCTGTATTTATAATCGAAGATGTTCAGCGGGATCAGATAGTCGCCGCGGTCGGGATTATATACAAAGGCACGCGGCTCATATACGGCTTCGGATTCGTATCCGCGATAGGATTTTTCGTCCAGCACCTTGGGATGGAGCTTGTCGCTGACGTCGAACAGCGCGAGCTTGACGCCGTTCTGCACCTGCATGGTGGTATAAGAGGCGTTCTCGGTATAGACGCCGACGCCGAGGATGGTGTTCTCGTCGACGGGAATGAGCATCGTGGAGAATCCGTCGATCTTGACCTCGCCCATGATGACGGGCTTCGTCGGATCGCTCAGATCGATCACAAAGAGCGGATCGGTCTGCTCGTAGGTGATGACATAGGCGACGTCGCCGACATAGCGCACCGCTTTGATGCTTTCGTCCTTCGCAAATCCCGTCACGCTGCCGACCTCTTTGAGGTCGCTGTCGAGGATATACAGGCAGTTGCTCTGGTTGTAGTACGCATCCTCGACGGTGGCGGCGACACGCAGGTATCCGTTTCTTTCATCAAGCGAATAACGGCTGTCGAGCCGTCCCTTGACCGAGCAGGACGCGGTAAAGGAGATACCGTCCTTGAGACTGACCTTGTAGATATCGGTGCTGATGATCTCGGACTCCTTCGGCGAGAATCTTCCGGCAAGTATGCTGTCGCCCGATCCGCCGTCGTTCTCAGCGTCGTAGTCGACGACAGCTCTCACATTCCAGTCGGTCGCGTAGATATACATATTGGTCTCGTTGCAGTAGACGTCCTCAACGGTGCCGAGGACAGCTGCCGACCGGACGTCTTCTGATCCGTCGGACAGATCGTAGCCGCCGACGATGAGCATCGAGGTCTCGGCAGGATGCTCGACACAGCAGACATTTTCGATCGGGATCTCTTGGGATTCCGCGCCGCGGTAGCAGACCGGGATCTCAAAATCATCGCTGCTGACATAATGCTCGGACACAAGATAGAGGGAATCGCCGATCATGCGGGAGGTAGAGTAACCGCCGCTTTGGTGGAACTGATCGACAAGCCTGATCCGATTGATATCGGACACATCGTAAACAGCCGCCACTGCGTCGTAGGAATAATCCTTGCCGTTCATCATGCCGACGGCGATCAGCTTGCCGTCATGAAGGTAGAGTTCCTCGATATACGCAGCCGTACCGTATTCATCATCCTGTTGCAAATCACCTGTCGGATCATCAGAATTCTCGAGTCGGATCGTCGCGATGCATTCGGGAGCTTCGGAAGCGGTGTAGACGGCAATACCGTTGCTGCTGTTTGCGGCGGCGACGTAGATGTACCTGCCGTCAGTCTTGACGATATCGGCTTCATCGACGCCCTCAACCTGCTTGTAGGTCTCGCTGAACGACTGTGATCCCGAACCGGATCCGCCCGTTGAACTGCCGGAGGAATCCGACGCAGCCCCGTCCATAGACTTATTGCTGCCGGCTGCTTCCTCCTCGACCCACATATCGCCGTTGCGGGTCGTAAAGTTGTAAGCGGATAACTCGATCTCCTTTGTTTTCATCTTGACCTCGTCGTAGCTCGAAAAGGTCTTGAGCTCCACGTCCGAGCTGATACTCAGCTCTGTTTCGGTCGCAGCATTGTTTTGACGGTTGATCAGTATCGCTCCGACGACCGTCAGCGCGACGATCGCGACAAACGCTGCGGCGATGCCGGAGATCAGGGCGTAATGATGCTTTTTGGGCTTGACCTCCGTGAGTACCGGGGTCGGATCGGGCTGAACATCGGCGATCCTGCCGAGCACAAACGCTTCGTCCATCTCAGCAGGCGCTCTGACGCCGCAGTTCTCTATTTTCTGTTTGATATATTCATGATCACTGTTCTTCATATGTTTCACTCCAGAAAGGTTCTCATCTTTTTGAGGCCTCGCGACAGGCGCGAACGGACGGTCGTCGCTTTGATGCCGGTAACAGCAGAAATCTCGCGGCTGTTATATCCGGCAACGGCGGACAGCAGGATGATATCGCGGTCAGCCGGATCGAGCTGATCCAGCGCTTCGCGGATTTCGACGGACAGCAGCTTTTCGTCTTCTGTCGGGACCCTCTCGAGAACGGAGATATCTGCGCGGCTGTTCTGTTCGATCTGATCCTTGACATAACTGCAGCAGCAGCGGTACAGGATCCGGAAGATCCACGCGGAGAATGTCGCGGCGTTTTTCAGACTGCCGATGCTCCGGTAAGCCGCCACGATACAATCCGACAGCGCATCCTGTGCGTCGGCGTCATTTCCGAGCTTGAAGAATGCGTACCGATACAGGCCGTCTTTGTAGCGTGTGTACAGCCCCGCGAACGCTTCTTTGTCGCCCGTCACCGCCCTTTGCACTAAGGTTTTCTCATCCATTGTTTGCCTCCTGCTTCTCCGAAACACCGGAGAATACGACGTCGTTCATTGATTCAGTGCAAAAAAATCCCTGAAGTGTTGCATTCAAATAAATAGTTTCTGCTTTCAGTATACATAGCGACAGGATTCAGGTCAATCAGTTTTTTCACATACTTTTCACACAGAGATCATACAGGTATCATGATCGGGCGGTATCTTATAGTCACAACAAAGAAAAACCACTCTTCAAAGGAGGTCAGTAACATGAAACATTTTTCAAAAAAAGGCTTGGCGATCCTGATGGCGGCGATGATAACAGCTTCGCTTGCCGCGTGTAACAACAGCTCGCCGCAGGAGGATACAACGGCTGCCGCAAGCGCAGCCGCGACCGAATCAGCCGTAACCGACGCTGCGACACAGGCGGCGACGCAAGCGTCAACACAGGCGGCGACCGAGGCGAAATCGGCAAAGCTCAGCGAAAGCGATATCACGATCAGCGAAACGATCGAAAACAGCGAGGACGGCGGACACGCGATCACCGCGGACGGCGAGACGGCTGACTACAAAAACACAAAAGTCGTCAAGACCGGCGACAGCGACAGCGGCGACGAAGCCGACTTCTACGGCGATAACGCGGCGATCTTCGCGACGAACGGCGGCAAGCTGACGCTCAGCGATATGGTGATCGACACCGACGGCAAGCACGCCAACGGCGTATTCAGCTACGGCGAGGGCACAACGGTCGATATCAGCAATTCGTATATCAAAACATCCGGCGACTGTTCGGGCGGCCTGATGACAACAGGCGGCGGTACGACGAACGCGACAAATCTGACCATCGAAACCTCCGGCAGATCATCGGCGGCGATCCGATCCGACCGCGGCGGCGGCACCGTGAACGTCGACGGCGGCAGCTATACGACCACCGGCACCGGTTCTCCGGTCGTCTACTCAACGGCAGATATTACGGTCAGCAACGCCGATATGACCTCCACCGCCTCTCAGGGCGTGGTCGTCGAGGGCAAGAACAGCGTGACGCTGAACAACGTGACCATGAACGCCGACAACAACACCAAAAACAGCGATAAATCCGACTGGTATCAGGCGGTCATGATCTACCAGAGCATGTCCGGCGATGCGGCACAGGGCAAATCCTCCTTCACCATGGAGGGCGGCACCCTGACAAATGCAAACGGCGACATCTTCTTCGTCAACAACACCGCGACGGATATCTATCTGACAAACGCGACGATCGTCAATAACGACACGAACGGGTACTTCCTCAGAGCAGCTGCCGCAGGCTGGGGCAGCGAGGGAAGCAACGGCGGTCAGGTCAGCCTGTACGCCAAACAGCAGACTATCAACGGCGATATGATCGTTGACGATGTGTCGAACCTGAACCTCTATCTCTCCGACAGCTCTACCTTCAACGGCGCGATCAACAGCACCGGTCAGGCAGGCGAGGTCTATGTGGAACTCTCCGGCGGCGCAAAATGGGTGCTTTCCGGCGACAGCTACATCACCTCTCTCACCTGTGACGCGGACAGCATCGACCTCAACGGTCACAAGCTGTATGTCAACGGCAAGGAATACACCGCAGGTACCGCTTCGACCGGTACGGCGATCGAGGTCGTATCAACAGGCGGCGGCGACAACGGCGCTCCTCCCGATATGCCCGGCGGTAACGGCGGCAGCGACAACGGCGCTCCGCCCGATAAGCCCGACTGATCGATCAAACAGAGAACCACTCCGCTTTTTCATAAAACTTTCTTCATTCCAATCTTCAACACAAAAGCGAACGGACTGTCGTATTCGGCAGTCCGTTCGCTGTATATCCATGGTTATTCGTTTGCTAAAAAGGTATTGAGGGACGGCAGAAGCGCTTCGGCGATACGTGCGCCCTCGTCATAGGCCGCGCGGATCCTGACGGGATCATGCTCGGTGCGGGCAATATCAAGCGGCTTTTCGGGACAGATCACAAACGCATTCCCCTGCTTTTCCTGCTCGAACACATATGCCTGCTCAAACGCATACATCGTGTGGCGATCCTTCATCGTGCGGATCATCGCGGGATACTTGTGAAGCATCAGCTTCAGCGGCAGGATCTTCGCCGGCGGTTTGACATAATCGCGCGGCTGTGTCAGGATGACGACATTTCTTTTGATCCCGCGGTCGGTCATGAATTTCAGCGGGATGGAATCGCTCATGCCGCCGTCGAGTAAGGTCGTCCCGCCGATCGTAACGGGTCGGGACACCATCGGCATGCTTGCCGAGGCGCGGATCCAGTCCATGCAGGTATCATCGACACGGTCAATGCGGTGATAGACGGGCTTACCGGTCAGCACATCGGTGCAGACCACCCAAAAAACCATCGAAGAGGTATCGAAGGTCAGACAATCGAAGGGATCCAGCTCGAAGGGCAGGGTCTTGTAGCAGAATTCCGCGCCGTAAAGATCGCCGGTGCGGATCAGCGACCGCATCGAGCAGTACCGCCAGTCGCGGCAATAGCGCAGATTGTAGCGCAGCGCCCTGCCGATCTGACGGGATTTGTAATTGCATCCGAATGCCGCGCCGGCAGATACGCCTACGACGTTCGGGATGATGATATCGTTTTTCAGAAAGGTGTCCAGCACGCCCATCGTAAAGAGCCCGCGCATCGCGCCGCCCTCGAGGACAAGACCGGTATTGTTCATGATTTTCCCAGCTCCAGATTGCGCTTGTAGGAAGCGGCGACAGCTTTTGCTACGGTGCTTTCAAAGTTGTCGGCGTCAAGCGACTTGACGCCCTCGATCGTGCTGCCGCCGGGAGAGCAGACGTTTTTGATCAGCGTCTCGGGATCGAGCGGACTTTCCGTGAGCAGCTTTGCCGCGCCGATGACGGTCTGTGCGGCGAGTTCGATCGCGGTCGCTTCGCCGATACCGGCGTCAATGCCGCCCTGTGCCAGCGCGCGGATGAATTTGAAGACGAACGCCGGACCGCAGCCGGACAGCGAGCATCCCGCGTCCATCAGTCTTTCGGGGATGGCGGTCAGCTTGCCCGCGTACTGCATGAGGGTGAGGAATTCTTCCAGCTCGTCGGGAGCGACGTTTTCGGCGGGCGAATAGAGGATCTCGCCCTCCCCCACCTCGACAGGCGTGTTGGGCATGATGCGGATGGTTTTGTAATCCCAGCCCGCCATGCTGCGGATGGTTTCGATCGAAAGCCCCGCCGCCATCGTGACGAGGACGATATCCTCGCGGCAGCAGATCACATCACGCACAGATCTGAGCATTTCCGCCATCATCTGGGGCTTGACCCCGAGGAAAACATAGCGGCAGCTTTTGATGACCGCGAGATTGTCGCCGCAGTCACAGCCGAGCTGTGCCGCGAGCGTCTCTGCCTTTTCAGCGAAGTGATCGGCGAGCAGGATGTTTTTGGTAGACTTTGCGGCGGCCTTCGCTAATGCGCCGCCCATATTGCCTGTGCCGATGAATCCGAATGTATACATAGTGTACCTCTTTATTAGTGAAGGGTGAAGGGTGGTCAGCGGATATTACCGTTGCCGCGGATGATGTATTTGTAGGTGTTCAGCTCCTCCAGTCCCATCGGACCGCGGGCGTGGAGCTTCTGGGTCGAGATTCCCATCTCGCAGCCGAGTCCGAACTCGCCGCCGTCGGTGAAGCGGGTGGAGCAGTTGACGTAAACAGAGGATGAATCGATACCGCGGGTGAATATCTCGGCGGCGGTCGCATTGTTAGTCACGATCGCCTCGCTGTGACCGGTGGAATGGCGGTTGATATGCGCGACGGCTTCGTCGACGTCTGCGACGATCTTTACCGCGAGGATGTAATCAAGGAACTCGGTGTCGAAGTCGTTCTCGCCGGCGGGAGTGCCGTCGATGATCTTCGCCGCTTCGGTATCAAGGCGCAGCTCGACGGGATTCTCTGCGCGGTTATCAACCAGACGCTCCTTCAGCTTCGGCAGGAACGCGGGAGCGATATCGCGCGCGACGACCAGCACCTCTTCTGCGTTGCAGACAGAGGGACGCGAGCATTTTGCGTTTTCGATGATCTTCACCGCCATGTCGAGATCGGCGGCGGAATCTACGTAGATATGACAGATGCCGGTGCCCGTCTGGATGCACGGCACGGTGGCGTTTTTGACACAGGCGTTGATGAGTCCGGGGCCTCCGCGGGGAATCAGCAGATCAACATAGCCGGAAGCAGTCATCAGCTCGGTCGCAGACGCGCGGGTGGTATCCTCCACCAGCAGGACAAAGTCCTCGGGAAGTCCTGCAGCGGTCAGACCCTTTCGCAGCGCCTTGACGATCGCCGCAGCGCTCCGATGCGCCTCTTTGCCGCAGCGAAGCACACAGACGTTTCCACTCTTCAGGGCGAGGGCTGCCGCGTCGGAGGTGACGTTCGGACGGCTCTCGTAGATGATCGCGACTACGCCGAGGGCGACAGAGGTCTTCTCGATGATCAGTCCCCCGGGACGCTCGACGCGCTTCAATACCTTGCCGACGGGCGAGGGCAGCTTCACAACGTCGCGGATACCCTGCGCCATGCCCGCGATGCGATCGGCGGACAGGGAC
Organism: uncultured Ruminococcus sp.; assembly: GCA_902796225.1. Taxonomy (GTDB): domain Bacteria; phylum Bacillota; class Clostridia; order Oscillospirales; family Acutalibacteraceae; genus Ruminococcoides. The sequence continues at coordinate 11,130 of CADBOO010000012.1, forward strand.
AGACGGTCGATCATCACGTCGCTGATGATCCCGCGGGAGGCTTCGATATCAGCGGCGTTCTCCTCCAGGATCGCGTCGGTATCGGCGATCAGCGCATCCGCCATCGCGGCAAGTGCGCGGTCGACGTCTTCGACGGTATATTGATTCAGCTCGTTTTTCGCAGCTTTGGCTTTGACTAATAATTCCTGAGTTGTCATAGTGGTTCTCCTTTATTTTTGCGACAAAAAGCGGGTGCATACCGCTGTTCCGTCCAGAATATCGTACATGATATCGGGGTCTTTGCCGTTGGCGATGACCATCTCGATGCCGTTCTCGGTGACCATGCGCGCCGCCTTGATCTTGGTGACCATGCCGCCGGTACCCAGACGCGATCCGGGTTGACCTGCCAGCGCTTCAAGCTCGTCGGTGACCTTTTCGACCACGCTGATGCGTTTGGCGTTGGGGTCTTTATTGGGGTCGCCGGTAAAGAAGCCGTCGATATCCGAAAGGATGATCAAAAGATCGGCTTTCACACGGTTTGCGATGATCGCGCCGAGGGTGTCGTTGTCGCCGATGATGATCTCTTCGGTGGCAACAGTATCGTTCTCATTGACGATCGGGATCACGCCCTGCTCCAGCAGGCGGTACAGCGTATTGTTCAGATTCTTGCCGTAGTCCTCGATCGTGACGAACGCGCCGGTGATCAGGATCTGCGCCACGGTATGGTTGTACTCCGAGAACAGCTTGTCGTAGGTGTACATCAGCTCGCTCTGACCGATGGCTGCCGCCGCCTGACAGGTGCTGACGTCGTCGGGACGCTTGGTGAGTCCCAGCTTGCCCAGTCCCATGCCGATCGCGCCGGACGACACGAGAACGATCTCGTGACCCGCGTTCTTCAGATCGGATATGACCTTGCACATTTTTTCTGCGCGCTTGATATTGAGCAGCCCCGTCTTGTGGGCTAAGGTAGAGGTGCCTACCTTGATAACGATTCGCATGATTTCACTCCGTTTCATCAATTGACAGTTGACAGTGGACAATTGACAATTGCGGGAGGGCGCTGCCCTCACCTGATTTCTGTTTTTGATTACCGATCACTATCTTACCATATACGCCGCTTTTAGTCAATAAAGCGGTAAAGAAAGATAAAAGAATACCCGAAGCTGTAACTTCGGGTAAAACATCAGGACAAGCGTCCCATGATCTCATTGTAAGCGTCCTCTACGCCGCCGAGGTCGCGGCGGAAACGGTCTTTGTCGAGCTTCTCCATGGTTTCTGCATCCCAGAAGCGGCAGGTGTCGGGGCTGATCTCGTCGGCGAGGACGATGGTCCCGTCAGCGGTCTTGCCGAACTCGAGCTTGAAGTCGACGAGGATGACGCCGCGCTCTTTCCAGTAGGCTTTCATATAGTCGTTGACGGCAAAGGCGTACTTCTTGATCAGTTCGATCTCATCCTTGGTGGCGAGCTTTAACGCAAGCGCGTGATATTCATTGATCAGCGGATCGCCGAGATCGTCGTTCTTATAGGAGAATTCGATGGTCGGCTGATCGAAGGGCGTGCCCTCCTTTACGCCGTAGTTCTTACTGAACGAACCTGCAGCGATGTTGCGGATGATGACCTCCAGCGGAACGATGTCGACCTTCTTGACCAGCGTCTCGCGGTCGGACAGTTCCTCGACAAAATGGGTCGGAACGCCGGCTTTTTCGAGCTTCTGCATCAGCAGGTTGCTCATCTTGTTATTGATGACGCCCTTACCGGTGATGGTGCCTTTTTTCAGACCGTTGAACGCAGTCGCGTCGTCCTTATAATCGACGATCACCAGGTCGGGATCGTCGGTCAGATAGACTTTTTTTGCTTTGCCCTCATAGATCTGTTCGCGTTTTTCCATAGTGATACCTCCTGAAATAACGGTTTTACCGTCGGTGAACGGTGAATCGTGAATCGTGAACGGCGGCGGGCGGATACTGTCCGCACCGGATTCCCGATCGTTTATCTACCATCTGCGTTATACAACATCATCCGCGGATTTGTCAAGTAGCGCGGGGATAATTCGGATATTTGACTAAAAGTATCCGGCGGCGGCAGTTGACAGTTGGTAGTTGTCGCTTGACAGGCGAAAGGAAAAGTAGCATAATTAGCTTTGTAATACCAACAATATCTAAAGGATGATGTTTATGACACGCGCTGAAAACGCGGCAATACTGAAAAGCTCATGCAACTGCTGTCAGGCGGTACTGCTCGCATACGAAGACAAGCTCCCGTTTGACAAGAACACCCTGCTCGCGCTGGGATCGACCTTCGGCTCGGGAATGGGCGGCGTAAAGGGCACCTGCGGCGCGCTGGTCGGCGCAGAGATGGTCCTGGGTCTGCTCGGATATCAGGGCGGATCGATGAACAAATACTCACGCACGCTGTTCGGCGAGTTCGAGCGGCGCGTCGGCGCGACGATCTGTGCGAACATCAAGGGCATTCTCACCGGAAGAACGCTCTGCTCCTGCGAGGACTGCTGTAAAAACGCGGTCGAAGCGCTGGAGAAAATGATCGGACAATAACGGATGGAGAAGAATATGAAATACAATATCAACGATACCATCCACGGCTTTGTCGTGGAACAGAGAAAACACATCAAAGAGATCGGCGGGGATATCTACATCCTGCGCCACACCCACAGCGGCGCGATGCTGTGCTACGTCGATAACGACGACCGCAACATGACCTACTCGATCACTTTTGCAACGCCGTCAAAGGATTCGACCGGCGTATTCCATATTCTGGAGCATTCGGTGCTGTGCGGCTCCGAAAAATACCCGGTGGACGATCCGTTCGTCGAGCTGATGAAAAGCTCGCTGTATACCTTTCTCAACGCGATGACCTTCCCCGACAAGACGATGTATCCCGTGTCGAGCATGAACGAGAAGGATCTGATGAATCTGATGTCCGTGTATACCGACGCGGTATTCCGTCCGCTGATCTACGACAACGAGTGCGCGTTCCGTCAGGAGGGCTGGCATATCGAGGTCGACGAAAACGGCAAGCCGTACTATCAGGGCGTTGTGTACAATGAGATGAAGGGAGCGCTGGGCGATCCCGAAGAAACGCTGTACACCGCGGTATTCAAAGAAGCGTTTGAAGCATGTCAGTACACCACCTTCTCGGGAGGACATCCCGACGAAATCGTAAAGCTCAGCTACGAGCAGTTCATCGACACGCACAAAAAGCACTATCATCCGTCGAACGCGCGGTTTTATCTGTACGGCAAAATGAATATCGACGAAAAGCTCCGCTTTCTCAACGAGGAATACCTGAGCAAGGTCGAACGGCAGGAAGCGGTCGAAGAACCTGTCGTTCAGGTCAAAAAGCAGGAAAAGCCGTATTACTGCACCTATACCGCCGACGAGGTCAAGCAGGGCGAGGATTACTATGCCTTGAGCTTCCCGATCGGTTTTATGCCGGACCTCGAGCATTTTTTGGCGCTCAGCGTCCTCTCGTCGATCCTCAGCGAAACCAACTATGACCCGCTGAAAAAACGCATCCTCGACAAAGGACTGGCGGTCGAGGTCGACTGCGCTGTGATCGAGGATATCTGCTATCCTCTGTTCACGGTCAAGCTCCAGCACTGTGACGCAGCAAAGGTCGACGAGATCCGCAAAGAGATCTTCGACTGTCTGCAGGAGCTGGTCAACAACGGCATCGATAAAGACGCAGTCCGCGCCAAGCTCAGCACCGCGGAATTCGCCCTGAGAGAAGGCAATGCCGCGGGACTGACCAAGGGGCTGTACTACAACATCCAGATCGCCGACAGCTGGCTGTACGGCTGTGAACCGTGGCTGTATCTGGAATACGAAAGCGCGCTGAGCGCGATCAAAAGCGGTCTGGACGACGGCTATTTCGAAAAGCTGATCCAAAAAGTATTCCTCGACAATGCGTATAAAAGCGAGGTCATCATGACCCCGAAGGCGGGTGAGACCCGTTACAGCGAGCCGACCGATCTGCCTGACGGATATTCTGCCGAGATCCGGCGGTGCGACGAAGATCCGACGCCGCATCTGAACCTCGAGGATATCGACCGCAAGGGGATCGCGCACGAAACCGAGCTGCGGTATCAGGACAATGCGCCGTTCCTGTATCACCCCGTCAAATCCGACGGCATCGTCTACGCCAGCCTGTATTTCGACACAGCGGACGCGGATGACGACGAGCTGTTCTATCTGAGCCTGATCGAGAATCTGCTGACCAATCTCGGCACGAAGAACTGCAGCGGAGAGCGATTGCAGACCGAGCTGGGGCTGTACACCGGCTCTATGTCGGTCAGCCACTCGACCTACGATAACAGCGGCAGGGTCATCAGCGCGTCGGTGATGCGCTTCAAGGCGATGGCGGAGCATTTTGAAAAAGCGTGCGCGCTTGCCGAAGAGATCCTGACGAACACCCTTTTTGACGACCGCAAAGCGATCACAGACGTCGTCAGCCAGATCACGACGGACATGATGCTGGGGCTGATCAATAATTCCAGTCAGATCGCCGCGACCCGCGCGGCGGCAAACCGCTATGTGCGCGACGCGATCAACGACAAGACGCGCGGATTGAGCTTTTATGTCCGCATCAAGACGCTGAAAGCGAAACTCGAAAACGACGAATCTGCTTTCGGCAGACTGAAGGATAAGCTGGAATCGGTGTATCGAAATCGGTTCGCGGGCGGCAGGGCGGTGCTGAGCATCGCGTGTGATCATGAGACCGACGAACGCATCAAAGACGCCGCTATTCCCATGAAAGCCAACCTGACAGAAGGACTCGAAAAAGCGCAAAGCGAATTGCTCTGCGGCAATATCGCGGTCGCAGCGCCGTGCGATATCGTATTCAACGGCTACAGCTATCCGATCGGCGGTGATATCAAGGGCGGCGAGCTGATGCTGTGCAAAAAGATCCTCTCGCTCGAATACCTGTGGCAGAAAATCCGCGTCGAAAACGGCGCGTACGGCTGCGGAGCGAATCCCGGCGCGGCAAAGCGGCTCGATATGTGGTCATACCGCGACCCGCAGATCGCCGCGACGCTGAACACCTTCGATAACGCTGCGGGATTCCTGAGTACGCTCAAGCTGAGCCGCAGAGCTGTCGAGGATTACATCATCAGCTGTATCCGCACCATCGATACGCCCCAGACGCCGCAGGCACAGGCGATCGTCGACGATCTGCTGTATCTGTCGGGCAGGACGGACGAAAGCCTGCAGAAGGAACGCGACGAGCTGCTTGCCGCCGACCTCGGAACAATCAACGCCGCCGGAGAAAAGCTGAAAGCGAGCGTCGCCGACAAAGCGTTCTGTACGGTCGGCAATACCGAAAGCATCAACAGAAACAAAGATCTGTACGACGAGATCATCAAGATCTGATCCTTTATCGGGCGGGCTCTTCCGCCCGATATTTTTTTATTGCTTTTTCCGCTTGTTGATAGTATAATATTGACAATTGAATAAGGATACGGTTTGAGATGCTGTACGCTGATCGATTAAAAGGGAATCCGGTTCAGGCTGAATACTGAATTCAGCCCATTCCGGAGCAGCCGCCACTACCGTGATTGAGCAGAGGATGTATAACGCCATTGGGAAACTGAGAAGGCTTACATCCGCGCGGTCGACGATCGCTTCCTCATAAGCCGGGAGACCTGCCGTGTCCGCAGAATGTATCTTTGGCGTGAAGCGTACAAATACAGTGTATGCGTCCGCGCCTACGCTTTGTTTGTTACGCTCTTTCCGAATCGGAAAGGGCGTTTCTTATTGCAAGTATCCATATAGAAACGAGGAGATTTCATGAAAAAAACCATCAGTGTGATCATGGCGATCCTGCTTGTCCTGTCGATCGGCGTGATCGGCGCTTTTGCAGAAGAACCGGTTTCCGAGCTTTCTGCCGCTGTCTATGTCACGATCGCCGATCAGGACGGTATTACCCGACTGGCGGCTCAGACAGTCGTTGTTTCCGACACGGACAGCGACGGTGCGCTGACTGTCAACGACGCGCTGTACTGCGCGCATGAGCAGTTTTACGAGGGCGGCGCCGCCGCAGGCTATGCGACCGAATCAACGCAGTACGGCTTATCGCTCAAAAAGCTGTGGGGCTCCGCGAACGGCGGCAGCTACGGCTATTATGTGAACAACGCTTCTGCGTGGAGCCTGACCGATCCCCTTAAGGACGGCGACTATCTGGCGGCGTTCTGCTATACCGATCTCGTCGGCTGGTCGGACCATTACTCCTACTTCGATCAATGTCACGGAGCCTTTAATCCGGGCGAAACAATTTCGCTCACCTATTCGGAAGCCGGTTATGACGAAAAGTGGAATCCGGTCACCCTGCCGGTCGCAGGCGCCGAGATCACCGTCGACGGCGAAGCAACCGGGATCACGACCGACGCAGAGGGAAAATGCACGCTGGTCATGAATGACCTCAACAATCTTTTCATCGACTACGGTCCGCATCTGATCAGCGCGACGGTCGCAGGCAAGACGCTGGTCAAGCCTGTCTTTGTCGCCGATATCGTGAAGCCCGAAACGATCTTTGTCACGATCGCCGATCAGGAGGGCAAGACCGTCCTCGCGGCGGAAAGCATCCTTGTGACCGACGCTGATCATGACGGCGTTCTCACCGTCAACGACGCGCTGTACTGCGCACACGAAATGTTCTATGAAGGCGGAGCCGCCGCGGGCTATGCGACCAAATCAACGCAGTACGGCTTATCACTCGACAAGCTGTGGGGCTCGGCGAACGGCGGCAGCTACGGCTATTATGTGAACAACGCTTCTGCGTGGAGCCTGACCGATCCCATTAAGGGCGGCGACTATCTGGCGGCGTTCTGCTATACCGATCTCGTCGGCTGGTCGGATCATTACTCATTCTTTGACAAGCGCTCCGGCAATCTGACTGCGACAGAGGAATTCACCCTCACCTACAGCGAGGCGGGTTATGACGAACTGTGGAATCCGGTCACCCTGCCGGTCGCAGGCGCCGAGATCACCGTCGACGGCGAAGCGACCGGGATCACGACCGACGCCGGGGGCAAGGCGACCGTGAGCATCAGCGAGCCCGGAAAACATATCGTCAGCGCGACGGTCGACGGCAAACGCCTTGTCGCGCCTGTATTTATCGCATATATCAGATCGACAGATACGTATAAGAAGGGCGACGCCGATATGGACGGCAATATCACCATCCTTGACGCGACCCGCATCCAGCGCTTTATTGCCGAACTGATCGGCGAGGATGAGATCGACCTGTTCAGTGCGGACGCGGACGGCGACGGCGAGGTCACCATCCTCGACGCGACGCATATCCAGCGCTTTATCGCAGAGCTTATCAAAGAACTGTAAAGAAGGATACCTATGGTTCGTTCATTCACCGAAAAACTGCTTTCTCTTTTGCTGTGTATAGGGGTACTGTGCCCCTTTTTCACCGCGCACGCAGAAAAAACGAACCGTCAATATACCGTCGCGGAGGTCGAGCGCCTCTGCGGCGGTATCGTCGCATATAAAGACGGCGTTTCCGCACAGCATTTTATCGATAACGGTCTGTGCGACTCCGCCGGTATCAGCGCGGAGTTCTATATCATCGCGCTCCGACAGCAGGGGAATTATGATTTTTCGGCGTATGAAAAAGCGCTGTTGGATTACCTCGACAAAAACGAGGTGTATTCGGCGACAAGCAGAGAAAAATACGCCCTTGCCCTGATCGCTTCGGGCAGCCGGAGCGCGTATATCAAACAAATCGCAGACGAAGCGATCGGCGGGCTCGGCTTGATGAGTCTTGTATTCGGTCTGCATATCCTGAACAACGGCTATCAAAGCAAGCTGTATACGACAAGCGCGCTGATCGACACGATCTTAGCGAATCAGCTCTCCGACGGCGGCTGGGCGGTCATCGGCAGCCGCGGGGATGTCGACGTCACCGCGATGACCCTGCAGACACTCGCCCCGTATTACCGCACAAACAGCAACGTCAAAGCGGCGGTAAACAGCGCACTGACGCTGCTGTCAGACAAACAGCAGTCCGACGGCGGCTTTTACGGCATGGGCGTGGAAAACTGCGAAAGCGCCGCGCAGGTCGTAACGGCGCTGTCCGACCTCGGGTTCGACGCAAACAGCGACAGCCGCTTTGTCAAAAACGGTCACAGCGCATTGGACGCGATGCTGCGCTTTCGCAACGCGGACGGATCATTCTGCCATCTTGCGGGCAAGGGAGCCAACGAAAACGCGACCACACAGGCGTTCTATGCGCTGACGGCATATCTGCGTCACCTGAAAGGACAGGGGCCGCTGTATGTGCTGGATCGGCAAGATCGGCAGACGACCCCGGCGACCGAACAGCAGGGGGATGATTCCCGCCAGAGGCAATCGGGGAATGCATCCCAAAGGATCTCGGATCAGGCGCAGGACTCCCCGCAAAAAGCAGAGGACAACGCCGATGATCACAGCGACGACCGTACGCCGCAGAGCAGCACATATTACAGCGATCCCAACAGCGGCGGTCAATCATCCGCGTACGATCATCAAGCCGATCGGCAGACACAGACGGCTCCCGCCCAAAAGAATACACAGAAGCCGACGCAGACCGCAACCTCGACCGAAACCGCAACAGCGGCTGAAAACAGTACGCAGGCGCCGACCGAAAAAGACGCCGGCAAAGGCGCGGGGATTTTTCAGCCGACCGGTACGGCGACCGAGCCACCCGCGATCGACGACGAACCGAAAACGGATCAAGGCAGCTACAAGCCCTATGCCGTCTGCGGGATTCTCGCGGCGGCAGGACTTACGGCGATCGTTCTGTACCTCTTGAAAAAGCGGAACAAAAAACACTATATCGCAGTCGGGATCATTGCGGCGGCAGGCATTCTGTTCATCCTGCTGACACATTTCGAAAGCACGGAAAGCTATCATCGGTCAAAAGAAAAAACCGACGCCGTCGGGACGGTCACGATCACCGTCCGATGCGATTCGCTCAAAGACGATGATATCCCCGACACGATTCCCGACGACTGCATCATTCTCGACGAAACGACCTTTGCCGTCGCGGAGGGCGACACCGTATACGATATCCTGATCGAAGCGTCAAAGCGGTGCAATTTTCAGGTGGACAACCGCGGCGCAGCGGGCAGCGCCTATATCGCGGGGATCGAATACCTGTACGAATTCGACTACGGCGACCTGTCCGGCTGGATGTACAGGGTCGACGGAGAATTCCCCGATGTGGGATGTCAGAGCTATCAACTGCACGGCGGCGAGAAGATCGAGTGGCTGTACACCAAAAACATCGGCAAAGACCTTTGATTCGGGTGAGGGCAAGGCCCTCCCTGCACGATTCACGATTTACGGACGGCGTTTACGCCGTCCACAGGAGGCGCTATGCGGGAATTCCATGAATACAATCCGATCACGGTCGCGGCATACTATCTGTGCGCGACGGCGGTGACCATGTTTACGATGAACCCCGTCGTTATCGGTATCTCACTGTTCGCCTCCGTAATCAACTACATCTTATATGCAAAGAACGGGATAAAACCGCACCTGTTTTCTCTTGTTCTCTTTGTGATCATGGCGGCGGTGAATCCGCTGATCAACCACAACGGCATGACGGTGCTGTTTTATCTCAACGACCGTCCGATCACCGCCGAGGCGGCGATCTACGGCGTCACCGCGGCGGGCATGACCGTGGCGGCGCTGTACTGGCTGCGGCTGTTCACCAAAGCGATGACAAGCGACAAGCTGCTCTATCTGTTCGGGCGGCTGTCGCCGAAGATCTCCCTGATCCTCTCGATGGCGATCCGGTATACGGAGCTGCTGCGAATCCGCTGGCGAAAGATCTCCGATGCACAAAAAGCGCTGGGACTGTATGACGACGGCAACCTGATCGACGCGCTGAAAGGGCGCGCAAGGGTACTGTCGATCCTGATCACCTGGGCGCTCGAAAACGGGATCATCACCGCCGAGAGCATGGATGCGCGCGGGTACGGCACGGGACGCAGAACGTCGTTCCGACTGTTCCGATTCCGGATGCGGGACGGACTGATCACAGCGATCTGCGCCGCCGCGACGGCAATCGCAGTCATCGGGCTGAACGGCGCGGACGTCGTCTGGTACCCGTCGATCAAAACAACACTGTTTGAGCCTGTGAGCATCATGGGCTATGTCGGCTTCGGCGTCCTGTCGATCCTGCCGATCATCATCAATACAAAGGAGGCGATCCGATGGCGGTATTTGAGCTGTGCGAACTGAGTTTTTCTTACCCGAACAGCGCAAAAAAAGCGCTGGAAAAAGTGAATATCACCGTCGATCAGGGCGAATTCATTGCGCTTGCCGGTCCGACAGGTTCAGGCAAAAGCACCCTGCTGCGCCTTCTGAAGCCCGAGCTGATGCAGAACGGCGATCAATCGGGCACGATCCTCTTTTGCGGCAACCCGATCGGCGATTTGCCGCCGCGGGAGTCCGCCGCGCGGATCGGTTATGTGGCGCAAAGCCCCGAGGAGCAGATCGTCACCGACAAAGTATGGCACGAGCTGGCGTTCACCCTCGAGAATCTCGGAAAAAAGCAGCAGGAGATCGCGCGCAGGGTCGCAGAGACGGCAGCGTTCTTCGGGATCGCTCCGTGGTATCGCAAACATACCTCTCAACTGTCCGGCGGTCAGAAACAGCTGTTGAATCTGGCGGCGGTGATGGTATCGGAGCCGGAGGCGCTGATCCTTGACGAGCCGACCGCCCAGCTCGACCCGATCGAGGCGGCGCGATTCTTCGATACGCTGTACAAGCTCAACCGCGAGACCGGCGTGACCGTCATCATCAGCGAGCATCGCGCAGAGGAACTCCTCCCGCTGTGCGACCGGATGATCCTGCTCGATCACGGAACGGTCGTATATGACGATGCGCCGCGGGCGATCGCGCAGAGGATGGATAAAAGCAGTCCGTACCTGCCATATCTGACCGCCGCGTCACGTGTGTTCATCCACAGCGGCGGCGCGGGCGAATGTCCCCTGAGCGTCCGCGAGGGGCGGAAGTTTTTTAAAAGCAGAGAGATCGTTTCCGGCAATCCTCATTCACCGTCGGCGACTGCTCCCCCGGGAAAGGAAGACTGTGCCGCGCTGGAGATGAAGGATGTTTTCTTCCGCTATCACAAAGACGGCGCGGATGTGCTCAACGGACTGAACATGACGGTAAACGAGGGCGAGATCTTCGCTGTACTCGGCGCGAACGGCTGCGGCAAAAGCACCGCCGCCGCGATCATGACGGGCGTCCTCAAGCCGTACAGCGGCAAAGTGAAGCTGTTCGGCAAAGCCCTCAAAGAATACAAAAACGGCTCTCTGTATCGGGAGAACCTGAGCTGCCTGCCGCAGGACGTCGAGAGCGTTTTTCTGCACGCGACCGTGCGCGAGGAACTCAGAGGCTGTGAAGAGATCGTCAACAGCCTGCCTTTCGACCTTGCTCCCCTATACGACCGCCATCCGTACGATCTGTCGGGCGGCGAACGGCAGCTGGTCGCGCTGTGCAAGGCGCTGAAAAGCAATCCGCGCCTGCTGATCCTCGACGAGCCGTCAAAGGGCTTGGATCCCAACGCGAAGGAGCGGTTGAGCGAATTGTTGCGCAAGCTGCAGTCAAGCGGACTGACGATCATCCTCATCAGTCACGATATCGAATTTGCCGCGTCCTGTGCAGACCGATGCGCGCTGTTTTTTGACGGCGGTATCGCCGCGTGCGAAAGCACATCAGACTTCATGTGCGGCAACCGCTGTTACACGACGGCTGCGTCGCGCATGACGCGCGGAATCCTACGGAACGTCTATACCGTTGACGCGGCGGCAGCGATGATCGGCGGTGATCGGTCATGACGGTGATCAAAAATCGCGCCGTCCGGACGGTACTGCGCTATGCGATCCCGTTCGGGGCGATCCCCGCTCTGGTGATCCTCGGCGCAACGGTATTTGACGAAAAGCGGTATCTGATCATCTCGTTCGGGGTGGCGCTTGCGGCAATCGTGCTGTTCATGGCAGGTATCGAAAAGAAAAACATCGGATCGCGCCGGATGGTGTTGGTCGCGGTGATGACGGCGCTGGCGGTCATCGGGCGATTCATCCCGCTGTTCAAGCCGATCACGGCGATCTGTGTGATGGCGGCGATCTACCTCGGCGCCGAGTCAGGCTTTCTCTGCGGGGCGCTGAGCGTACTGATCTCCAATATCTACTTCGGTCAGGGACCGTGGACGCCATTCCAGATGCTCGGCTTCGGAATGATCGGTCTGATCGCGGGATACCTGTGCGAACCGCTGAAAAAAAGCCGCGCCCTGCTGATCGGGTACGGCGTACTGGCGGGGATCGCGTATTCGATGATAATGGACGTATGGACGGTGCTGTGGTACAACGGGACATTTTCGCCCGACCTGTACCTTGCGGCGATCATATCCGCGCTGCCGTTCACGGCGCTGTACGCCGTGTCGAACGCAGGCTTTTTGATCCTGCTGAAAAAGCCGATCGGCGATAAACTGGAACGGATCAAGCAGAAGTACGGCGTTTGACGGATTGAAATCGACGCTCGGATGTGATATACTCGGGTTGAAGCGAGGTGACGGTATGCTGTTCAAAAGAGGATTATCCGCACAACTGAAAAACGCGCTTGACCGATTCATTCGCGACAACTATGAACCGCCCTTCGAGGCAAGAATGTGCGAGGATGCTGTCGCGGATCGCGCAATGCCCGCGCCGAAAGCGCAGCGCGCTTCGATCAGAAGAAAGGCTTCCGATACCGCAAGATATGCCGAACCGACGTCCGGCGCAGCGAAACCGTCAGCGGCGATCCCCGTACCGATGACGGCAGTCGGCAGCAGGCCTGATTTTGAAACAGAATTCGGCATGCTGGACGAGAGCTTTCAGCAAATGCTGCTCAGAAAGATCGATGAAAAGGGCATGAAGGACAGCGAGTGCTACAAGCGCGCAGGCGTCGACCGCAAGCTGTTCTCAAAGATCCGTTCAAATCCGATGTACAAGCCGAAAAAGAATACCGCGATCGCCTTTTGCATGGCGCTGGAATTACCCTGCGACGAGGCGGTCGAGATGCTCCGCAAGGCAGGCTACGCCCTGAGCCGCAGCTCCAAATCCGACGTCATCGTCGAGTATTTTCTGAGAAACCGGCGGTACAGCATCCATGAGCTGAACTGCGCCCTTTATGAATATGATCAGCAAGTGATCTGATTTTGTCGCTTCTCAGGCGACCAAATGATGATACCGATACGCTATAATGCGGTTGTAAGGTCAAGAAACACCTTATGACCGCTATTCTTTTGCAATCAATTTCAGGAGGTATTATCATGAAAATCAAAAAGATCATCGGCAGACCCGCAACCAAAACAGACGCTCCCGCAGCAGCCGGAGAAAAGAAAAACGACCTGACCGAGCTGGTATTCATCCTCGACCGTTCCGGCTCGATGGCAGGGCTTGAACAAGACACCATCGGTGGATTCAACTCGATGATCGCACAGCAGAAGGGCGAAGACGGCGAGTGCTATGTCACCACCGTCCTGTTCGATCACGAGATCATCACCCTGCACGACCGCAAAAAGCTCGGCGAAATCGCGCCGCTGACCGACAGGGACTATACCGTGCGCGGATGCACGGCGCTGATCGACGCGATCGGCGTCACCGTCAACAAGATCGCGAATATCCACAAGTACGCCCGTCCCGAGGACGTCCCCGCCACGACGATGTTCGTCATCACGACCGACGGTCTGGAGAACGCCAGCAAGGAATACTCCTCCGACAAGGTCAAGAAGATGATCGAAAGCAAGAAAAAGGACGGCTGGGAATTCCTCTTCATCGGCGCGAATATCGACGCGGTCGAGACCGCAAAGCATTTCGGCATCGCCGAGGACAGAGCCGTCAACTACCACGCGGATAAGAAGGGCACCTCGGTCGTATTCAACGCCGTCAGCAAGGCGGTCGGCTGCGCCCGAGCCTGCGCGCCGATCAAGGCGGACTGGTGCGAAGAGATCGCCGCGGATTACGAAGCGAGAAAGTAAGGCGGCAAACCGCCATCATGATAAGGGCGAGCATCGGACACGCGTGACCTCGCCTGTCAAAAAAACACACCTGCCGTATAGACAGCAGGTGTGTTTTATATCGGTTCATTCTGTTTTCGATCAGATATCCATCTCCATATAGCGGCGATAGGTCGTAAAACCCGCCGCCTCGTAAAACGCCAAAGCGCCCTTGTTGAAC
>CADBOO010000013.1 GCA_902796225.1 uncultured Ruminococcus sp.
AGGTGCTTTACCATGAAAGCAATAGGGGAAAGGGAGAGGCGTTGAAAACAGGCTTGAAATACATCCGGATGCACAGCAAAGCGCCGTACATCATCGTCAACGCCGACGCAGACGGTCAGCATAAAACAGAGGACATTATCCGAGTAGCGGATACCGCCGAGGTGAATCGCTCAAGCCTTGTACTCGGCAGTCGTAAGCTGGAGGGAAAAGTCCCCTTCAAAAGCCGCGCGGGCAATTCGATCACGCGATTGGTTTACCGGTTCTCAACCGGTTCTTCAGTTTACGATACACAGACAGGACTGCGCGCTTACAGCGAGAAGCTGATCGACAAGCTGATCGCTGTCAAAGGCAGCCGCTATGAATACGAGATGAATATGCTGATGGATTTCCCGCAAGAAGGGTATGAGATCAAAGAGGTGTGGATAGATACGGTATATATCAACAATAACGCAGCCTCCCACTTCGACCCGGTGAAGGACTCGGCGAAGATTTATAAAGAGATCCTCAAATTCTCCGCCTCATCCCTGCTGAGCTTTGGTGTGGACTATGCGCTGTTTTGTCTGTTGTCCGCATTGACCGGCTCGCTGATATTTGCCAACATTGCTGCACGCATCGTCAGCGGCACGATGAACTTTACCCTGAACAGGAAGATGGTATTCAAATCGGATAAGAGTATTACAGTAGCTGTGATCCAGTATATCGCGCTGGCGGTATTCATTCTGATCTGCAATACGCTTGTTTTGAAAGGGCTGACGAGTTTCGGGCTCGCTGCATACTTAGCGAAGATTATCACGGAAGTGATCCTGTTCATTTTCAATTATCTTGTTCAACACAGCTTGATTTTCAGAAAGGAAGGGAAAGCCGTATGAAAAAGCATTTATGGGCGATATGCTATACAGCGGTGTTGATCGCCTTTACTACATTTCTGGCTTTGGACACCTTTGTGATCAGCAAGAGCTATGCTGCCGCGACCGACATGAATACAGAGATGTTTTCGGGGCTGTCCGACAGCTCGAAAGCGACGGTCTCTACGGAGTCTGTGACACAGAGCGAAGAAAGCCTGCCAGAGGATAACAGCGGCGCATTGTCAAGCGATGAAAGCGACGGCTCCGCTGATGATTTCGTAGATAAATCATCCGATACCGCCTCCGTGTCAGCATCAGACGCTCATACCTATTCGACAGACAATTATACCATCTCTCTGACGGAGTATGATCAGTATGATACCAAGATCTATGTTGCTGATATCATGCTGTCCTCGGCGCAGTATCTCAAGACCGCCCTTGCCAATGATACTTACGGCAAAAACATTACTGAAAAGACCTCAGAGATGGCGCAGGAAAATAATGCCGTGCTTGCGATCAACGGCGACTACTACGGCGTGCAGGAAAGCGGCTATGTTATCCGCAACGGCATTGTTTATCGCAATACTGCAAAAGGCTGTGAGGTGCTTTGTATATACGCTGACGGCACGATGGATATCGTCAGCGACAGTGAATATTCCGCAGACGAGTTGGTAGAAAAAGGCGTGTGGCAGGCGTTTACCTTCGGTCCCTCGCTGGTAGAGAATAGCTCAGTAACTGTCGGCGTTAATGACGAGGTCGGTAAAGCGAAGGCAAGTAATCCCCGCACCGCTATCGGTATGATCGACGCAAATCACTTCGTATTCGTTGTATCTGACGGCAGAACCTCCGAGAGTGCGGGACTCAGCCTCTATGAGCTCGCGACCTTTATGCAGGGCCTCGGTGTAAAGACTGCTTATAATCTCGACGGCGGCGGTTCATCCACCATGTACTTCAACGGCTCCGTGGTTAACAATCCGACTACCGGCGGCAGTATCAAGGAGAGAGGAGTAAGCGACATTGTATACATCGGATAACAACAACCGACCGCTGATCAACAACAATTCATATATGCATTATGACGCAGGTTCTCTTTATAATAGGGAGCCTGACAGAAAGGAGCTAGGAGCCATGACAAAGCAACTGAAAAAGGATTTATTATACAATATTATCGGATCGGTGCTTCTCGCGCTGTTCGGCGCAGTCTATGAAATATTCAGCCACGGCGTATACTCCTATTTCATGATTTACGCGTTTGCAATACCGCTGGTGATGGGTGTGCTGCCATACGCGATCCTGCTCTTAAAAGGCAAAAATCCCAATAACAGATTTTTGAAGCTGTGGAATACAGCGATCGCAACATTGAGTGTAGGGAGCATATTCGCAGGCGTGCTTGCGATCTATGGCACCACTAATTCACTTATCATCGTCTATCCCGTTGTCGGAGCGATTCTGGTGTTTCTCAGCTTTGCCTCTTTGTTCATCAAAAAACATCCGCATCGGGCGAGCAAAAGGATAAGCCGCTATGATTCAGCAGCTTGATTTTGAGATTCTCGACTGGATACAGGCAAACCTAAGGTGTGACTTTCTCGATTTCCTCATGCCGCTGGTCACTTTGTATGCCGAGCATGGTATCTTGCTGATCGGCATCGGCGCAGTACTGCTGCTGTTCAGATCACACCGCGTATGCGGAGCGGCTGTACTTACCGGTCTTGCGGGAGGGTTGCTGATCGGCAATCTGGGACTGAAGAATCTGATCGCTCGCGCAAGGCCGTGCTGGATCAACACCGACGTCAGTATGTTGGTGTCCGTCCCGACGGATTATTCGTTTCCCTCCGGTCACACGCTTCATTGCTTTATCACCGCGACAGTGTTGATGTATTATGACAAACGAATCGGTATCCCGGCGCTGATAATGGCGATACTGGTCAGCTTTTCACGGCTGTATCTGTATGTGCATTTTCCGACAGATGTAATCGCCGGAGCCGCGTTGGGAATAGGAATCGGTATGCTGACCGTTGTGATATTTGAATCTGTCAGAAAGAAAAAAAGGACGAAACCTGCTATGGAGGCAATATGAAAGCGCTTATTATCATCAACCCGAAGGCGGGACGCAAAAAAGAATATCACGCGGCTGAGTTCCTGCGCCGAGCGTTAAGGCAGCATCGTTATGAGAGTCATATTCTGATGACAACCGCTCCGGGAAACGCCGAGAGGATTATAAGTTCCCGCGCAGATCAATACGATTTGATCATCTGTTCCGGCGGTGACGGAACGCTGAACGAAGTTGTCAACGGTCTCAAATCGATCCACCGTCCTCCGCCGCTCTCATATATCCCATCAGGTACGACCAACGACTTTGCGAGAGGATTGGGACTTTCCAAAGATTACCGTGACGCGGTCAACAGTATTTTTGCCGACAGTCGGCAAAGTATAGATGTAGGATCGGCGAACGGTCGGCGCTTCATCTACTCCGCGACCTTTGGTGCGTTTGTGTCGAGCTCCTACCTGACGCCTCAGAAGATGAAAAACCGTTTAGGCAGATTGGCGTACCTGATCGAGTGTATTCGTGAGCTGCCATCCGTCAAGCCTTACCATATGACGATAACCGATGACAGAGGCTGCACCGTCTGCGGAGAGTATGCCTTTGGCGCAGTCAGTAATGCGACCTCGATCGGAGGGTTCTTACACTATTCTCACAGTCAGGTCGATTTCTCCGACGGCCTGCATGAGGTGTTGTTGATACGGTATCCGAAGAGCATCTCCGAGCTGAGCGCGGTCATTCGTTCTTTGGTCGCGGGAGATTATCATGCCAACGGGATCGAGCGGTTCAAGTCATCGGGCTTGCGCTTCATCTGTGACGATAAGCCTGATTGGGCGCTGGATGGCGAAAAGTTTTCATCGGGCAGAGAAATGTCATTCAATAATATCCCTTGCGCGGTTAATATCTTTGTTCCCGACAGATTCGCCGCCGTTTCATAGAGTGATATCTAATGGTTTATCTTGTGAGTAGATCGCTGAGGCATTGATTATCAATGGATCTGATAATCACCGGAAAAAGGTTCAATCTTAAGCTTTATCTTAACTTTTTCCTATTATGCCGTATTGCCTTTTGCTTGAAGCTCAGATTAATTAACAACTTTATCTTGAGAAGAACCGCCAATCATGAATCAAAGATTTTTGTAAAGGGCAGGGGCAGATGAATTGAATTGTCTGCCCCTGCCCTTGTAGTTGTGAGGTAAAAACAAAAGCCAAGTATACAGACGGAGCTGAAGAATACTGTATCTCAATTAATTCAAAGGTACAGAAATATACACAGACAAATGACAGCGGAGAGGACAGGAACGTCCATTATGTCAAAAAGGATAACACAAAGCTGGAAGGATTGACAGATGCGTTTAACCTGTAACTGCCTTTTGACTATTCTATAAAAACGGTCAAGATAATGGACTATAGTCATATAACAAAAAACAACTCCATCACATATCGCGGCGATGGAGTTGTGCTATGATTTACATTAATTCAGTGCTTTTTTCCGAAAGTCAGTATATTTTTTCTCGGGTATCGGCAGCTGAGTGCCATCCGACAGCGTCAGCCTAAAGCGTCGGATGTTTCGGATATAACCGGGATTGACCAAATAGCTCTGATGACACCTTAGGAACAGATGACTATATCTCTTTTCAAGCGCAGATACGCTTGTCAGCACCTCAACCGCTTCTCCGTCGACAGTATGCAGAATGCTGTGTCTGCTCTCGTGAGCCGCTTCGATAT
>CADBOO010000014.1 GCA_902796225.1 uncultured Ruminococcus sp.
GCGGCGATCGGCGCGACCAGCGAGGATCCCAAGGCGTTCGGTAAGGCGATCATCTTCGTCGCGCTGGGCGAAGGTATCGCGCTGTACGGCATGCTGATCTCTATCATGATCCTGTCAAAGATCGGTTAAGTGAGAAACGATGAAATTCTATTTGATCAGTGATAACGTCGATACAAAGATGGGGATGCGCTTTGCGGGAATCCCCGGCGTTGTTGTACACGAAGAAGAGGAGGTCAGGCGCGAATTGACCAAAGCGATGGCGGATGAAAGCATCGCCGTGATCCTCATGACGGAAAAGCTCGTGTCGCTTTGTCCCGATATCGTGTATGATCTCAAGCTCAATCGCAAACAGCCGCTGATCGTCGAGATCCCCGATCGTCACGGCAACGGACGTACCAAGGACAGTATCACCAAATATGTTCAGGACGCGATCGGCGTTAAGCTGTAACTCACGGAAAGAAGGATACTTATGGCATTGGATAATACCGAACAAACCCTGCACCAGCTGGACGGAAATCCTAAGGAGATAAAGGCCGGCAAGGGTATGGGCAAAGGTCGGTCGAAGAATAAACCCGATCGGTTCCTCAGGGCGATCAAGAAGTACGCGAGCGAACAGAAAAGCGCGATGAAGAGCGAAGTCAAGCAGATGAAGATCGAGCGGCTGAAAGCGGCTGAGGATCAGGCAAAGCGCGACAGCGAACAGCTGATCCGCGAAAAGCTCAGCGAAGCGCAGAGCCGCGAGACCGTTATCCTTGCGTCAAAGACGAAGGAGGGGCAGAAAAAGCTCTTTATCGCCCGCAGAGAAATGGTCGACAAGGTGTTTGAGAAGGCAGCCGAAAGGCTCATCGAGTATACGAAAACAGACGCGTATCAAAAAAAGCTGCTCGAAAGCGCCAGGGCGGTCGCCGAGGTATTCGGCGGCAGCGACTGCGAGCTGTATGTCAATGAGCGCGACATGAAGTCGGCGGATGACATCCGGGCGCTGTTCGGCGGAAACGCAACGGTCACGGCGGATAACAGCATCCGCATCGGCGGCGTCAAGGGCAGCTGCAGAAGTCTGCGGATCATTGCCGACGAAACGCTTGACACCAAGCTCGAAGCGCAGCGGGAGTGGTTTGTCGAGAACGCGTCCCTCTCCGTACTCTGAACCGAAAGAGATGAATAACTATGAATAACAATGTGATATACGGCGTCAACGGACCGGTCGTCACCGTCAAGGATACCGACAGCTTTGAGATGATGGAGATGGTCCATGTCGGCGAGCAGAGTCTTGTCGGCGAGGTCATCGGCATCACCGATAAGCTGACGACCATCCAGGTGTACGAGGAGACGACGGGACTCAAGCCCGGCGATCCTGTCACGGGTACCGGCGCGCCGATGAACGTACTGCTCGGACCCGGCATCATCGATAATATCTTCGACGGTATCGAGCGCCCGCTGAAGGCGATCGAGGAGCATACCGGCGCCTTTATCGGCAGAGGTGCGAAGGTCACCTCGCTGGATACCGAAAAGCGCTGGACCGTTACCATGAAAGTCAAGGTCGGCGACAGACTGGAGGGCGGTCAGATCTACGCGACCCTACCCGAAACGCCGATCATCGAGCATCGGGTGATGCTGCGACCCAACCTTTCCGGCGAGGTCGTGGAGGTTAAGCCCGACGGAGAATACACGGTCTTTGATACCGTAGCGGTCATCAGGGACGATAACGGCGAACAGCACGAGCTGACGCTTTGCCAGCAGTGGCCGATCCGCACCTCGCGCCCCGTCAAAGAGCGTTTGGCGCCCACCGTCCCGCTGATCACGGGTCAGCGTATCATGGACACGCTTTTTCCGATCGCTAAGGGCGGTACCGCCGCCATCCCCGGCGGCTTCGGCACCGGTAAGACCATGAACCAGCATCAGCTGGCAAAATGGTGCGACGCGGACATCATCGTTTATGTCGGCTGCGGCGAGCGCGGCAACGAGATGAGCCAGGTACTCAGCGAATTCAGCGAGCTGATCGACCCGAAGTCGAACCGTCCGATGACCGACCGCACCGTGTTGATCGCGAACACCTCGAATATGCCTGTTGCGGCGCGCGAGGCGTCCATCTATACCGGCATCACCCTCGCGGAATACTACCGTGATATGGGGTATCACGTCGCGATGATGGCGGACTCTACCTCCCGCTGGGCGGAAGCGCTCAGAGAGATCTCCGGCCGTCTGGAGGAAATGCCCGCCGAGGAAGGTTTTCCGGCATATCTGCCCTCGCGCCTTGCCGAGTTCTACGAGAGAGGCGGTCGTGCTGCCGTTCTCAGCGGCGGCGAAGGCTCCGTCACCCTGATCGGCGCGGTATCGCCGCAGGGATCGGACTTTTCGGAGCCGGTCACTCAGAACACCAAGCGATTTACACGCGTGTTCTGGGCGCTGGATAAGGCGCTTGCGTATGCCAGACATTACCCCGCGATCAACTGGATCGACAGTTACAGCGAATATTTCAAAGACCTCGACCCGTGGTTCAAAGAAAATCTGGGCGAGGACTTTGTGGAATACAGAAACCGCATCAGCGCGCTGCTGCAGGAGGAAAGCTCGCTGATGGAAATCGTCAAGCTTATCGGCGCGGATGTACTCCCCGACGACCAGAAGCTGGTCATCGAGACCGCCCGCGTGATCCGTGTCGGCTTTTTGCAGCAGAACGCCTTCCACGCGGAGGACACCTATGTCCCGCTGGAAAAGCAGAAGCGGATGATGCAGGTGATCCTGCACCTGCACGGCAAGGCAAAGGAGGTCGTTGCACGCGAGATCCCGATCTCGAAGCTCATCGGGCTGGGACTCTTTGATAAGCTGACAAAGATGAAGTATGATATCCCCAATAACCGCCTCGAGATGTTCGACGATTATATCGCCGAGATCGATGAAAAGCTCGGCGAATTACTGCAGTAAGGAGGAAACGCTTTGATTATTGATTATGTAGGCGTCAAGGAGATCAACGGCTCGCTGGTCGTGATGGACGGCGTGAAGGGCGTTTCCAACGAAGAGATCGTCGATATCAAGCTGGAGAACGGCACCGTCCGTCAGGGACGCGTGGTGCAGATCGACGGCGAGAGGATCGTCGTGCAGGTCTTTGAGGGCACGCGCGGCATCAGTCTGAAGAATACCCGCACCCGGCTGACCGGTCATCCGATGGAAATGCCGCTTTCGCCCGAGATCATGGGCAGAGTTCTGGACGGCGCAGGCAGACCGATCGACGGTTTGGGCGAGATCTTCCCCGTCAAAAAGGAAAACATCAACGGCACGCCGATCAATCCCGTATCGCGCGTGTATCCGAGGAACTATATCAACACCGGTATCTCGAGCATCGATACGCTGATGACGCTGATCCGCGGTCAGAAGCTGCCGATCTTCTCCGGCTCCGGTATGTCGCATAACGACCTTGCCGTACAGATTGTCCGTCAGGCGAAGATCAGCGGCGCAGACAGCAGCAATTTCGGCGTTGTCTTTGCCGCGATGGGCGTCCAGAAGGACGTTGCGGAGTATTTCCGCAAGAGCTTTGAAGAAAGCGGCGTGCTGTCGCGCGTCGTCATGCTGCTGAATCTCAGCAACGACCCGATCATCGAGCGTACGCTGACTCCCCGATGTGCGCTGACGATCGCCGAGTACCTCGCGTTTGAGCTGGATATGCATATCCTCGTCATTATGACGGATATGACGTCATATGCCGAGGCGCTGCGTGAATTTTCGTCGTCAAAGGGTGAGATCCCCGGCAGAAAAGGCTATCCCGGCTATCTGTACTCCGACCTCGCGTCGCTGTACGAGCGCGCGGGCATGGTCAAGGGACGCTCCGGCTCGGTGACCCAGATCCCGATCCTGACGATGCCCAACGACGATATCACTCACCCGATCCCCGACCTGACCGGCTACATCACCGAGGGTCAGATCGTACTGGATCGCTCCCTGCAGGGTCAGGGTTTGTATCCGCCGGTCAACGTCCTGCCGTCGCTGTCGCGACTGATGAAGGACGGTATCGGCGAGGGCTATACCCGCGCCGACCACCAGCCGCTCGCAAACCAGCTGTTCGCGTCGTACGCGAAGGTCATCGACGCAAGAGCGCTGGCGTCGGTCATCGGCGAAGAGGAGCTTTCTCCGATAGACAAGAAATATATCGAATTCGGCAGACTGTTCGAGGAACGCTTTATCAATCAGGGCTTTACCGAGAACAGATCGATCGAACAAAGCCTCGACCTCGGCTGGGAACTTCTCTGCACACTGCCGAGGGCAGAGCTTGACCGTGTCGACGACGCGGTGCTCGATATCTATTACAAAGGCTGAGAGGGCGTCATATGGCAGTACAGACAGTACCTACCAAGGGCAACCTGATGAACGCAAAAAAGTCGCTTGCCCTTGCAAAAAACGGCTATGAGCTGCTTGACAGAAAGCGCAATATCCTGATCCGCGAGATGATGACCCTGATCGACCACGCCAACGCGATCCAGCAAAAGATCGACGGCGCATACGCAGACGCGTATATCGCCCTGCAGACCGCCAATATCACCAACGGCTTCTGTGAGGAGATATCCAACGCGATCCCTGTCGAGAACGGGCTGAAGCTGGATTCACGAAGCGTCATGGGCGTCGAGATCCCGATCCTGACGATGGACGAACCCGAAAAGCACGATTACCTGCACTACGGAACCAGAACCACCGATTCGGCGATCGACAAGGCGGTGATCCTGTTCAGCAGGGTAAAAGAGCTGACCGTCGATCTTGCAGAGATCGAAAACAGCGTCTATCGTCTGGCGGATGCGATCAAAAAGACGCAGAAGCGTGCCAACGCGCTGAAGAACATCATGATCCCGCGGTTCGAGGAAACCGTGAAATTCATTACCGACGCGCTGGACGAAAAGGACAGAGAGGAATTCAGCCGCCTGAAGGTCATCAAGCGCAAAAAACTCAGAGAGAGTATAGAAAAATAAAGTGGAACATCCGCTGAAGAGAAGGGGATATATATGGCAAAAAACAAGAAAAAACAGACGGCAAAAAAGAAAGCAAATACAAACAAAAAGGTCAGCGGCGTTGTCGCTGAGAAGGCTGCTCCCGCTGCGGATAAGAAAGCCGCTCCGGCACAGTGCAAGTGCGACAGCGCGCTGAGATGGAAGATCATCGCCGGCGTATTGGCAGTTGCGCTGATCACGGTCTCCTGCGTATGGGGATTCACGGCGACGAACAACAACTGTGCCGATACAAAATGCGTTTCGGAGAAGGCCGACGACAAAGAGGAAGACGCTTTGTCGCTCTGGACGGACAGCGCTCCGCTGAAGACCGAGCTGACCGAATACATGAAGGCGATCACCGACGAAAGCTCCGATGATTTTATCCCGGTCGAAAACCGTATCGCGGTATTTGATATGGACGGCACCCTGTGCTGTGAGACCGATCCCGGTTACTTTGATCACAAGCTGCTGTATCACCGCGTGATGGAGGATCCCGACTACAAGGATAAGGCGAGCAAGGAAGAAAAAGAAACCTGTAAGATCATCAAGGAATACTTTGATACCGGCAAATATCCCGAGGGCCTTGACGTCAGACACGGCAAGGCGGTCGCGTCGGCTTTCAAAGGAATGACGCCGGATGAATTCTACGCGTATGTCAAATCCTACCGCGATACGCAGACGGAAAGCTATACCGGCATGACCAACGGGCAGGCGTTCTACAAGCCCATGCTGCAGGTCGTCGATTATCTGAAGGATAACGACTTTACGGTTTACATCGTCAGCGGTACCGACCGACTGATCACCCGCGGACTCTGCGACGGGACGATCGATATTCCGTTTGCGCAGATGATCGGCTCCGATGAAAACTTCGTTGCGACCAATCAGGGCGACAAAGACGGGCTTGAGTATACATTCTCCAAAGACGATAAGCTGATCACCGGCGGCAAATTCCTGATCAAGAACCTGAAGATGAACAAGGTCACCGTGATCCAGCGCGAGATCGGCGTTCAGCCCGTTCTGTGCTTCGGAAACAGCTCCGGCGACGGCGCGATGGCGAACTATACTATTACAAACAACAAGTATAAGAGCGGTGCGTTCCTGCTGTGCTGTGACGATACCGAGCGCGAGAACGGCAACCTTGAGAAAGCCGAAAAGATGCGCAAGAGCTGTGAGGAAAACGGCTGGACGGCGGTCTCGATGAAGGACGACTGGACGACCATCTACGGCGACGGCGTAACATATAACAAGAAAGCAAGCGAATAATGAAGCGACAAAGGCTCTCCCGACCGGGAGAGCCTTATGTTTATCATTATGCGGTTGGTGAGCAGCCGCTTGATATTGTTCGCGTTCTTTTTTTTGCGCGTTCATTTCTTTGTTGTTTCGAAAGGCTGTGTTCACTATTTCGAGCGCTAACGCCTCCATTGACTAATGGGATGGGGTGGAGATTACGATTAGTGGTAGTGTTCTTCCTGCTAATCGGGCGTCACTGTGATTATTTTTCGTCATTCATTTAGGCGTATTGCCCTTGTATTCCTGTTCGGACTGTTTTTACCCGCCTGTGGCGGGCACGGTCGCCTTCGAGTCCCTGATGACGATTCTCAATTATCGGAATGGTCATCAGTATGCTTAATCTGTAGGAAACAGGTTACCTCGTCTTGGGAGCGACACCTCCTGTCAGAAGTCGCGCCTACGCTTTCGCTAAAAACGCCATACTATGGCGTTTTTGCCGGCGTTCGGAGCGACTGCGCGCTCCTCGCTTGGCACGCTCACCTTCGAGTCCCTGATGACCCACGCCGAATATAGTTGCAGGGGGATACCATGCGGTATCCCCCTGCAATCTATATGGTGGGTCATCAGGGACTCGAACCCCGGACCAACCGGTTATGAGCCGGTGGCTCTGACCAACTGAGCTAATGACCCGTATTCTTTTTTCAGCGTAGCTTATTATAGCAACAATTGCTTCGTTTGTCAACGGATAAATCCTGCGCCGTACAGCTTGCGCGAGGGCAGGTAACGCGGCTTTTGCAATTATTTGTTCTTCTTTTTATTGCGCAGCTTTTTGAACATCGCGGCGGGATTCTCTTCGTCCGGAGTCTCTTGCTTTGGCTGATCAAACCCGAACAGGCGCATGGTAGCCGCCCTGACCTGTTCTGCTTTTGCGGCGGGATCATCGGAGGCTTCGGCAGCGGGAGCGATCGCGTCATCTTCGGCTTTTTCGGATGCATCGGGGTCTGCGGCGCTGCGCGGCAATATCCTGAGCTCGACAACGTCGCCCTCGCGTGCTTCGCCGAACAGCGCGCGGGGTGCGTTCAGCATCTCGCCGTTCAGCTCGACGACCGCGATATTCTCTTCAAATCTGTCGATGATCACTTTCATTCTCTTCACCCGCTACTAATTTACACCACCGAAAAATCTTTGTCAACCTTTTGCTTGCGTTTTCACAGAATCCGTGTATAATAGAGGAAAAAGCGACAGGAAGGTGATCGTGATGAATAACAAAAAACGCGCGTGGCTGGTACGGATCGTTGCGCTGATCTGTGTCGTACTGCTGTTCGGCAGCATTTTTCTGACGCTGATATTCAAATGAGCAGGGAGGCTTTTGCCTCCTTTTGTTATACCGCTTTACCGTAATGATGCGGCGGCTTTACCGGCTTTCGTCAAATTGACCAGAATTAGTTCTTTATATCAATAATATTCTTGAATTATCCGGTTTGACACGGTATGTCCGATGTGTTAAAATAGTCACAATAAATCTGATCCACTAATCTTTAAGGGCGATACTGAGAGATCGACAAGATGTTATTTGACGGACATTGACGTCCGCGCTTTTGCATACTCAGCCTCGCCGACGGTGGGGCTTTTCTTAGTAACGATGATACGGAAGGGAGCGTCAATGATGGCAGAAAAGAAGCTCAAGGTACTCGGTTTGACAGGCATGCCTGCCTTTTCTCCGTCGGTCGACGGGACGCTGATCAGTCCCGCCGCCTTTGGTGATTGCTCCGATAATATTGCGGTTTTACCCGGCTTTTGTGATGTGCATGTGCATTTTCGCGAGCCGGGTTTTTCTTATAAAGAAACAATTTCGTCAGGTTCACTCGCTGCCGCACGGGGCGGCTATACAATTGTGTGTACAATGCCGAATCTTGATCCGGTTCCCGACTCGCCGGAACACCTTGAAACACAGCTGAAAATCATCAAAAACGACGCTGTGATCGGGGTTTTGCCCTACGGTGCGATCACCGTCGGCGAGAGGGGAGAAGCCCTCGCGGACTTGGAAGGAATGGCAGAGAACGTCGTCGCTTTTTCCGACGACGGACGCGGCGTGCAGGACGAAAACATGATGCGTCAGGCGATGCTGACCGCGAAATCGCTCGGCAGGGTGATCGTCGCGCACTGCGAGGACAACAGCCTGCTGCACGGCGGCTACATCCACGACGGCGCTTATGCCAAAGCGCACGGTCACAGGGGCATTTGCTCAAAGAGCGAATGGAAGCCGATCGAGCGGGACATCGCGCTGAGCAGGGAGACCGGATGTGCCTATCACGTTTGTCACATTTCCACAAAGGAAAGCGTTGAGCTGATCCGTCAGGCAAAGAAAGACGGCGTGGATGTGACCTGCGAGACCGCGCCGCACTACCTTGTGATGGACGAAGGCGATCTCAAAGAGGACGGACGGTTCAAGATGAACCCGCCGCTGCGGTCAAAGGAAGACCGCGAAGCGCTGATCGAGGGCGTCAGGGACGGCACGATCGACATGATCGCCACCGACCACGCGCCGCACAGCGCCGAGGAAAAATCACGGGGGCTGGAAAAGTCCGCCTTCGGTATCGTCGGGATCGAAACGGCGTTCCCGATCCTGTACACCAAGCTGGTCAAGACCGGCGTGATCACGATGGACAGGCTGCTGGAATTACTGACAGTCAACCCGCGCAAGCGATTCAACATCCCTTATTCGCCGGATGATTATTCCGTCTGGGATCTGGATCAGGAATTCACCGTTGATCCCGAACAATTTCTGAGCAAGGGTAAAGCGACGCCCTTTGAAGGGTGGAAGCTCAGCGGCGTTTGTCTGATGACCGTCAAAGACGGCAAGATCGTTTATCAAAAGAATTAACATACATTCCGAAGAGTGGATATGGGAATCAGGCGCGGACAGCGTCCGCCCTCAACCCTTCACCTTTCACCCTTCACCATTCACCGACGGCGAAGCCGTCAAATTGGGAGGTAATGAAAATGGCAAAGAGAACAGATATCAAAAAGGTATTGATCATCGGCTCGGGCCCGATCGTCATCGGTCAGGCTGCCGAGTTCGACTATGCCGGTACACAGGCGTGTCTGGCGCTTAAGGAAGAGGGTTACGAGGTCATCCTGTGCAATTCGAACCCCGCGACCATCATGACCGATACGCAGATCGCAGATAAGGTCTATATGGAGCCGCTGACGCTCGAATATATCGCGAAGATCCTCCGCTATGAGCGTCCCGACGCTATCGTGCCCGGTATCGGCGGTCAGACCGGACTGAACCTTGCGATTCAGCTTGAGCGCAAGGGCGTTCTCAAGGAATGCGGCGTTCAGCTGCTCGGCACATCGTCCGAAAGCATCGAGCGTGCCGAGGACAGAGAACTGTTCAAGGAGATGTGCGAGTCGATCGGCGAGCCGGTCATCCCCTCTCAGATCACCTATAATCTGGACGAAGCAAAAGCGGCGGCTGAGAAGATCGGTTATCCGGTCGTTCTTCGACCCGCGTTTACCCTCGGCGGCACCGGCGGCGGTTTCGCTTACAACGAAGAAGAACTGATCGACGTCGGCAGAAATGCGTTCGCCTTAAGCCCCGTGCATCAGGTGCTGATCGAAAAGTCCGTCAAGGGCTACAAAGAGATCGAGTTTGAGGTCATGCGCGATACAAACGATACCGCGATCACCATCTGCGGTATGGAAAACGTCGATCCTGTCGGCGTCCACACCGGCGACAGCATCGTCGTCGCGCCGATCCTCTCGCTGAATGACCACGATCTGAAGATGCTCAACGACAGCGCGATCAAGATCATCCGCGAGCTGAAGATCGAGGGCGGCTGCAACGTACAGTTCGCGCTGCATCCCGAAACCAGCGAATACTACCTCATCGAGGTCAATCCCAGAGTATCGCGTTCCTCTGCACTTGCCAGTAAGGCGTCGGGTTATCCGATCGCCCGCGTCACCGCGAAGATCGCGATGGGTATGTCGCTCGAAGAGATCCCTGTCGCGGGCGGCACCGCGGCGATCGAGCCTTCGCTCGACTATATCGTCGCCAAGTTCCCGCGTTTTCCGTTTGATAAATTCGCCGACGCACCCAACACGCTCGGCACCCAGATGAAGGCAACCGGCGAGGTCATGGGCATCGGCTCCACCCTCGAGGAATGCTGCCTGAAGTCTGTGAGATCGCTTGAGACCGGCGTATGCCACTTCCGACTCGCAAAGTTCGACGACTGGTCGGATGACGCGCTGTTTGCATACATCGAAGAATTCAAGGACGACAACGTCTATGCGATCTTCGAACTGCTCCGCCGCGGCGCGAGCATCGAGAAGCTCCACAAGGTGACGATGATCACCGAGCTGTTCCTCGAATCCTTCAAAAAGATCGTCGATATGGAGAACACCCTCAAGGCGAACAAGGGCGATATCGCGACCCTGAAAGAGGCAAAGGTTATGGGCTTCTCCGACGAATATATCGCGACGCTGTGGGATGTTCCCGAGGTGGACGTCTATCACACCCGTAAAGAAAACGGGATCACCCCGATCTTTAAGATGGTCGATACCCTGCATACGGGCAAATACATCGCGTATCTGTACTCGTCCTACACCGGCGAAAACGCTTCCCGCCTGACGGACAAAAAGAAGATCGTCGTCCTGGGCGCGGGTCCGATCCGTATCGGTCAGGGCGTTGAGTTCGACTACTCGACCGTCCATGCGGTGCAGACCATACGCCGTGCCGGCTACGAGGCGATCATCATCAAC
>CADBOO010000015.1 GCA_902796225.1 uncultured Ruminococcus sp.
CAGGATGGCTGCGGCTGCAGCAGGCTGAACAAGAGGCGCTTGCAGTCGATGCACAGCATCAGTTAACACACAGAGCGGCTGCAATCGATGCACAGCGTCAGTTAACACACAGAGCGCCTGCTATAACTGTATAGCGGCAGTTAACACACAGAGTGCTTGCAATCGCTGTATAGCAGCAGTTAGCATACAGAGTAGCTGCTATAACTGTATAGCGGTACTGTTAACCCACACGCTGTCTGCAGGCAACGTACTCCTGTGGTACTGTTAACACACTTTGATGTGATTATAAAATCACACACCGTGTGATCCGTATACCCTTTCACTTATGACGCAAAAACGCTGTTTGTTGCATACCGTTATGCAACTCTGAGAAAAAACAGCAAAAATCTTCCCCGAGGGACGATAGGGACGATGATTTTACCGCCCCTGAGGGACGATGATTGTACCGTCCCTGCCGACCCTGTCAGCCGCATCGACCGACAAAGAAGCATTTTTTTCAAAAAATTTGCGATTCTTAAAACCTGCGGGCGATTTCATACGTCTTGGGGGCGTAAGGAAACAAAACAGCGGATCAAAAAATCATCTCCGCGCCTACAGAAAGGAAATCATGATGAACAGCAATCTTTACAATCAACTCAACGCCGCCCGCAATCTCACCGTCACGACCGATCCTTATCTCGAAAGGACGATCCAGCTCGAAAACACGAAGCCTGCCTATTATCACAAGCGCTCCAAAGCGATCATCCCCTACATCGTCATCGGCGTCATCGCAGGTCTGTTTCTCTGGGGATTCACCCGCATGCTCGGCGCATCTCTGCCGACCTTCGCCGTAAACCTGATCTTCACCGCAGGCGTCGCCCTCGTCACCGTCATCCTGATCTCAGCGCACAAAAAGAAAACTGCGGCGATCGACAGTCAGATCAACGCGATCGACGACGAGATCCATTCCTGCTACGACCACGTTTTCTCCGTATTTGACAGCAATCCCGCGATCATCGGATTTCTGCCTCAGGAATACCGCTACACCGAAGCGATCGACTACATGATGAGCATGGTCGCAAGCGACCGCGCCGCCACCCTGCCGCAGGCGCTGCAGCTCTTTGACGAATACGATCACCGCAGAACGCTCGAGAGCCAGAACCGTCAGATCCTCGATCAGCAGCAGTTACAGAACGCTCAGCTGCAAAGTCTGAACCGCACCGCAAAGATCAACGCGGGCGCGAATATCGCCGGCACGATCTTCAACATCGCCAACAAGCTGTGAGAACATCCCGTTATCTCACCCGCAAAGCCGCCCGATTTCACCCCGGGCGGTTGCGTATTCAGCGATAGTATGCTATAGTAAAGGAGCGTAGACCGATGAATGAACATGAATTCAAACGCGCGTATATCCGACTGGTCGAAGCAAAGCGGCTGTGTCCGAAACGCGCAAAAGCATTGCTGCTGCGCATTCTGCAAATACTCAGGAAAGAAGTGAACGACCCGTGAAATGCTTCAACTGCTCGGCTCCCATCGACGACAGCGCGCGATTCTGCCCCCGATGCGGCGCGAATCAGGGATTCTCCGACGAATTGATCGCACGCGGTATCGCCGGCGATCAGTCCGCGCTGACCGAGCTGTACAACAAAACCTACGACAACGTCTACTATACCGTCAAGGCGCTCATCCGCGACGAGGATACCGCCCTTGATATTATGCAGGACAGTTACTTAAAGGCGTTCCGCAACCTGTCCACGCTCAAGGAAGCGGATAAATTCCGCGCGTGGATCAAGCGCATCGCCCACAACAACGCCGTCGATTATCTCAGGCGCACAAAGCCCGTCATGTTCTCTGCGATGCCGACCGACGAGGACGGCGCAGAGATCGAGTTCGAAGATACCGACGCCTCCAATCTGCCCGAGGTCGTGATCGACCGTCAGGAGACCGCCCGCCTGATGGCAGAGATCCTCGATACCCTGCCCGAAGAACAGCGGCTGGTCATTTCGATGTACTACTACGAGGGCATGAGCGTCAGAGAGATCGCACAGGAGCTGGGCGTCACCGAGAATACGGTCAAAAGCCGCTTGAATTACGCCCGCAAAAAGATCGAAGTACAGGTGCGCGACCTCGAGAAAAAGGGTACGAAGCTCTATGGGCTGGCGCCGATCCCATTCCTGCTGTTGCTGCTGCGCAGCTGGGCAAGCTATTCGGCAAATCCGTCGACCGCATTTCTTTCCGGCGTCCTCGCCGATCTGTTCGGCGGCTCATCCGTACTGGCGCAGGCTGCCAATCCCGCGACAGGTCAGAGCGTCTTATCCGCCCATACAACGTCTGCCGCGGCACAGAACACCTACCATTCCACTCTGCCCGCGCAAGGCGCAAATCAGTCCGCGTCAACGATGGGCTACAATGCCAATCAGTCCGCATCGACGATGGGCTACAATGCCAATCAGTCCGCGTCAACGATGGGCTACAATGCCAATCAGTCCGCGTCAACGATGGGCTACAATGCCAACCGATCCGCCTCGACCATGGGCTACAATGCCAATCAGACGGCATCGAACTTCGGCGGGAATGTCAACGGGTCAACCTCTGCTTTCCCGCAGCAGCCGTATCAGCCGAACGGTTCTCCGCAGCCGTACAATCCGCAGGTCGGGCAGGTTCCTCCGCAACCCTCTCCGCAAGCGCCGCAGGTTCATCCGCAGAACACGATCGCCTCATCGGGCAGCAGCGTCCCGAATACCGTTACGAACGCCGCAAAAGCTACTGCCAAGGCTGCCAAAAAAGGCGTCGGCGTTAAGATCCTTGCCGTCATCCTGACGCTCACGATCCTCGGCGGCGCGGCGGTCGGCGTGATGTACGGCTTCCGCCTGGGACCCTTTGCCGACGGTTCCTCTTCACAGAGCGAAACGGAATACGAAGGCACCCTCTACACCGATCCGACCGGTACCTGGTGCGTGAATCTGCCCGAGGACTGGGACGAAAGCGTCAAGATCACCACGACGGATCCCAACGAGCTGGGCGGCGTAGACGTATACTTCGAGTTCGACGCGCTGGACGGAGAACGCCATATCCTGCTGTGCATCTACACGGTCAAAGCGGAGTACGGCAAATACATCGGCTATCTGGGCGATATGCTCGGCACGAAGCTCGAATCCAGCGACACGTACAGCGTCTACACATACGATTACCGCAACACGACCTTCATCAAGAAAGAGTCCTTCGCGGATTCCAAGGTGCAGGCTCGCTACGATCAGCTTGCCGGCGAGGTCGACAAGGTGCTCGAGACCTATCGTCTGAAATAAATACCGTGACGGGGAGGCTATGTCCTCCCCTGTTTTTTTGCAAAAACCTTTCCGTTGCGCAGAAAACACCTTACCGATTTGCAGCAACCCCCATGCGGGGATACAGAAAAGACCTTGCAGGGATGCAGAAGAAGCCTTCCGATATGCAGAAAGCCCCTGTCCGATTCATTAGAATAAACCTTACCGTGAAGCAGAAAACCCCCTGCCGGTGAAAGATTGTTAAAAATTTAACACAATGTGTCACAAAAAATCACGGAATATTTGTATCATATGCAAATTGCATCGGGATGCTGCGTATGCTATACTTGTGTAAAAGGCGCAGTTTCGCGGCAGTATGCGGGATTTCGCCGTCCAAAAGGAGGAATTGTTATGAACAGCGAACGGATCCCTGTCGACAGCGTTGAGGTCCTCGAAAAGAGGATCGACAGCGTCAGAGAGGCACAGAAAACGTTCTCGACCTATACGCAGGAGCAGGTGGACGCCATCTTCAGAGCAGCCGCACTTGCCGCCAACAAAGCGCGTCTGAGTCTGGCTAAGCTCGCCGTGGAAGAAACCGGCATGGGCGTCGTCGAGGACAAGGTCATCAAAAACAACTATGCCGCGGAGTATATCTACAACGCGTATAAAGACACGGTCACCTGCGGCGTGGTCGAAGAAAACCCGGCGGCAGGCATCGTCAGGATCGCCGAACCGATCGGCGTGGTTGCGGCGGTCATCCCGACCACCAACCCGACTTCCACCGCGATCTTCAAATGCCTGATCTCCTTAAAGACCCGCAACGGCATCATCATCTCCCCTCACCCGCGTGCGAAGAAAAGCACGATCACGGCGGCGAAGATCGTCCTCGACGCGGCGGTCAAAGCAGGCGCTCCCGCAGGCATCATCGAGTGGATCGACGTACCGTCGCTGGATATGACCAACACCCTGATGAAGGAAGCCGACATCATCCTCGCGACCGGCGGTCCGGGCATGGTCAAGGCGGCGTACAGCTCCGGCAAGCCCGCCCTCGGCGTCGGCGCCGGCAACACGCCCGCGATCATCGACGAAAGCGCGGATATTGTATTGGCGGTCAACTCGATCATCCACTCCAAGACCTTTGACAACGGCATGATCTGCGCGTCCGAACAGAGCGTCCATGTACCCGCGTCCGTCTACGACAAGGTCAAGGCGGAGTTCCTGTACAGAGGCTGCTATTTCCTCAAGCCCGACGAACTGGACAAGGTGCGCAAGACCATCATCATCAACGGCTCGCTGAACGCAAAGATCGTCGGTCAGAGCGCGTATAAGATCGCACAGCTCAGCGGCGTGGAGATCCCGAAGGAAAGTAAGGTTCTGATCGGCGAGGTCGAGAGCGTCGACATCAGCGAAGAGTTCGCCCACGAAAAGCTCTCCCCCGTACTCGCCATGTACAAGTACAACACCATCGAGGAAGCGTTTGACAACGCCGAACAGCTCATCGCAGACGGCGGCTACGGTCACACCTCCTCCATCTATATCAACGAGCTCACCCGCGCAGATGTTCTGCGGGAATTCGAAAGCCGCATGAAGACCTGCCGTATCGTCGTCAACACCCCTTCGTCCCACGGCGGCATCGGCGACATCTACAACTTCAGCCTTGCGCCGTCCCTGACGCTCGGCTGCGGCAGCTGGGGCGGCAACTCGATCCATGAGAACGTCGGCGTCAAGCACCTTTTGAACGTCAAAACAGTCGCAAAAAGGAGAAACAATATGCTGTGGTTCAGAGCTCCCGAAAAAGTATATATCAAGCAGGGCTGTCTGTCCGTCGCACTCGACGAGCTGGGCAGCGAGCTGCAGAAGAAGAAAGCCTTCATCGTCACCGACAGCTTCCTCTATGCGAACGGCTACACTGCGCCGGTCGAGAAGAAGCTCGACGAGCTGGGCATCATGCACACCACCTTCTCCGAGGTCGCACCCGATCCCACCCTCGCCTGCGCCAAGATGGGCGCAAGGCTGATGGCGTCCTTCAAGCCCGACGTCATCATCGCGGTCGGCGGCGGCTCGCCGATGGACGCAGCTAAGATCATGTGGGTGCTGTACGAGCATCCGGACGTCGACTTTGAGGACATGGCGATGCGCTTCATGGATATCCGCAAGCGCGTCTACGGATTCCCGCATATGGGCGACAAGGCGTATTTCATCGCGATCCCGACCTCTGCGGGCACCGGCAGTGAGGTGACTCCCTTCGCGGTCATCACCGACGAAGTCAGCGGCATCAAGTACCCGCTTGCCGACTATGAGCTGATGCCCGATATGGCGATCGTCGATGCGGACATGATGATGAACGCACCCCGCGGACTGACCTCCGCATCCGGTATCGACGCGGTATCCCATGCGCTCGAGGCGTATGCCTCTATCATGGCGACCGATTACACCGACGGTCTGGCGAAGCAGGCTCTGCAGGTGATCTTTGAATATCTGCCGCGCGCGTATCAGAGCGCCGCGACCGGCGTTCCGGACAAAGAAGCGCGTGAGAAGATGGCTAACGCCGCGACCATGGCGGGCATGGCATTCGCCAACGCCTTCCTCGGCGTGATGCACAGTATGGCGCACAAGCTCGGCGCGTTCCACCACATCCCCCACGGCGTCGCAAACGCCCTGATGATGAACGAGGTCCTGCTGTTCAACAGCAAGGAAGCTCCGACCAAGATGGGCACCTTCCCGCAGTACGATCACCCGCATACCCTCAGAAGATATGCCGAGGTCGCAGAAGCGCTGGGTATCGGCGGCAAGGATGATACCGAAAAGCTCAGCGGTCTGCTCAAAAAGATCGACGAGCTGAAAGCCGCGATCGAGATCAAGCCCACCATCCGCGACTATGTTCCGGATGAAGAAGCCTTCCTTGCCACCCTCGACGAGATGGCAGAGCAGGCGTTCGACGACCAGTGCACCGGCGCTAACCCGCGTTACCCGCTGATCGGCGAGATCAAGCAGATGTATCTCAACGCCTACTACGGCGAGCATCAGGATATTTAAGGAGGCGGCATCATGAACAACAATTACGAAGTCTTGGCACAGCGTTCCAAAAAAGCGATCTACAAGGACGGCGACACCGTACTGAAGGTGTTCGAGCCGGATTTCAGCAAGGCGGACATCCTCAACGAAGCGCTCAACCAAGCGCGTATCGAGGAGACCGGTCTGAATGTTCCCAAGCTCCTCGAGGTCAGCAAGATCGACGGCAAATGGGCGATCCGCCTCGAGTATATCCCCGGCAAAACGCTGAAGGATCTGATGGACGAGAACCCCGACAGGATCGACGAATACCTCGACCTGTTCGTGAAGATCCAGAAAGAGATCTTCTCAAAGCAGGCGCCTCTCCTCAACAAGATCAAGGACAAGTTCAACCGCAAGATCTCTGCGTCGCGATTTGACGCGACCACCCGCTACGAGCTGCACACCCGACTTGACTCGATGAAGGATCACAAGAAGATCTGCCACGGCGATTTCACCCCGTCCAACATCATCATCACGCCCGACGGGGATGATTATATCCTCGACTGGTCGCACGTCACACAGGGTAATGCCGCTGCTGACGCCGCGCGCACCTATATGCTGTTCTGCCTCAAAGGTCAGGATGAGATCGCGGAAAAGTACCTCAACCTCTTCTGCAAAGAGACCGATACCGCAAAGCAGTATGTCCAGCGCTGGATGCCGATCGTCGCCTGTACCCAGAGCGTCAAAGGCAAGGAAAGCGAACAGGCATTCCTCGACCGCTGGGTCAACGTTGTTGAATACGAATAATATAGTTAGGAGTTAGGAATTAGGAGTTAGGAATTAGGAATTAGGAGTTAGGAATTAGGAATTAGAAATTAGAAATTATAAATGCCGAAAAGGAAACCGCCGCTGCATGATTCGCAGCGGCGGTACTGTTATGCTTTATTCTTCCGGCAGCAGAATTGCAACGATCTTTTTCGTGTGATCCACTCCCTGTATCATATGATCAATACGATACATCCAAAGCAGCCGGAATACTATTGACAGGTTCGCCAAAATGCCGGACAGCTGTTCAGTAAAATGCCGAACAGAATGATTCTGAAAAAGAATTATTTCTCCAGCTTGGCATTCGCTTTTTTGAGAAAGCTGTCAGCCTTGACGGTGTATCGCGTATGCGTACCCTTGCCGATCAGACCGGCGTTGTCAAAGACTTCCGCTTCAAAGTCCAGCCGTCTGCCGTCATAGGCGACCAGCCTGCTTTTGCAGACGATCCCGGCACCGACAGGGGATGCGGACAGGTGGTCGATATGGATCTGTGTGCCGACCGAGGTGATCCCGTCGCCGAGCAGTTCCTCGACGCTCTCGGCACAGCAGCCCTCAACCAGCGCGATCATCGCGGGCGTAGCAAATACCCTGAGCGTACCGCTGCCCATCGCGATCGCGGTATTCTCCATGACGACGGCGACAGATTTTTCTCCGGTGATCCCGGGCTTGATTTCGTTCATGTGACGACTCCTTCAGTAAGATTCAGGGGTGAGCGTTTCCCCTCCCCATCGCATCGTAATACGCCGGTTTTCTAATAGACGTAGTAGGGATTCGGCTTGCAGAGCAGCGTGATAAAGTCGACCAGCACGCCGATGCCGAAGAGTCCGACGGTGAGAATATACAGGATACCCATGCCGGCTTTGCCCTCATAAAACTTGTGTGCGCCGAGAAATCCGAGGAAGAAGCACAACAGTACCGCGACCCACTTATCTCTCGGTCTGCCCATTCCGATCGTGTTCACGTTGCTGTTATTGACAACGACCGTCTGCTGAGGCTGCTGTTGGAATTGACCCACCTGACAGCCGCATTTCGGACACACGACCGCATTGACGTCGATCTGATTGCCGCAATACTGACAGAACTTGGTCGGTCGGGCATACTGACCCTGAGGGGGCACGCTGTTCTGATACCCTGCACCCTGGTAATTCGCGTTATTCTGATAATCCGACATCGTATCAGCTCCTTTTACATAGAATCGAATGGTATTGTCTACCGATCATTATAGCACCATCTTGCAGATGCTGTCAATCATCAGGTCGGATCGCACGAAAAAAGCAGGACTAATCATGTTTTAATTCCCCTACAGAAATATACAGTGTGCCGATATCCGAGCATAAACCGATCAACGTCACAAAAAAAGACCGCCGAAATACCGTCGGCGGTCATCTTCGTTTATCCGATCAATTCTTTGAGCTTTGCGGTAACGGCTGCGGCGTCAGCTCTGCCGCGGCTCTGCTTCATCACGTTGCCGAGGATCGCCATCAGCGCCTTTTCTTTGCCGCCCTTATAGTCGGCGACTGCCGCGGGCATGGCGTTGATCGCGTTCTGACAATACTCGGTGAGGGTATTCTCATCCAGTCCCGCCATATCGGATTCGCTGATGAATTCCGTCACGGGCTTGCCTGTATCCAGCATCTGCTCAAGCGTCTTTTTCGCAAGGTTGTTTTTGAGCTTACCGGCTTCGAGGAGCCTGCACATCTCATTGAGCTGTTTGGCGGTCGTCCTGACGTCGAACGCCTCTTTATCCGCCTCGGTCTCGA
Source organism: uncultured Ruminococcus sp. (assembly GCA_902796225.1). Classification (GTDB taxonomy): domain Bacteria; phylum Bacillota; class Clostridia; order Oscillospirales; family Acutalibacteraceae; genus Ruminococcoides. The sequence goes on from CADBOO010000015.1 coordinate 8,822, forward strand.
GTCTGCGGAAGATCTGACCGATGATGAAGTTGGACGCGGTCTTGGGCGATTTCAGCCCCTCGATCGCCTGATCGAAGTACTCGGCGATAGAACGGTACTTGGTCAGCTGGGCAGCGTCCTTTTCGGGGATCTCGAACGTCTGCGTATAGCGGGTGAACTTCTGCCCGGGCAGCTCCGGGAGGCGCGCCTCGATTTCATTGACTCTCTCGCGCGGTACGGCGATCGTCACCAGATCCGGCTCGCGGAAATAGCGGTAGTCGTGAGCGTCCTCTTTGGAGCGCATCGATGAGGTCGTACCCGTCGCATCGTCATAGCGGAGGGTCTCCTGCACGACTGCGCCGCCGGATTCGATCAGCTCGCACTGGCGCTCGTATTCATATTCCATCGCCTTTGCGATATTGGTGATGGAGTTCATGTTCTTGATCTCGGTACGGGTGCCGAGCTTCTCACTGCCTTCGGGACGGACGGAGATATTGACGTCACAGCGCATGGAGCCTTCCTGCATACGGCAGTCGGATATGCCGATCCAGCGCATGGTCTGCTGGAGCCGCTCGACGTACTCTTTGGCTTCGTCGATACTGCGGAAATCCGGCTCGGTGACGATCTCGATCAGCGGTACGCCGCCGCGGTTATAGTCGACGTAGGTATCGCCGTGGTTGTGGATCAGCTTGCCTGCGTCCTCTTCGATATGGATGCGCAGGATGCGGATCTTTCTGCCGTTGCTGAGCCGGATATAGCCGTGCTGACACAGCGGCTTATCATACTGGCTGATCTGATACGCCTTGGGCAGATCGGGATAGCAGTAATTCTTGCGGTCCATCTTGGCGATCCCGGCGATCTCGCAGTTGGTGGCAAGTCCCGCCATGATCGCATACTCGACGACCTTTTCGTTCAGCTTCGGGAGCGTACCGGGAAGTCCGATACAAACCGGACAGCAGTGGGTGTTGGGGTCGCCGCCGAACGCGGTGGTGCAGGAGCAGAAGATCTTGGTCTCGGTGGATAACTCTACGTGGGTCTCAAAGCCCGCTACCAGTTCGTATTTCACAGCTTGACACCCCACTTCGTTTCTTTGAATTTATCTTCCTTCTCCTCGTACTTGTAAGCGAGGTTGAGGATGGTTTTCTCGTCGAACTTTTTGCCGATGATCTGCATACCGATCGGCAGACCTTCGCTGTCCTCGCCGCAGGGGATCGATACCGCGGGCAGTCCGGCGGTGTTGACCGGCACGGTGCAGATATCCGACAGATACTGCTCGAGCTGATCGGTCTCTTCGCCGAAGAGGTAGCCGTTTTTGAACGCGGTCACGGGTGCGGTGGGAGCTAAGATCACGTCAACCTTCTCAAATGCACGGTCGAATGCCTCGACGATCGCGCCGCGCAGGTTGACAGCCTTCTTGTAATATGCGTCATAGTAGCCCGCAGACAGGACGTATGTGCCCATCAGGATACGGCGCCGGACTTCTTTGCCGAAGCCTTCGCTGCGGGTGCGGCAGATCATATCGTGCGTGCCGATATAATGCTCCGCCTTGTAGCCGTAACGGATGCCGTCGTAGCGTCCGAGGTTGGACGACGCTTCCGCCATCGCGAGGATGTAGTAGCACGGCAGGGCAAATTCCAGCTCGGGCAGATCAAAGTAAACGATCTCTGCGCCCATTTCCTCATAGGACTTTGCGGCTTCGAGAACCGCCGCCTTGACGTCTTCGCGCACGCCGTTGAGGTACTGGTTGGCGATACCGATCTTCATGCCCTTTATCTCATCGTGCAGGGTCGGCAGAGTAGGCTCGCTGCCGCGGGAGGTACTGTCGCGGTCGTCGTACTTGGCGATCGCATCAAAGACGATCGCAGCATCCTCGACGTCATGGGTGATGGGCCCGATCTGGTCGAAGGACGAGGCGTAGGCGATCAGTCCGTAACGCGATACCGCGCCGTAGGTGGGCTTTAAACCGACGATGCCGCAGAATGACGCGGGCTGGCGGATCGAGCCGCCGGTGTCGCTGCCGAGACCGTAAACGGCAAGATTGCCGCCGACTGCAGACGCTACGCCGCCCGATGAACCGCCGGATACATGGTCGGTGTTGTGCGGATTTTTAGCGCCGCCGTAATAGGAGGTCTCGCAGGAGGAGCCCATCGCGAATTCGTCCATGTTGGTCTTGCCCAGCATGACGACGCCCTCTTTCTGCAGCAGCTCATAGACGGTCGCATCGTAGATCGGCTTGTAGCCGGTGAGGATCTTAGACGCGCAGCTGGTGAGGATCCCCTTGGTGGAAATGTTGTCCTTGAGCGTCATCGGGATACCCTCAAGCAGTCCGATCTCTTCGCCGCGGGCGAGCTTTTCATCGACCGCTTTTGCCTGTGCAAGCGCCACATCGGGGGTGACGGTGATATAGGCGTTTAATTCTTTATTGGAATTTTCAATCTCTGTCAGGTACTTCTGTGTCAGCTCGGTGCAGGTGATCGCGCCGCTTTGGAGCATCTCATGGATGCGTTTGATCTGTCCCATGGTCACGCTCTCTTTCTGACGAGGAAATGATCCTCTGCCTGTTCGGGGGCGTTCTTCAGGATCTCTGCGCTCGGCAGCGAAGGCAGTACCTCGTCCGCGCGGAACACATTACTGAGGTTGTTGATATTATCAAACTCGCCTGTCCTGACTTCGGCATTGTTGATGGTGTCGGCAAAGGACACGATCTTCTGCATCTCTTCGGTAAGACTGTCGAGGTCTTTTTCATCGACGAACAGCTTTGACAGCAGCGCGATGTTTTCGATATCTTCTCGGGTTACCATTGTATCAATCCTTTCTGATCGCCTTCCCCTTGAGGGGAAGGTGGGCGATTCGCAAGAATCGGTCGGATGAGGTGGAAGCGTTTCCTCCTCATGCCGTAAATTGTTATATCGGATAGGTTTCCACCTCATCCGTCACCGCCTCAATCGGCGGCGACACCTTCCCCTCAAGGGGAAGGCTTTAGCGCAGTTTGATATGCACTTCTCTCAACTGCTGCTCGCTGACCTCGCCGGGAGCGCCGAGCAGGACGTCCTGGGCGTTGGAGTTCATCGGGAAGGCGATGACTTCGCGGATATTCTCTTCTTCCGTGAGCAGCATGATCATGCGGTCGACGCCGGGCGCCATGCCTGCATGAGGCGGCGCGCCGTACTGGAATGCGTTGTAGAGGGAGCTGAACTTCGCTTTGAGGTCGTCCTCGGTATAGCCCGCGATGGAGAATGCCTTGACCATGATATCGAGGTCATGGTTGCGGACTGCGCCGGAACTCAGCTCTACGCCGTTGCAGACGACGTCGTACTGGTACGCCAGCACATCGCAGGGATCCTTTTCCAGCAGCGCCTGCATACCGCCCTGGGGCATACTGAACGGGTTGTGGGTAAAGATGATCTGACCGCTTTCCTCATCCTGCTCGAACATCGGGAAGTCCACGATGAAGCAGAATTCAAAGCGGCTCTTGTCGATCAGGTCGAGGCGTGTCGCGACCTCGGTGCGGATCTGACCCGCGAGCTTGGGCGCTTCGGCGGCGGTATCGGCGATGAAGTAGATCACGTCGCCAGCCTTGGAGCCGTTGCGGCGTATCAGCTCTTCCCTGTCGCCGGGCTTGAGGAACTTATCGATCGGGCCGTCGAACAGCATCTCGTCGGTGACCTTGACATAGCCGAGTCCCTTCATGCCGATGGACAGCGCGAACTCCTCCATCTTCTTGAACCAGCTCTTGGAGCAGCTCGCCGCGCCGGGGACGTTGATGGAGCGCACGGTCTTCTTGAGGAAGGGCTTGAAATCGGTCTGCTCGAACATATCCGAGATCTCGACGATCTCAAGCGGATTGCGCAGGTCGGGTTTATCGGTGCCGTACTTCAGCATACTTTCGGCAAAGGAAATGCGCTTGAACGGCGGCTTGGATATTTCTTTAGAAGAAAATTTCTTGAAGGTCTCATAGAGGACTTCCTCGGCGACGTCGAACACATCCTCCTGGGTCGCGAACGCCATCTCGTAGTCGAGCTGGTAGAATTCGCCGGGAGAACGATCGGCACGCGCATCCTCGTCGCGGAAGCAGGGCGCGATCTGGAAATACTTATCAAAGCCCGATACCATCAGAAGCTGCTTGAAGATCTGCGGCGCCTGGGGCAGCGCGTAGAACTTGCCCTTATGCTTGCGGGAAGGAATGAGGTAGTCGCGCGCGCCCTCGGGAGAGGACACGCCGAGGATCGGAGTAGCGATCTCCATGAAGCCCATCTCGCTCATCTTGTTGCGCAGGAAGGTGATGACCTCGGAGCGCAGCAGGATGCGGTTATGCACCTTAGGATTGCGCAGGTCGAGGAAGCGGTATCTCAGACGCACGTCCTCGTTGGACGCGGTGGAGGACACGACCTCAAAGGGCAGGTTGTTCTTGCACTTGCCGAGGATGGTCAAGGTCTCGGCGGCTACCTCTACGGTACCGGTCGCGATCTTGTTATTGATGGTCTCCTCGTCGCGCTTGACAACTTTGCCGGAGATCGTGACGGTGCACTCGCGGTTCACACCCTCTAAAAGGCTATCGTCATGGACAACGACCTGGGTCACACCGTACTGGTCGCGGATATCGAGGAACATAACGCCGCCGTGGTCGCGGATATTCTCAACCCATCCGGCAAGCCGTACCTCCTCGCCTATATGCTCTTCGCGTAAATCTCCGCAGGACACGGAGCGATAGATATTTGCTTTCATGTTCATATTCCTTTCAAATCTGTTCGGGGATATTTACCCTATTC
>CADBOO010000016.1 GCA_902796225.1 uncultured Ruminococcus sp.
AATGACCTGCGATGAGTTCTATTCCTTATTGGCAGGCATGGATCCCGATACTCCGCTCGGGAAACTGGTTCAGATCCGTTCCGAGAACGATCCGAAGGTTCTCGAGCATTATACGCCGGCACAGCATAAGATCCGAAACGACTGGCGTGCAAAGCACTCACAAGTTAACAAAGACGAAGAAGCCCACAAAGCCTTTTTGGATCAGATGGAGAGCTTCTTCGCTTCACTGTAAGGAGGTGACAGATTGGGCAAAATAGGTGAGATCAATATCGGTCTCAAATTGGACAAGCGAGACTTTAACCGCGAAGTCAGCAGGGTCCCTGCCGAGGCGAACGCAGTGGGGACAAAGATCTCGAACGCGTTCAACAAGATCGGAAAGACGGTCGCGGCGGCATTTTCCGTCAAAGCGGTTGTCAGCTTCACCAAGGCAACGGTCAAATCTGCCGCCGAAGTACAGGCGGCGAATTCTCAGTTTGAGCAGACCTTCGGCAATCTGTCAGACAGTGCGACCGCCGCGATGGATAAGGTTGCCAAGGAGAGCGGTATCGTCAAGAGCCGCCTGCAGGGCGTCGGTACCTCGATCTACGCCTTCGCGAAAACGACAGGCATGGAATCGGCTGACGCGCTGAAAATGATGCAGGAAGCGCTGCAGGTCACCGCTGACAGCGCCGCGTATTATGATCGCTCTCTCGAGGATACCGCCGAGAGCCTGAAAGCCTTCCTCAAAGGTAACTATGCTAACGACGCCGCCCTCGGTCTTTCCTGCACCGAGACCACACGAAATACGGCGGCAAACAAGCTGTATGGCAAGTCGTTCAAAGATTTATCTGAATCGCAGAAACAGCTGACCCTTTTGCAGATGGTCAAGGACGCCAACGCCGCCTCCGGCGCACTCGGACAGGCGGCTCGCGAGTCGGATGGTCTCGAAAACGTCATGGGCAATCTGAAAGAATCGTGGAGACAGTTTACCGCCGTGATCGGAAAGCCGATTTTGAGCGCTGCTGTCATCGTGATTCAGAAGATTACCGCCGGATTGACCGCGCTGACAAACGCGGCGAGAACCGCGGCGAACGCACTGGGAAACGCGTTCGGATGGAAAACAGCCGAAGATACAACCTCGGCGGTACAGGGTACCTCCGACGCGATCGCTACCGCGACCGATAACCAAGAGGAGCTGACCGACGAGGTCAAGAGCACGAATGAGGAAGCAAAGCGCGGCGTCGCTTCCTTTGATAAGCTCAATGTGATCTCGGGATCCTCGAGCGGATCCGATGACAGCTCCGACGCTTCCTCAGGCGGATCAAACGCTTCCGCCGTTAACGCGCTGACAGCGCAGGCAAATACCGCCGCCGACGGTATTACAAAAAAGTTTCAGAACGCCTTCAAGGATTTCTATGAGAAATCCGGCTTCAAAAACTTTGTCGATAAAGTGCAGGCTGGCATCAATAAGGTCAATTGGTCTGCGATCGGCAACAACTGCAAGAGCATTTTCAACAGCTTGAAGCCGATTGCGAAAGCAGCATTCGATCAGACGCAAAAGGTCGGACAGGCTGCCTTCGGCGCGTTAGGCTCGGCGGTCGGCGCTTTTGTTCAGATCACCGGTAAGTCGTTTCAGACGATCACCGGCGGCGTTGACAAATGGCTGAAACGCGATAAAGGCAAGATCATCGGTTACATCAATACGATCGGGAATAACTTCACCCGAAGATTCAACGGGCTCGGCAGAGCCTTTGAAAATATCGGCAATATTGTCGGTGACAGCATCGACCGTATGCGGCTGCGGATGGAAGAGTCTATCGCCAATCTTCTTTCCGGCTTCACCGATTTTTACGGCGGTATCGGTACAATCATATCCGGCGCGTTTGCCATAGCGAGTGAATCGCTCGCCGACTGGCTGGAGAAAGACGCTGAAACGATCGGTTTGTTCTTTGACAATCTCCAAACGATCGGCGCTGATGTGATGGACTTCTTCTGTCAGGTGTTCGGTGATATCGGCTCGACGCTGTCGGGCTGGTGGAACGGTGACGGCGAAGGTATCTTTCGCCAGATCTGCGACGCGATCACCAATGTCGGTACCACTTTTATGAACTTATGGGACCAGAGGGTCATGCCCGTCTGGAACTATATCAAGGGTGTGGTGACCGACGCTTGGAACAATTGGTTGTCACCGGTCTTTCAAAAGCTCATAAAATATATCGGCAAAGTCGGAGAATTGATCGCAGTTTGCTGGAATAATTATCTTTCTCCGGTCGTGAATTGGATCATTCAGTATGTCGGTCCTATGATTTCGTCATCCTTGAATGCGATCGGCGCCGTGTTCAGCACTGTTTTCAGCACCATCGGCGGCGTGATCGGCGGAATCATCGACATGTTCAGCGGTCTGATCGATTTTATCACAGGCGTTTTTACCGGTAATTGGGAAAAAGCCTGGTCGGGAATCAAAAATTCCTTCCAAGGAATCTGGAACGCGATCTGGTCGATTCTGAAAGGCGTCGTGAATCTGATCATCGACGGCATCAATCTGCTCTGGACGGGGATCTATAATGTCGTTCGCGGCATTGTCGACGCGATCGGCGGTGTCGCCGGCGCGATCGGAAAGCTGTTCGGTCAGAACTGGGAGTTCAAAATGCCCTCAGAACCGCCGCTGATTCCTAAGCTCGCAAAGGGCGATATCGTAACAGCGCCCACCCTTGCTCTCATCGGCGATAATGCCGGCGCGGGCAACGGTGACCCGGAGGTCGTCTCTCCGCTCAGCAAACTGCAGAACATGATGAACGCCGGCAATCAGTATGACGCGACCCTGCTGCAGTCGATCCTTGATTACCTCAAGCGGCTGTATGAGCAGTTTGTGACCTACACGAAGAACGGCGGCAACACCTATCAGTTTGTCGCTACACTGAACGGCAAGACCTTATTCGAGGAGTTCGTCGAGCAGGTCAGATTGTATAAAACACGTTACGGCTCGCTGCCGTGGTAGGGGAGGGATGAGTATTGGCAAACAACTATGAAGGGTGGATCCTCAAGATCAACGGTAATGTGATCCCCGGCAACTACTTTACCGATTATTCATCCACTCCCTCTCAGCGCCAGGAATCTGACGCACAGGTTGATCAGACGGGCGTCCTCCACAGGGCAACCATGCCGCATACGCGATCCTCCATCCGCTTCACGACGCACATCCTGACACTGGATGAGAAGATCGATCTGCAAAGCCGTATGGGATACGCCGCGTCGCACCAGCGCAACGTGTATGTGGAATACTGGAATGATGAGACAAACAGCTATTATTCCGGCACCTTCTATCTGCCTGATGTGGAATTCTCGGTGATGGACTTTAACGCTGACACGATCTACTATAATCCGATATCGTTCGAGCTGATCGAGTATTGACGAGGTGAGAATATGATATCAGAATTATATGCGATCGACGACCTGCTCGTCAGCAGTTACGACAACGTCGTCACGATCGGGATCCAAAGCAAAGTCGCAGGCGTGTGGAGCAATCCCGTTCCGCTGGATCCTTCCAACATTGTGTCGGAGAGCTTAGAGATCGAGCAGTCGATCTGTGATGATCAGGAGCTCAAGATCGGCGGCTGTATTCCGTCTCAGCTGACTCTCAGCCTGGTCGATGTCGCCGAGGATCTCAGCGGTAAGCAAATTGTCGTGACGGTACAGAGCCGATATCAAGGGGGTATATATCCATCCGATTCTCTGTACCCGAGGGACGATTTATATCCGAATACTCGTATTACCGATCCATATGTGCTGTTTGTCGGCCCGATCTATTCGTGCAAAAAGACAAGTAATTACCGAGTCAAGAAGCTCATCGCCTTTGATCGGATGTATTATTCTTCCACGATCAAATGTAAGAACCGTGTGTATAATTATCTGCATATATACGATACATCTCCTTTTAATTTTTCGATGATAATGAATTGGTTTTTCGGAAAAGCCAGGATTCAATTTGACCCTTTAAGTTTGATCAATGCCGGAACGGAACTGGGGATGTACGATACTTACTGGCAGGAGATTGCCGATAACAAAACGACCTTCTTGGATCTGTATCGATGGTTGTGTGAGCTCAACGGCGTCTTTCTGATCGAGGATACTCCGACAGTGCTTACCGGCGCTCGGGCACGGCCTCGCGTGATAGCACCTTACCAAACTGTCAATCAGATCTATGATATCTCGTCCTATTCGATCAACGGATTCGATTATGATGATTTTGTTACCAAAGAGATCCGATGGGTACAGTTTGAGTTCAACAAAGGCAGAAATCATGGATTCTTTCATGTCGATCCCTATGAAGAATACAGTCGTTACGATTCAGATAATCTTGTTTTGAACAGCTGTGGAAACTGGAATAATGTTGAGCCGATCATTGAAAATCTGGAAGAGGCAAAATCATCTGATCGTACCGCAAAGATCACCGGCGCTGTGTATCGATACCGCCCGTTCAAGGCGTCGATATTCAACCGCTGGTGGGTGCAGGTCGGCGATCGGGTTCGCTTGCCTGCCAACGATCCCGAGGTTTCGTTCATCGAGAGCATTGTCCTCTCCAGAAAGATCAAGGGAATGTACGGAATGACGGTCGAGATCGAGGCAAAAGGCGTCGAAATTATGGGAAAGGAGAACGATGAAGAAATAAATGAATCGTTATAACAAAACAGAATGGAGAAACGGACAGGCTCCTGCGCTTAATGAGGAGAATCTCAATAAGATTGAGGATGGAATCGAGGCGGTCACCAATGAAGTGATTGATTCTGTTCAAAATGTTCAGATGAGAGGATCATCTCCATATCCGAATGTTGACAGCGCAATTGAAAATAATGTTGACTATCGCGTTTTTAGAGAAGGAAACGGAAGCCCTTGTGGTTGGCTTCGGTTTTGCGGCGGTAAAAACTATGTCGATGTAGAGGTTGCGCAAATCCGTTGGGATATGGATGGAAAGTTCTACAGAAGGAAGGGTATTGCAAATAGCGGCACCGTAACATGGGATAGCGCTTGGACCGCATTCGATCCGGACGACTCGATCAACGCTAAAATGGACTTAGTTTCCCTTAATCCGTCCTCCGATCAGATCGCCGCTATGCCGAGCGGACAGCTCTACGGTGATACGGTTAATCATAAGGGTACCAGCAAAGGCGGTCAGTCGTTTTACGATACCGAATATATTGATACTGCCCTCGCTCTCAAAGCGCCTCTGTCGGATTTTAACACACTGTCTAAGAGAGCGGTTCAGCCGTCAACTGTGATAATTACTAAGGACAACTGGCAGGATTACAGTGACGCAAACAGCTTTACGCCAAACCGAGCTTATGGTATTTCCTCGCTCATTATCGGGCCGGTTCCACCCGAAGGAGAAACACCCGATCCAGACTACGGATATGTAAATAATCTTCCTTCATATGGAAGTACTGGATATTTGATGTACTATACGGCTTCTAGTTCAAGTAAGAATGGTGTTCAGTTATATCATAACGGAACCGAAAATTGGTATAGAACTGTCAATAGCTCAGGTGCTGGTACATGGGTACAGTTAGCAAGACAACACTCTCTAGATAAAGCAATTCAACCAGAAGTGGTCATTACGACAAGTAATTGCGATAGCTATCCCGATGCAAACAACTTTACCGCAAACAGAACTTATGGTATACAAAGCGCTGTTAACAGTAATATGGTACGTAATCTTCCGTCTTATGGAAGCACAGGATATTTGATGTACTATACGGCTTCTGCTTCCGTTAAAAACGGCGTTCAGTTATTTCATAACGAGACTGAAAACTGGTATAGAACGGTTAATAGTAGTGGAGCAGGTGCGTGGAGACAGCTTGCATCTCAAACATCTCTAGATAAGATGATGCAACCAACTACAACCATTACGCCATCAAACTACGCAAGCTACCCTGATGCAAATAGTTTGACACCTAACAGAACGTATGGTATCCAAAGCGGCATTACAGAGGCAATGGTTGCCAATCTTCCGTCTTATGGAAGCACTGGATATTTAATGTATTATACGGCTTCTGCTTCTGCAAAGAACGGTGTTCAGTTTTATCATAATGCTGCCGAAAGCTGGTATAGAACGGTTGATAGTAACGGAGAGGGCGTATGGATTGATCTCACAAAGAAGATTAATCCGAATGTGGAAATTGCTGATTACTTCGTGCATACCTGCGTTGATAAACCTATTGAACTACAAAGCGGAAAAGGATTGTTCATATTTGGCGATAGCATTACTACGAACTCCCATGGACGGTTGACTTGGGGGAGTATAATTGCAGATAAAACCGGATGTACTGAGTATAATTATGGCGTTGGATCGGCAGCGTTCGTTCCATCTGAAACCAGACCCGACTTAAAAATCATGACCCAAATCGAAGGAGTCCCTTCTGATAACTGGGTTAATTGTGATGTTTGCATAGTAGCCGCAGGAACCAACGATTCGAATTATCATACAACTGCCGAAGCTCTTCGTTCCGAAGTTCAGAATGTAATCACGGCAATTAAAACGAAAGCGCCTAACGCAAAGATTATATTCATAACGCCGATTCGTCGTGCTGACAGCGCCGTTAGACTTTCTCAACTTCCGGCAATAGCTGGTGCTATATGCAATGTGGCATTAATTAACGGATGTTCTGTAATCAATGGTTTTGATTTCCCAATCCCAACCTACAGTAACGATTGGATTGAGAATCTAACAAGCGACAGCACAGGGTTGCCTGTTAGCGACGAGCATCCGGGAGACGGGTTACATCCCGGAATTGTCGGAAAAAGAATTTATGCGCAGAGTGTATTAAACGCACTGCTGTGATTCTGATTCAGATGGCAGAGTGAGCAGAACAACAAAAACAAAGCACGTCGAGTCACTCGGCGTGCTTTGCGTTTTTAACAGAAAGGATTGATTTCAATGAAAGATTTTTTCCACCTTATCATCGCCGGAGCGCTCGGAGCGCTGGCGGCATATTTTAATGTACTGCTGATCCCGTTGGTCGTGTTGGCGGCCGTCATGGTGATCGACTATGTCACCGGCATGGCAGGCGCGGCATACAGCGGCAAGCTCAGTTCGCGCGTCGGCGTTCTCGGTATCCTCAAAAAGGCAGGATATCTGGCGCTCGTCGCCGTTGGTATGGTCGCGGATTATTTGATCGGCTCCGCGCTGTTGAAGATCGGCATCGACTTGCAAATTAATTACTGCTTTGGCATGATCATCACCGTCTGGCTAATCATCAATGAGCTGATCTCCATTCTCGAGAATCTCGGCGAACTCGATGTGCCGCTTCCGGGCTTTTTGGTCAACATCATCAAATCATTAAAGAATAAGGTCGAGGAACGCGCAGAGAATAAGCCCGACGACGATAAAAAGGAATAGGGGTGATTAGATGCCAAAAAGATTATTTATCAGTCAGCCCATGAGGGACAAGACAAACGAACAGATCGAAAAGGAAAGAGAAGCCGCCATCAAAAGCGTTAAGGAAAAATACGGAGATGATATCGAAGTTGTCGACAGCTTTTTCAAAGACGCTCCGCATGACGCAAGACCGCTTTGGTTCCTTGCGCAATCGTTGGCTAAGCTATCCACCGCTGACGTCGCGTATTTCTGTAAGGATTGGGAGAACTATCGCGGCTGCCGTATTGAACACACGTGTG
>CADBOO010000017.1 GCA_902796225.1 uncultured Ruminococcus sp.
AGGTGACGCTCCGAAGACAAGGTAACCGGCACAGACAGATAAAGCGTAACGGAATTGCGCTGAATAATCTGCAGGCTACGAGCATTGACACGGTGACCATGTTGTCGGACGCAACCGGTATCAACTTCCGCTTTTTCCAGTCGGAGCTGAAAGACGGCAAGTACACGTCTAAGTACACCGGCGATAACGGTCAAAGCCCGAACGGATTCTATAAGGACGGCGAGATATACGTCGATATCAACTCCGGCGCACAGGGACAAGGTCTGATCCTATTCACCGTTTCCCATGAGCTGACGCATTTTATGCGCGACTTTGCACCCGAACAATTCGACAAATACGCGGCGTATCTGTTTGAGAACTACTCGAAGCGCGGCGGGTCTATCCGACAGGCTGTATACGAGGAAATGAACAAACATAGAAACCTCAAATACGATGTTGCATACGAGGAAGTCGTTGCGCGTCTGTCTGAATCATTCCTGCGTGACGCACATCTCACGGAGAAGTCCAAAGAGCTGTACAATACCGATAAAGGCTTGTGGCAATCGATCAAGAACGCTCTGGAAAAGATCGTCAACAAGATCGAGAAATACTTTGCAGGCTTATCCCCCGAGTCCGACCTCGGCAAGATCGGTGCAAGCATGGCGCGGGAAAACAGAGATATCCTCGACAGATTTGTCGCGGGTATCAGAACAGCGGCAGATAACGCGGCGTATATAGAAAACACCACCGATGAGGGTGGTGTGAGGATGATGGTGCGTGAAGAAAACGGCTATAAATACGTTGAAGCTGAACGCAACATTTTAACAGGTGACGATCCCTTACAGTGGGAAACACAACTTGAAGATTATATCAATAATTCTATCAGGAACGGAAAGGATGTTGTGTTTCCGACAGATGACGGTCATTTTCTGGTGCTTACCGAAAGGTCTGCTTACAAGCTGAGCGATAGACATAAGTCTGCTATAGCAGATGAAATTGAAGAATTCTTATCTGATGAAGACTACTATCGCAAGGGAATGGCTGCTGCTCATATTGATGAGCTGATTCAGGTTGCCAAGTTCAACAGTCATAAAGATGATGTTGACAATAAGCATGAGAATGACATCGGCGAGGATGGATTCAATTATTATACCGCTTTCTTCAAGGATTTTGATGGGAAGTATTATAGAGTGAGATTTTCGTCTGCTCTTAATGGTGATATAGAAACAGTATACAGTATTGGCAATATAAGAAAAAGAAGACTTCCTAACCGTGCGGGCTCTTCCCCGAATGGGGCGCTCAAAAATGGTAGGAAATCCTCTAACCCCATTATATACACATCCGAGGACGAAAGTCAAGATATAAAAGCTCCTTATCAGGAAAAACTTGAAAAATACTTAAAGGAGCTGAATGAAACAGCAGAAACAAACGATAAAAACGATTTGGGTATGAAGCAATCCCGCGACGCCGACTACCTCTCCGCAGTCAACCGCGGCGATATGGAAACCGCACAGCGGATGGTGGATGAGGCAGCCGAACGCGCTTTTGCTGACAGCAGGATCAGAGGCGAGGACGGCAAGCTGATCAAGGTGTATCACGGTACCGACGCTGATTTCACTGTGTTCGATAGGACGATGGGTCGCTCCAACATGGATATACAGGGATTGTTTTTCAGTCCGTGGGATATTGACGCGGGCGGATACGGTCCGAATGTCCGCGCGTTCTACTTGAATATCACTAACCCGGCAGACGAAAGGACAGGCTACAAGGCGCTGAACGCTCACAAGGGTGAGAACTATGCCGGTATCAAGGCGCGTGAGGATTTGGAAAAAGCAGGCTATGACGGAGTGAATAACTCCGACGAGGAATACATCGCCTTTACCCCCGAACAAATCAAGTCCGCTGATCCTGTTACCTATGACGACAACGGCAATGTGATCCCGCTGTCACAGAGGTTTGATACGTCACAGCAGGATATACGGTTTGACGAGCGCGAGGGCGACCTGTTTACGAGCGACGAGGATATCCTTTTTTCCGAGTACGCGGATATTGCTGATGGAGAGCGCGGATGGATGCGCTTTCAAGTTACAAGACTGTAACCGCATTTTTCCTTGATTATCTTGATATTAAGGTGTGAGTTGTGCTATAATGTTTTGGTTAAATGAGTAAATGCGACTTTTAGGGGGATTACTATGCCTTTATGTATGGGTTGCTTAAATGAAATACCCGCTGCCGATTCGGTATGTGATGTTTGCGGCTTTAATAATGCTGAAAAGCAGGTCGCACCGTTCCTGCCGTACGGTACTGTATTGAATAGTAAATATGTTGTCGCCAAGAACCTTGATACAAACGGTGAAAGCACCCGGTATCTCGGTTATGATAAGACAAACGGCAAGATTATCGCCGTGCGCGAGTTTTTGCCGATCGGTCTGTTCGACCGCAGCGTTGACGAAACAAAACTGTTTATCACACCGCAGGATAAGAGCAATTTCAACGATGCGCTTACTTCGTTCCAGAATTATTTCGAAACCATGAAGACGCTGTCGGATAATTCCGCTTCGGTAGCGATTCTGGACACCTTTGCGGCAAACAATACATTTTATGTCATTGAAGAGAATGATGACCATATCTCTTTCAATGATTATCTCGATCATAACGGCGGTCATCTGGAATGGGATGTAGCCCGTCCGCTGTTCATGCCGATCATTACCCTGCTTGAGAATCTCCATAAAATGGGGATCGGACATTATGCCGTTTCTCCTTCAAATCTGTATGTCACATCTACCGGAAAACTGAAGCTCGGCGGATTTGCTACTGAGAATGAGCGCAAGCGCGGCACGATGCTGAAATCTCAGCTCTACAGCGGATGTGCGGCTCCCGAACAGTACAGCGGTGATATTCCGCTGGATATTGCGACGGATATATACGGCTTCACGGCGACGATGTTCTTTGCTTTGACCGGTAAGCTGCCTGCGAACGCAAAGGACAGAGAAAAAGACGCCCGTCTGCTGATCAGTACCAATACTGTAAAGCGCTTGCCGCCTCATGTGGTCTCTGCTCTGGCAAACGGTCTGCAGATGAAACGTGAGAATCGTATCGCGGACTTTGACGATCTGCGTTCGCAGTTGTCGGTATCATCGACCGTTCAGGCAATCCAGAACGAGATCTCGCGTACCGCCAGCATGACGCCGATCAAGCGTGAACAGGCTCGAAAAACCAATGTCAATCCGACGGCAGTCGGCATTATCGCCGCGATCTTCTCGCTGTTGGTTTTCGGTTCTCTCGGACTTTGGTGGCTGTCGGGCGATCCGCATCTGGGCGTATTTGAACAGAAACCGACGACCGTTGTGACCGAGCCTCCGACGATCGAAGGCTGGACAGGCGACGTGCTTGCGGATTATACCGGCAAAACGCTTGAGGAAGTCAAGAGCGCGTATAAAGGCACGATCAAGATTTCCTCTGACGGCGATTTCTCCGATGATATCCCCAAAGGCTCTGTTATCCGCCAGGAACCTCCCGCCGGTACTCCTGATTCCAACGGCGTGTTGTATCTGGATCTCAGTAAGGGTCCGCGTCTGGTTGAGCTTCCCGAGATTGTCGGTAAGTCTTCCAAAGCGGCGGCTGAAGAATTGACCGAGCTGGGACTGGTCGTCACACAGGAGGTCGAATTCAGTTCCGACTATGCCGAGGGCAAGGTCATCAAGTATAAAGAAAACAAAGCCGGAGACAAGATCGAATCTGATAAAGAGGTCGTGATTATCGTTTCACGCGGTCCTGAGCCTTCCGACAACAACGACTATTACGAAGAATAATGATCAAAAAACAACAGGTGGGTTTTCTGCCCACCTGTTTTTCACTATTCTTGTCATTTTATTTTATTTACTGCACTCTCCGCGTGACGAATCACGTTGAACAGCGATGCCGCTGACTGCGGATAGTCTTCGGTGATCCGATCGGGAGAGAGCCCCGACTCTTTCAGGCTGATGATGTATTCATCGCTGCTTTCGCTGCAAAGATTCTCGATATCGGTCAGCGTTTTTTCGCTTGCCGCTGACGCATACCCGCGAAAGACCGTCACCGGTACCGTGAACATCTCCTGCGGTGCGGATGGGTCGGCGCTGTACAGGATCCGAAAGAGCTGATACTCTGTCAGCATCAGATAATTTGTGACGGCTCGTGTCAGCTTTCTGCTTGCGACTTTTGTGAGTCGGTCATAGAGGATGCCGATCGTATTGCTGATGATTCGCTGGTTGACCATATTCGCGGTGTTCTGCCTGGTCGATGAAGCAGTCTCGACAGTCAGCTCTGATATATCATAGTCACGCTCGGCGGTTCTGCCGAGAAGATAATCACAGCTGACGCCGTAGAATTCGGCGGCTTTTGCAACAAAACTCAGGCTGCATTCCCGGATTCCTTTTTCGTAGTGCGATAATAATGCCTGCGAGATGCCGAGGGATGCGGCGGCTTCTTTTTGCGTCAGCTTCTTTTCTTTGCGCAGTAAGGTGATGGTGTGGGCAAAATCTCTGTTCATATCCGTCACTCCGATTCGAATTAGATTATACAAACAGTATAGTACAAATAATACAATTTGTAAAGTGCGGTGTTATTGATGAAATCTTATTATATCCATTTGATCCGCCATGGCGCGATCAATCCTACGCTGAGAGGACGGTATATCGGCGTGACCGACGTTCCGCTGTCCGATAAAGGAAAGACAGAGATCCGTAAGCTTGATGCAACGATGGCGTATCCGTATGCAAAGGTTGTCTTTTCCGGCCCGCTCAAGCGCTGTACACAGACGGCAAGGATTATCTATCCCGATATTGAGCCGCTGATCATTGATCAGCTCAACGAATGTCATTTCGGCGAGTGGGAGAACAAAAGCGCCGATGAATTAGCCGGCGACGAAGTCTTTCAGAAATGGCTCGCAGGCGATCCCTCTGTCAAACCGCCGAGAGGGGAGAGCAACGCAGATTTTACCCGACGCGTATGTCTGGTGTTCGAAAGCATTGTTGACGGTCTGATCAAGACCGGTACCACCGATGCGTCGATTATCACCCACGGCGGCGTGATGACAACGCTCCTGTCCGTTTACGGACTGCCGCAGGCAAAGCCGTTCGACTGGGTCTGCGATAACGGATACGGATACTCTCTGCGTATCACGCCGATGCTCTGGCAGCGCGATAAGGTTGCGGAGGTCTTTGACCGGATCCCAAAAGAAAAAGAGGATGAAGAAGACTGATTTTGCAATCTGTTTTCTCAAATATTTCATATAAATCCCAATAATTGCGTAATGATCCTTGAATTTTGCAAGTTCCTGTGATAAAATGAAAGCAATTGTAAAATAGGTGATTGATATGATGACGAATTTACTGGTGCGGATCGATATGTCCCGTCAGGGCTTTTCTAAGGGACAGCGAAAAATAGCCGCATTTATCGAAGAACATTATGATTCCGCCGCTTTTATGACTGCCGCCAAGCTCGGCGAGGTCGTCGGCGTTTCGGAAAGCACGGTTGTCCGCTTTGCGACGCAGATCGGTTACGACGGCTATCCGTATCTGCAGAAAGCCATGCAGGAAATGATCCGCGACAAGCTGACCTCCATCCAGCGCATCGAGGTGACGACCGGGCGCATCGGAGATAACGACGTCGTCGAAAGCGTGCTGAACCAGGATATCGACAAGATCCGCAGAACGATCGATGAAGTTTCCCGCGAGGATTTCAGCGCGGCTGTACAGGCGATCATAAACGCGAAGAATATCTATATCTTCGGCGTTAAATCCGCTTCTTATATCGCCAGTTTTCTCGGATACTATCTCGATTTGATCTTCGGCAACGTCCATCTGCTGAATTCCAATTCCAAAACGACGACTTACGAAAAACTGTTCCGTATCGGCGAAGGCGACGTGATGATCGGCATCAGCTTTCCGCGTTATTCGATCATGGCGGTCGATACGATGGGATTTGCACGCGACAGAGGCGCTCAGGTCATCGCGATCACCGACAGCATGATCTCACCGCTGGTCGGGAAAGCCGATTCCGTGTTACTGGCGCGTTCGGATATCGCATCTGTCGTCGATACGCTCGTCGCGCCGCTGAGCCTGATCAATGCGCTGCTGGTTGCGATTGTCATCAACTGCAAGGATAAGATCATTGACACCTTCTCCAGTCTGGAACAGGTATGGCAGGAGCAGGGAATCTATGCGTTTGAGGCGGAAGAGGAGCACAAGAATGACGCGTAAAGTGATTGTCATCG
Organism: uncultured Ruminococcus sp.; assembly: GCA_902796225.1. GTDB lineage: Bacteria > Bacillota > Clostridia > Oscillospirales > Acutalibacteraceae > Ruminococcoides. The sequence continues at coordinate 6,236 of CADBOO010000017.1, forward strand.
GCGCAGGACCCGCAGGAATGATGGCTGCGGGCGCCGCAGCAGAGAACGGCGCGGATGTGATCCTCTTTGAAAAGAACAAAATCGTCGGACGAAAGCTTGCAATCACCGGAAAGGGTCGCTGCAATATCACCAACTATTGCGATAATGACGAATTCATCGCACACCTGACGGCAAATCCGCGTTTTATGTACAGCGCGATCAACGCTTTTTCCTGTTACGATACCGTCGCCTTCTTTGAAGATCGCGGGCTGAGAACCAAGGTGGAGCGCGGCAATCGCGTATTTCCCGAATCGGATAAGGCAGCGGATGTAGTTGATACCTTATATGATTACCTGACGGAATTGAAGGTTCAGGTCGTGAACAGACAGGTCAACGGCCTGATCATCGAAGACGGCGTCGTCAAGGGCGTCCGGCTGGATGATCGCGAGGTATACGGCGATGCTGTGATCGTGACCTGCGGCGGATTATCCTATCCCGCGACAGGTTCTACCGGAGACGGATATACATTTGCGAAGGCTGCCGGTCATACCGTTACGCCGCTGCTGCCGTCATTGGTACCGCTGGTTTGCGACGACGATGATATCCATCTGTTGCAAGGCTTATCGCTTAAGAATGTTTCGATCCATGTGATCGATACGCATACCGATTCGGAAATCTATAACGATTTCGGAGAGATGCTGTTCACGCATTACGGCGTTTCCGGACCCGTGATCCTGTCTGCGAGCGCGCATATGCGGCAAATGTCACCCGCGCGTTATCGGATCGCAATCGATCTGAAACCGGCGCTGGATGAAGAAACGCTCGATAAACGCATACTCAGAGATTTGGCAGAATTCGCAAATAAGGATATCGGCAATTCGATGTCAAAGCTATTGCCGAAAAAACTGATCCCCGTCGTCCTCAAACGAGCAGGGATCGATGCACATACAAAATGCAATACGCTTACCGCTGAAAGCAGACGTGCGCTGCTGTATACATTAAAACACTTTACCGTAACGATACATGCTTTCAGACCGATCAAGGAAGCTGTCGTGACGCACGGCGGCGTTGACGTCAGAGAGATCGATCCGCGTACGATGCAGAGCAAACTGATCGATCGGCTGTATTTTGCCGGTGAGGTACTGGATCTGGATGCGTACACAGGCGGCTTTAATCTGCAGATCGCGTATTCCACCGGTCGGCTTGCGGGTCAATCCGCCGCAATAATAGAATGAACCAAGCGGGCAATTTCGCCCCTACAATTGATAAAGGAGGCATTACTGTGTCTACTGCTATTGCTATTGACGGCCCCGCCGGCGCGGGCAAATCAACGATCGCGCGTTATGCTGCGAAAACACTGGGATTTATTTATGTGGATACCGGTGCGCTTTACAGAGCGATCGGTCTTGCTGCACAGCGCCGCGGCTATCAGGGCGATGATACTGCGTCCGTAGTCTCGATGCTGGACGGGATCAAGGTCGAACTGGGCTTTAACGACGCGCACGAACAGATCGTTCTGCTCGACGGCGAGGATGTTTCCGGCTTGATCCGCACGCCGGAGATCTCAATGATGGCGTCCGCTGTTTCGGCAATACCCGAGGTGCGTGCATTCCTGCTGGATCTGCAGCGCGATATGGCGCATAAAAACAATGTAATCATGGACGGCAGAGATATCGGTACCGTTGTATTGCCGGATGCGCAGATCAAAATATTCCTCAGCGCTTCTCCCGAGTGCAGGGCGCGCCGCCGTTATGACGAGCTGATCGAAAAGGGGATGGACGTCAGGTACGAGGACATCCTCAGCGACGTCGTCGCGCGTGACTATGCGGACTCTCATCGTGATATCGCGCCCCTTAAGCCCGCCGATGACGCGATTATGGTTGATACCTCCGGAGAGGATCTGGAGACGTCTGTCAATAAACTGGTCGATTTGATGAGGAGCAGACTATGAGCAAGAAAAGAAACCACTTTTACTTTTTCTGGCGCGCAGTAACCACGCCAATCATGAAGCTGAAGAAGCATATGCGTTATATCGGCAGAGAGAATGTGCCTGCAACCGGCGCGTATATTTTAGCCTCCAACCATCGTGAGGCGGTAGATCCGATCATGCTCGGTATCGGCTTGAAGCGAGAAGTTCATTTCATGGCAAAAGCCGAGCTGTTCGAGAAGAAATTCGTCGGCTGGTTTTTGGGCAAGCTGGACGCATTTCCCGTCGAACGATCCTCATCCGCTGCTCGCGGCGCGATCAAGCATTTCGAGGAAGTCGTCAAGAACGGCAATCTGATGGGGATTTTCATCGAGGGGACACGTTCCAAAACAGATGATTTTCTTCCGCCAAAGAACGGCGTCAGCCTGATTGCGTGGGATACAAAGACGCCCGTGATCCCGGTTTGTATCACCCATATCGGCAAAAAGCGCGTCATCCATTACGGAAAACCGCTGTCGCTGGAGGACATGGGCTTCGAAAAAGGCGGCGCGCGAGAGTTTCGCAACGCCAGCCGCATCATCATGGATCATATCAAAGCGTTGAGGGAGCAGGATCTCAGTGACTAAGATTACTTTGGCGAAGACCGCCGGATTTTGTTTCGGCGTCAACCGCGCCGTCAAGATCGCATATGAGGTCGCGGAAAACGGCGGCGGCTGTACTCTGGGACCGATCATCCATAATAACGAAATGGTCGCCGAGCTGACAGAGAAAGGCGTTCCCGTTGTTGACAGCATCGATGACGTCGGCACGAACGCGCCGGTGATCATCCGTTCGCACGGCGTGACGCGTAATGTCTACGATGAATTGAACAGCCGCGGGATTGATTATATCGACGCAACCTGTCCTTTTGTATCAAAGATCCATCGGATCGTGCGTGATGAAAGTGAGCAGGGTAAGGTGATTTTGCTTGCCGGAGACCGAAACCATCCCGAGGTGCAGGGCATTATCAGCAATTGTGTCGGCAAGTATTATACCTTCAACAACGAAGAAGAACTGAATGATATTATAAAAATAATTCCAACAGAGAATAATAATGGCATTTCTGTCGTTGCTCAAACGACCTTTAATGAAAAAACATGGAAAAAATCTTTAGAAATTATCAAAAAACTATATACAAATGCTAAAATTTTTGATACAATATGTAATGCTACGTCAAAGCGACAAACAGAAGCACATACGCTGTCAGCACAATCCGACTGTATGATCGTGATCGGTGACCGTTCCAGCTCCAACACAAATAAACTCTATTTGATTTGTAAGGAGAACTGTGAGCGCACCTTTCTCGTTCAGACGGCGGACGAGCTTGACGCCGATATGTTAGCCGACGCTCAAACTTTCGGCGTGACAGCCGGAGCTTCTACTCCGGATAGGATTATAAAGGAGGTACTGGATAAAATGAGTGATTTGACCACGTCCAGCGTAAACGAAACTGAAAACTTTGAGGAGATGTTAGAAGAATCTCTGAAGAGCTTAAATACAAATGAAAGGGTTATGGGTAC